>NC_021288.1:0-300276 GCF_000402035.1 Caballeronia insecticola
CTGCTCGCCGCGGCGATCGATGGCGACGCGGCCGCGTCGTCCGGTGCTGACTTGCTGCATCCAGCCGTGAGTGCGCAAACGATTGCACCAACGCAAACGACGAAACACGCTGCGGCGCGGCGGCAGCCTGGGACAGACGACATCGGGTTCTCCGGCGATTCACATCGATCGATACAGCGCCGCGAAGCTTAGCCATCGCGTGTGTAAGCAATGTGACCGGACGCGCTACCATACGTCGGCCGATTGGAGCCAAGATCGGCGCCAGGATCGACGCAAACCCAGAGGACGACCCACGCGTGAGCCAGCACGACGAAGCGAGCGACGAGTTTTTTCCGGCGAACGTTCACGAAACGGACCGCCGACAGGCGCTCATGCTGGCGATGGCGCTATCGCTCGGCAGCGCCATCGCGCTCGGGCTGGCGCGCTTCTCCTACGCACTGTTGCTGCCGCCGATGCGCGTCGATCTCGCCTGGAATTTCGCGCAAGCCGGCGCGATGAACACGGCGAACGCGTTCGGCTATCTGCTCGGCGCGCTCGCGTTTTCACGCCTGTCGATGCGCTTCGCATCGCGCACGCTGTTCATCGCCGGATGCGTGACGACGGCTGTGTTGATGGCGGCGAGCGGCGCGGTCATCGACACCGACGCGCTGCTCGCGCTGCGCGTGGCGACGGGCATCGGCAGCGCGCTCGTCTTCGTGAGCGGCGGCGTGCTGGCGGCCCGGCTCGCGTCGGCCTCACCGCGCGATGCGGGTCTCGTGATCGGCCTCTACTACGGCGGCACCGGCTGGGGCATCGTGATGTCGTCGATCATCGTGCCGTTCGCGGTGCTGCCCGTGGTTCACGGCTGGCGCTTCGCGTGGGTGGCGCTGGCGATCGCCTGCGCGGGGTGTTCGGTCGTCGCGATGCGCGCGGCACGGCGGATCGAGGCGGCGCATCCGGTTGCATCGGCCACTCACGGCGCGAACGATGCACCCGGCGGCTCCGAGCAGCGGCGCCGCTTTGCGCTGGCGCTCGCCGGATACGGCTGCTTCGGCATCGGCTATATCGGCTACATGACGTTCATCGTCGCGTTGCTGCGCAATGCCGGCATGAGTCCCGCGGTGGTGACCGGCTTCTACGTTTTGCTGGGCGTGGCGACCGTGGTGTCGGCGCGCATGTGGTCCGGACTGCTCGATCGCATGCGCGGCGGCCAGGCCCTCGCGATCCTCAATGCGCTGCTCGCAGCCGCGACGCTCGTCCCGGCGATGATCGCGCATCCGTTCGCGGCGTTTTTGTCGGGCGCGGTGTTCGGGGCGACGTTCCTGTCCGCGGTGGCATCGACGACGGCGTTCGTGCGGCACAACCTGCCGGCGCGACAGTGGCCGAGGGGAATCAACGCATTCACCATCGTGTTCGCGTTGGGGCAGATCGTCGGGCCGGTTGTTATCGGCCGCGTGTCGGACAGCGCGGGGCTCACGCGCGGGCTCGTGTATTCCGCGCTGGTGCTGCTCGCCGGGGCGTTGCTGGCGGCTTGCCAGAAGCCGTTGAAGGACGCGGCCTGAGGTCCAGGCGCAGTGTGAGCGTGCGGTCGGCTCAGACGCGACTGCCCGGGCGCGTCTTCTTCATTTTCACGAAGACGTGCGAGCAGAAAGCATCCGCGACCACACGATTGACCGTGAGGATGTTGTCGGCACTCAGCGTCTCGCGCGACAGCCCCTGTTTCTCGATGAGCCGTTGCGGAATCAGCTGGCTCACGAACGAATGGCAAAGATCGCGTCGCAATTGCGCTTCGGCCGCTTCGAACAGCTGACGTCCGGCCTTGATCTCCTCGCTCATCTTGGCCTTGGCCGTGTCGTTCTGCGCCTGAATGGTGGCTTCGAGCTGCGCCTGAGCGACATCGCGGCTGCGGCGGTCGCGGCGATCCTCGTCGAGCAGCCTGGCCTTGATATCGGCCATCTTGCGGTCGGCGTCGCCGATTCGGTAATTGCCTTCCAGCGCCTTGAACAGATAACCGCGCGGACTGACGGTCACCTTGCCTTCGTTGAGCTTGAAGCGCGTGTATTCGATCGCCTGCTCCAGACGCTCGTCCGTCCACTCGTCGCGGCGCTTGGCGAGGCGCTCGAAGTCGGGGGTATCGAAGGCGAATTCATTGTGCAGCAGCAGATACATCGAGTCCTGAATACCGGCGCGCGCGGCATCGGCGCCCTGCTTCTTCGTGAACCTGAAGCGGATTTTCAGTTTCTCGGCCGGCACGCGCTCGGCGTTCGGTTCCCAGTTGACGTCGAAATCCGACACCTCGTTGAGCTGGTCGATGGCCGGTTCGAGAAAGCGCTTCTTGAACTCCTTCACTTCCTTGCGCGACTCGCCGACTTTCCCCGGCCATTCCAGCACGTCTTCGAAGGCGAACCACTCCGTGACGCCGTGCCCTTCGCACGGAATGAGGCGGTCGTAGATCGCGCGCGCGAGCGAAAGCGAAAACGCCGTCGACGCCCGCAAGCTCAACCAGTGCGCCTTATATGGGCTGATCAGGTATTTGATGACGCGCCCCGCGAGCAGGATACACACGACGTTCCGCTCGATATAGCAATCGCCCAGCAGGCTAATGGTGCCCCACGAGTCCTTCTCGGTGAGTTCCTCGATGGACGGCGCCGTCATGATTTCGACGCGCGCGCGCGCCGCGGCCCGCATCTGGGCGATGAGATGGCTGTGATTGCGGCTGTCGTAGCGCATCAGCCATTTGAAGTAGTTGACGTCGGCCGTGAAGGTATAGACCTTGTCGTCGATGAGCGTCTCGGGCGCCTTGGTGGCGACGATGAAATACGCCGCATCGAGCACGCGGCGCGCGGCGATGCCCAGCCCGCCGACCCGCGTGAAGATGTTGTTGCGCAGGAAGCCGATTTCCCTCGTCGATTCGCAGATGGCCGAACCTTGCGCGGACATATCCTCGTAGATGTCCAGCGCCAGCTGCTGAGGCGTAACGGTGACTTGTTGGTTTTCCATGCTTCCGATTCGGCTTCGATCCCCGGCACTCTAACAGGCGAGCAAGGGGTGTCAACACAAAAACCGCCCCGCTTTTCCCCATGTTATCCGCACAAAAATCGCCCTGTTGCCGGGCCGCCGCTCACAATTTCCACCCCGATCGACACAATTTCCGCCCCCGGCTGACCAATTTCCAGCCTGCCCAGCACAAAAACCGCCCCGGCCTTCACAAAAACCGTCCCTATCCACAGGCGTTGTCGTTGATTTAAAAGGAAAAGTTTGAGACTGTTTGTAGGTTGGCGGGTTTAAGGTTTACAAAAAACCAGACATACACTGCGAGACAAAGCTCGATCTGTGGTCAAGATTCGTTTCTAACTTGCTGAAAAGATTGATGTTTTTAGTGAGAATCGATGTTGCACAAAAACCGTCCCGGGGGTGCTTTTTGTGCGGAGCTATTCGCTGGCGATTTGAGTTGAGCCGCTTTCAAGGTGAGTGAAGGTCAATCGCCATACTCTGCATGACGAGATTTCCGCGAAAAAATGCCCGGAAATCAACGGGATCAGGGTTCCTAACTGCTTAGAATCGTGAAATCTCCGCGCTTCACAAGCTTGTTTACGCGTATTCGTGTATTCTGCGCTTCAGCGTCAATACAAGGAGAAAGCGCAGAATGGCAAACGTAGGCACCCTACCTATGGAAGATCGGAAGGTTACGCTTCGCGAAGTCGCAGATTTCGCCGATAACCTCGAACCCTTTGCGGACAATCTTCGGGAACAGATCCTCGCACCGCGACCGCGCAAGACGGCGCCGTTCTACACCATCAGCGAGCTAGCCGAGATGTGCAATCTCACGCGGCAGCAGATTCAGTACTTGGTGACAAAGGGCGAAGGCGGTCTGCCTACCGGGACGCTCAACGGCAGCGGCCGCAGCCGCACGTTTACGTTGCCGGAAGTCCGTGTGTGGGTAAAGCTAGCATCGGACATCTTTCAAACGCGTCTCGATGACGGCATCGGCGACTTCAGAGGCAAGGTACTGACGACGGCGCAATTGAAAGGCGGCTCGGCCAAGACCACCACGACGGTTTGCCTCGCGCAGGCATTGACGCTCCTCGGTCGCAAGGTCTTGCTCATCGACCTGGATCCGCAGGCGTCGGCGTCGGAACTGTGCGGACTCTACGCGGAGAAGGAAATCTCCGGCGACGATACCGTACTCCCCTATATATATGATCAGAACGTGGAAGGCGGTCTGGGCGCGAGCGTTCAGTCGACCTATTGGGACGGGCTCGACATCATCCCGGGTCACACGTTCTTGTACGGCGCGGAGTTTCTGTTGCCGGCCAGACAGAAGACGATCCAGGGCTATCGTTTTTGGGCGGTCTTGCGCGAAGGCCTCGAGCCGCTTCGCTCGCAGTACGACTACATTCTGATCGACACGTCGCCGTCGCTGTCGTACATGAACCTGAACGCGCTGCTGGCCGCAGACGCGCTCGTCATGCCGATGATCCCCGAGAATCTTGACTTCATCAGCTCGCTGGCATTCTGGCGGTTGTTTTCGGATGTGGCGGAGGACTTCCTCCCCTACGAAGAAGACAAGGTTTACGACTTCATCTCCATCCTGTTGTCGAAGGTCGACTATGGGAAAACGTCGTCGGCGCCGGTGGTGCGTCAGTGGGCGCAGAGTGCGTACGGACGATGGCTCGATCCGTTCGAGATTCCCGCGAGTTCGGTCATGAGCGGTGGCGCACTCTCCTTCTCGACGGCGCTCGATGTCGTCAGCACCCACTCCACGGCGAAATCCCTTCAACGTGTTCGACAGCCGATGATGCAATATGCCAAATGGCTGGATGATATGTTCATCAAATCGTGGAAGGAGTCTGCATGAGCAACAACATTCGTGAACAGTTGATGGCCAAGACGGCCAACTTGCCCAAGCCCGCGGACTTCAAAGGGGAGAACAAGAAGGACAAGACGAACCGGGGTCCGCAGACGATGCCGGGGATCACGAGCGCGTTGGCCGCCGCGCAGCTTCGAATTCAGGAACTCGAGTCGAGGGGCGTGGAGACGGAGATTCGCGTCGATTCGATCGTGCCGAATCCGTGGCAGCCGCGACGTCAGTTTAACGAGACCAAGCTTTCGGAACTGGCGCGTTCGATCAACGAAGTCGGGCTGCTGCAGGCGGTGACGGTTCGTCGAATTGGCGAGACGTTTCAGCTTGTCGCGGGCGAGCGACGGTGGCGCGCGCACAAGTTGATCAATAAGGAAAGCATCCGGGCGGTGGTGATCGAGTGTTCGGATCAGGATATGGCCGCATTGGCGTTGATGGAGAACGTCACGCGCGACGATCTTTCCGATTATGAGATCGCGATTGCGATACGGCGAGCGGAGTCGGAGTTTCCGAATCGGACGCGTCTCGCCGAGGCGATGGGAATTTCTCGAAGTGATCTCTATCGGTTCTTGGCGTATGACTCGTTGCCGGATTTCGTGAAGCGCGACCTCGATTTGACGCCTGCGGTTTTGGGCGCTTCTTCGGCGCAGGATATTGCGAACGCGCTGAAGAAAACGGGTGAGCCGGGGATGAAGGCGCTTCAGGAATTGTGGCCGCAGGTGGTAGCGGGTGATTTGGTCCAAACGAAGGTAGCCGCTAGTTTGAGTGCGCAAGCGAGTCGGGGAGAATCGGCGACGGATGCGGGTGGCAGAAGCATTCTCAAGATTTTTGCCGGAAAGGTTCAGGCGGGGAGTATCACGAAGGACGTTAAGGGACTGACGTTCAAATTTAAGGCTGGCGTTATGACTGAAGAGCAGGAGGGTCAGCTTAGGGAGCATATAGGCAAGATGTTCTCAATCCGATCGGAATGACACGAACCCGCCTCGGCGGGTTTTTTATTCGCTCGGCGGACGAAGAAGGTGATGTTGCGGACCCGAGTGTCCGAATTCGGACAGATTGACGGGAGGCTCGTGCTCTAGACGTTGAGGGTGATCAGTGGTCGACGTGTTTCAAGTGTATCGAGGCCGGCTCCGTTGTTTTGCTTGTGGGCGCTGAAAGCGCGACACTGCACTCGCACTGAGTGTCCGAATTCGGACACGGTGTGACGCAGCATTGCTAACGGTTGTTTTCGGAGGGCGTGAAACAAAGACCGGTTTGGGTCAGGCAACCTTTAGGCAAGATGCTTCCGTCTACACCGGATTGTAAAACCCGCCTGGGCGGGTTTTTTGTTTAAGGGAACGGGATCGACACGCGACGTCAAAAGGCGCAGTGTCCGAATTCGGACACTGCGCTTCGACACCAAGTCTGCTATGCCATGGTTGTTCGGCGGTGGAAAAGGTTTAGTGAAATTTGGGGACGACTCGCTTCAGTACTTCGGTTAGCTCGGGCGAGCGTGGTCAGGAAGAAAGATCGCGCCCGCACTCGGACACAGCGCGACACCGCGATGATTTTATTCGGTGAGCACAGCCGGAACGGGCGATTCGCTAGCAACGGGAATTCTGCGCTGCTCTATTGTTTGACCGCAAACATAGTGTGGCGCCCGCGCGCCCCGCGTCCAATTATGGAACGACGGCGAGCTGTTCACCGCAGATTGGCAGAGGCGTCAGAATCGAGTTCGGCCGCAAAAGTTAAATGTTTCTAGCGCCGACAAATTCACCGGCTGGTGCCGGCCAGATACGCCGTGGTGAGTAAAGCGTCCCGCAGCGCAAGTGTCCGAATTCGGACACGCGCGGAGGCACCGCGAAGTGTGTGTATCGCAGAATCTTAGGCAGACGTTTCATCTTCAGAGGCAGGCTGAAAGTTTAAAACGCTGCCGCGATTTTCAAACGCGAATCCCGCGCAGCGAAGTCCCATCTAAGGATCGTGTCCGAATTCGGACACCGAGAATAAGACGCTGCAATGGGTAGTCGCCCCCGTAGCAAGGGTAAATACCATTACCCGAGAAGTTGACCGCGCGCCTGACTGTCCGAATTCGGACAGTCAGGCACCACCACGGCCGGGGCGAAATACCGAACGAACGAAGCTGCAGACTTATCGGGCGAGGTAAGGCCCTGACCGCTAAGTGCAGCAGTGTCCGAATTCGGACACAAAGATCCGTGCTGCCTAATGTCGACGACTACACGACAGGGCCGGAATCGACTGGCCAAGATCTGCGCGCACAGGGCACTTCGCGGATAGCCATCGCGAACGCAAAGACAATCCCCTCAAGAAACAGCGCATCAGGATCGGCAATGTACTTCGCTTATCGTCTACGCAATTGCCGGCGATGCGATAGGTCCGATGGTCTGCCTGAAAGCCATCCAGTTGGAATAGGTCCGTCTCGGCTACTAGGACGCGCTTTGCATCACCTTAAGTTGGCGCGACGCTTCACCACGCAGTCACCTCAAATCGTGTTTGAGCAACCAGTTCGCCCGTCACGATGTGCCCAACTTGCTCGACAGAGCGGGGTCCGTCAGCGACACCCTCCGCGTCACTACGATGTCGTCTGCTCGCCAATCATTGCAACCCGAAAGCAATAGACGTCGCTTATCCGTTTGGATATGCGTGAGTGCTGGGCGTATGAAAAGCGATACTCAGGTGTATCACCGCCAGAGGTAGTCTTGAGGAGTGGCGTTTTATCGTCGCTCGAATCCGCTTTAGCAGCCCAGCGACTTGCAACTGGGGATGTTCGGCGGCTCGACTAATGTTCGCGCCCGTGAAACATAGATTAAAGCTCGTCCATATAATATTTTTATTTAAAATCAATAAGTTATCAAATTTATCTGAACTTGTTTCACGGAGGGACAGCCCCAATGCGAAAGGTTGAAGCTTTTGCAGCAGCGATCCTCATTAATTCTTAAACCATAGCCCCTAGAAAATCGAGTTCGTATCATTCGATACACATATGTATCGTTTCAGCGGCCACGCCGTTCTCCGCTTAATATCGTCCCTCCACCGCAGGCCCCTCCAATCCGCAATATCCCCACAACCTGGCCACCAACGAGCCGCTTGGCTTTCATAAACGATACGTTATATCATCTCAAAAATCACGGAACAGTGACCACATCGAAGGCCAAATACAACCATCAACAGAAACGATATATCATCACATAAAGCCAAACGTGACCACCCCAAACCACCGCCCCAACCCCCACCTCACCACCATCATCCCCCTGACGATGATGCTACTCACCAACACGACCCACGCCGAGACCGCACCCGCCCAACCCACCACCGACACCGCCCTCAACCCCGTCTTCATCACCGCGAACCCGCTCGGCTCGACAACCCTCGCGGCCCCCGCAAGCACCCTCTACGGCGACGCCCTCACGCTGCGCCGCGCCGACTCGCTCGGCGCAACGCTCAACGGACTGCCCGGCGTCTCGACGACAACATACGGCCCGATGGTCGGCCGCCCGATCATCCGCGGCATGGATGGCGACCGCATCCGCGTGTTGCAGAACGGAGTCGCGTCCTACGATGCCTCGTCGCTGTCCTACGATCACGCCGTGCCCGAAGACACGCTCTCCGTGGAACGCATCGAAATCGTGCGGGGACCCGCCGCGTTGCTGTACGGCGGCAATGCGATCGGCGGCGTCGTGAACACGATCGACAACCGCATTCCGCGCGATCCGATCGAAGGCGTTTCCGGACAAGTCGACGCCAGCTACGGCGGCGCCAACGACGCCCGCGCCGGCGCGGCGCAAGTCGAAGGTGGCAACGGACGCTTCGCCTTTCATGTCGATGCCTTCGATCGCGAAACGAGCAACGAGCGCATTCCCGGCTTCGCGCACTCGGACCGACAGCGCGCGCTCGACGGCCCCGACGTCGCCCAGCCATACGGCAGCATTCCGAACAGCGACGGCCGCTGGCATGGCGGCGCCGTCGGCACGTCGTACACCTGGGCCGACGGTTACGCCGGCATCAGCTACAACGGTTACGAGGCGAATTACGGTTCGGTCGCCGAGGACGACGTGCGGCTGCGCATGCATCAGGATCACATCGCGGCGGCATCGGAGATTCGCAATCTGCAAGGACCGTTCAGCCAATTGCGCTTCAACTTCGCCTATACGGATTACGAGCACAAGGAAATCGACGACGGCGTGACCGGCACGACCTTCCGCAACCACGGCTACGAGGCGCGCATCGAGGCCCGGCACAGGAACATCGGTCCGCTCGAAGGCGCGATCGGCGTGCAGTTGAGCCAGAACACTTTCTCCGCGCTCGGCGATGAAGCGCTCGTCCCGACATCGCAGACAACCAACGCCGCGCTGTTCGGTCTCGAAGAATGGAACGTCACCGATGCCCTGAAACTGAGCCTCGGCGCGCGCTACGAGCACGTCTCGATCGATCCGACATCCGGCGGAAACGAAAAGTTTGCCGGCTCGCCGCAGCGTGATTTCAACGCGGGAAGCGTCTCGGCGGGCGCTTTGTTCAAACTGAATACGGCGTGGTCGGTGGCGGGCAACGTCGCGTACACGGAGCGGGCGCCGACCTATTACGAGCTTTATTCGAACGGCCCGCACGACGCGACCGGCCAATATTTAATCGGCAATCCCGACGCGCAAAAAGAAAAGGCGATCTCGACCGACTTGTCGTTGCGCTTCGCGAACGGTGCGAACAAGGCGAGCGCGGGCGTCTTCTACAGCCGCTTTCGCAACTATCTGACGGAGTTCAACACCGGCCGCCTGGTGAACGACGACGACGAACCCGTCCCGCCCGGCACCGACGACGCGTTGAACGAAGCCGTCTATCGAGGCGTGCGCGCGGAGTTCTACGGCATCGAGCTGGATGGCACATGGCGCGTGTTCGACCGCGGCGCGCAACGTCTGGATGTCGAATTCGTCGCGGACTACACGCATGCGCGCAACGTCGATACCGGCGAGCCGCTGCCGCGCATCTCGCCGCTACGCGCGACACTCGCACTCGACTACGCATACGGCCCGTACGGCGCGCGCACCGAACTGGTCCACGCGTGGCCGCAGCATCGCGTACCGGAAGACGATCTGCCGACCGGAAGCTACACCACGCTCGGCGTGATCCTGACCTACAAATTCCGTGTCGGATCGACGCACTGGCTCGCTTACGTGCGCGGCCAGAATCTGACCAACCAGGAGGTGCGTTACGCGAGTTCGGTCGTGCGGGACATCGCGCCGGAAGGCGGCCGCAGCGTCATGGTCGGGCTGCGCACCGCTTTCTGACGCAGACAGGCCGAATCAAAGCGGCGCCGACTTGCGCGCGTGCACCGGCTGATACGGCTCGCCGGACTTGAAGCGCTCCAGCCGCTCGCTTGCGACGGACAGAGCGCCGAGCGTCGCGCGCCGCAACTGATGATCGTAGAGGGAAACGATTGCGGCGAGGCGGTCGAAACCGTCCGGCGGCAGCGACCACGTGCCGGACGCGCGGCCGGCGTCGAACACGGCGGCCATCGTCTGGTCGGCGAGAAGCAGTTCTTCGTGCGCGAAGTCGCCGTGTCCCGCTTCGGCGAGAAACTTGGCCAGCAGCATCGCCTCGGTGATGTGCTGCGCGGGGGCGATATCGGCCGCGCCCGCACGCAGCGTCGCCAGCGACACGTGCGCCGCGAGCGCGAGTTCGTCCGCCACGGCGCGCGGAATCGGCAGCAACTGCGCCTTGGTGAGCCGCGCGCGCGTTGCCTGGGGCGTGCGCTGAAAAGGTAGGGTGCGTGACATGCGAGGATCGATGGTTGACCTTTTCAGGTTAACGAGCGTCCGTCGCCGAATCTGAAGGGTGATTCTCGCGAGTCTGTGCGAATTCTTCGAGGACCGCGATGGCGCGTTCGCACGCAGAGGCGTCGAGCGTATGGATGCTGCATTTCTCCGGATCGACGCCGATCGCCTGCGCCAGCCACTTCATCCCCTTGGACCGTGCCTCGAAGACGTTGCAGCCGTCGCGCCGGACCTTGGCCTGCACGAGCGGTTCGAGCGCCGCGTGCAGCTTTGCCTTGAGATCGCGCAGTGAACTGTCGGCGAGCCGGCCGAGCGGAACATTGCGCGTGCTGCGCGCGAACGTGCCGATCCACGCCTGGCAGGGCGCGCAGACCCAGAGCGGGCCGTGGTCGTCGCGATACGGATACGCTTCGTCGCCGGCGCGAGCCAGCGTGGCGGGCGCGCCGCAATAGTCGCAGTTCGGATGAGGAAGTGGTTTGACAGGTCGGCCGACACGCATAGCCAGAAACTCCCGGGCGGGAAACCCAATATAGCAAAATCGAAAGTGAGCTTCGAAACCGCGCACCCGGTAAAAGTTCCGGCGCGGGCGCACGTCGATGGGGCACATCGGCGACGCACATCAATGACGCACGATGTCATCGCCTGCTTAAGCAAGCGTGTTTGCAAAGTCGCCGTCACGCGCGCCGGCAAAGGGTCGAGCAAACGGGGAATTTACTTTTCCCTCGTACGGTATACGTTGTGAGTGCGTCCTTAACGATGTGCACCTCCGGAACCCACAGGCTCCCGCATAGCGCACCGGTCCACGAGACCGGCGAAGCCGCGCGTCAATCAGACCCCGCATTCAATCAGAAGCCGCACGGCGCACCGCTGCGCCGACAACGTGGCCCGCATGCGTTCATTTGCAAGCCCGTCGCAAGCTTGCAGTCCTTAACGTAATGATTTGACTAATAGAGGTGATGGCGATGAGAGCAACGATGCTTTATGCAGCAACCGCGGCCGGCCTGCTGGCAATGAGCGCGCTCGCGCAAGCTCAGGACATGCAGATGGCTCCGGCGCAAGGCGGCGCCATGCAGCAAAACGCGCAGGGCGCATCCGCCGATTCGAGCTATGGCGGGGCGATGTCGACGAGCAAAGCCAGCGGCACATCGCGCGATGCGTGGACGCCGGGCACGAGCCAGGTCTGCGTCGCGGGTTTGAGCTGCAACATCTATACCGGTTCGTAAGTCAGGCGGCGGTCGATATGCGTGACGAAGGCGCCGAGGACGCCTCCGAACACGCTCGTCCGGCCGATATCGATCCTACGCGAGACGCGATGAAGGCTCCCCATGAGTTCCTCTCCACCTAACCAAAACGGCGCCGGCTGGACCGACTCCCCCGACGACGCCGCCACGCTCGCGACACTCGTCGCTGCAATCGGCGCGCAGCAAGCGAAGCTTGCGAACAGCAGTCAGACGGGCCTCGACGGTCTCGTCGATCGCGCGCAGCATCAGAAACAGTTGCTCGGCGCGTTCGGGACACTTCGCATTGCAGACGACGTTCCGGCCGCCGCGCAGTTCGGTCCGTTCGCGAAGCCCGGCGCGTCGTATCGCATTGCGTGCCGCATATCGAATGGTCAGCCTTGCCCGCAGGCGGACACGGCATCGGATGTGCGCGGCATCGCGATCAAATTCTTCACCGACGATGACATCGAAACCGATCTGCTTTTGACGAACGAAGGCGGACGCTCGCACGCGCGCAACGCGGTGCAGTTCATGGCGGTGGCGGACATCATCGTCGCGCTGCTTGCCGATGGCCCGAAAGGCGGGCTCGCCACGGGATTGCGCGAACTGATGTCGGAGAAACTCGGCGCGATCGAGACCGCGCGCATTCTTGCAATTCTCGTCAAGGAAACCAAACTGCATCACGTCGATAGCGTGACGACGGAGCACTATTGGGGATCGGTCGTGCAACTCGGTCAGGCGGCGATCAAACTCGCTGCATCCGCACGAAACGACGCCCGCCGGAAGCAGCGCCGATCGTCACGCCGACAATTATCTTCGCGACGACTTGCTCGATCGCCTGAGCGCGGGGCCGGTGAAATGGCGGCTCGGCGTGCAATTGTTCGTCGATGAAGCATCGACGCCGGTCAACGACGCGTCAGTGGCATGGCAGGCCGATCTGGCGACGATCGGCGAAGTTGAAATCGCCACGTTGCCGTCGGCGGATGACGAGGCGCGCATCAATCAGCTCGCGTTCAATCCGGCCAACGGCTTCGCGCCGCTCGGCATCACGCATGCGCGCCGCGACGTCTATGCCGCGAGCGCCGCGAATCGCCGCGGCCGTGGCGTGCTGACGAGCGAACAGGCGCGCGTGCTGTTGATGCCGCGCTGAAGCACGCCTGCGCAAAACGGTGCGTCGCGTGAGGCTTTTCTCCGATAATGGTGCCGGTTCAGGAGCAGGCGAGCGCGCCTGCGCGGCCCAACGCTATCGGATACCGTCATGCATCTCGCCGGCACGATCTTTCCGATCTTCGCGATCATCGTCGCGGGATGGCTCGCGGGCATCACCGGTTATATGCCGCGCGCGCTGGGCGCGTCGCTGACGCGCTTCGCCTACTACGTCGCGATGCCCGCGCTGGTGTTCCTGACGATCGGCGACGAGCACCTGCATTCGCTGCTCGACTGGCGCTTCCTCGCCGCGTTCGGCGGCGGCTCGCTGATCTGCTTTGCCATCGCGATGGCGTTCGCGAAGATCGCGCGCGGCGCGCGTCTCGGCTCGAGCGCGATGCTCGCCGCCTCCGTCTCGATGACCAACACCGCGTTCGTCGCGCTGCCCGTCTTGAAGGCGCTGTACGGCAAACCGGGCGTGCTCGCGGCGGCCATCGCGACTGTGTTCGTCGGCGCGTTCATGTTTCCGATGCTGGTCATCCTGCTCGAAATCGATCGATTCGACGCGTCGCGGACCATCCGCACCGGCGCGCTGATCCGTCAGATCGCGACCAATCCCGTCATCCTGTCGACCGTGTTCGGCCTGCTCTGGTCGTTCGGCGGATTCGGCATGCCGGCGCCGCTCGAATCGTTCCTCACGGTGATCGGCGAGGCGCTGACGCCGTGCGCACTCTTTGCCATCGGGCTCGAACTCACGCTCGGCGAGTTGCGCGAGCGCCTCGGCTTCTACGCGCTGCTGACGGCGCTCAAGCTGGCGGTCGTGCCGCTTGTCGTCTACGTGTTGTGTCTTGCAAGCGGGCTCGGTCACACCGCGACCGTTGCCGCCGTCGTCTGCGCGGCCGTGCCGACCGCCAAGAGCGCCTACATTCTCGCGGTCGAATACGATGTCGAGAAAACGGTGGTGGGCTCGGTCATTTCGATGTCCACGCTCTTCTCGATCGTCACGCTGCTCGTGTGGCTCGCGTTCATCTGACGCGTCACGTATCGCCCAATTCTTCGTCGACGTTGCGTTCCTCGTCGTCAGGCGGAGCGATGCCGAGCGCCTTGTCCCATTGCGGCTCGCTCAGATAACGCTCGCGCAGGAAATCGACGAATGCCTTCACCTTGGTCGTCGAGCGATGCGAAGTCGGATACACCGCCGACAACCACAGCGGCGGCGCTGCATAGTCGGGCAGCACGCGCACGAGGCGGCGTTCGAGCAAATCGCTTGCGGCGACCATCGTCGGCAGATAGACGACACCCGCGCCCGCACGCGCGAATTCGAGCAGCAGATGCACGCTGTTGGTCTTCAGCACGGCGTTGAGCGCGATTTCATAGCACTCGTTGCCCTTCATGAGCGGCCAGTTGTCGCCCCACGGATAGTGCGCGTAACGCGCGAAATCGTGACGCAGCAAGTCCAGCGGCGTCTCGATGACGGGCTCTTCCTTCAGATACGCGGGCGTCGCGCACAACACGCCGCGCACGGGAAACAGCTTGCGTTCGACGAGCAGATTCGACGCGGGCGGATAAATCTGCAGCGCCAGATCGAAGCCTTCCTGAACGGGATCGATCACGCGATCGTTCACCGTCACAACGAACTCGATTCGCGGATGCGCCTCGCGAAACGCGATCAGCGCCTGCGAAAAGTGGCCGAGCGCGAAGCCCGGCAGCACATGCACGTTGAGCGTGCCCGCAAGCGATTGCGTTTCCGCGCTCGCGCGCCCCGACAGTTCGCGCACTTTGGAGACGAGCAGCAGGCAATCGCGATAGTACGTTTCGCCGACTTCCGACAAACGCACCGCGCGCGTCGAACGATGAAACAGCGCGACGCCGAAGTGCTCCTCCAACTGCTTCACGCGCGACGTCACGACCGATTTCGCCACGCCGAGCTGCCGCGCCGCGCTCGCGAAGCTCTGCGCTTCGGCTGCGCGAACGAAAGCCTCCATCGACATGAAGAGGTCCATGTGTCTCTCGATGCGCGCTATGCGGCGCCGTTTCGCAAGCGTCGCGGCGTGATGCCAAGCCGCCCGGAAAAGAGCGCCGTCATGTGCTGCTGCGAAGAAAATCCGCAGGCGGCGGCCACGTCGACGAGCGGCGCGTCGCCTGAACGCAGCATGTGCGCGGCGTCGTCGATGCGCTTTTCCAGCACGTACCGATAGAGCGAAAGGCCGGTGCGCGCCTTGACGCCATCGAAGACCGCGCGCACGGGCAAGCCGAGTTCGGCGGCGATATCGGCGCAGGCGAGGCTCTCATCGATATGGTCGGCGACATAGCTTTCGAGCCGCGCGAAGCCCGCGTCGGTCAGCGCGGACTTGCGCGTTCGCACGCTGCGTTCGAGTTGCCGCGTGGTCTCGATCCACGCGAGCGTGGCGACGCATTGCATTTCCCATGGATCGGCCGCGCGTGCATCGGCGTGTGTTTTCTGACGCGCATAGCGCACGAGATGGCGGATCGAATCCGCGCCGAGATTGCTGCGGCTGCCCGCGCGCCGCAACGGCTCCGCGCCGCGCTCGGCGATGCGGTTCACGAAGGCATCCGCATAACGAAACGCGATGAAGCCATGCCGCACGTCGTGCGCATCGATGCGCATGCTTTCGCCGCGCGGATGATACGCGGCCGTCTCGGCGCGAAACGTGAAGGGCGCGGCGGGGCCGTCGTCGTAACGCGTCTCCGACACGATCGTGCCGAGCAGAAGGCAGATCATGTCCGACGAATTGCTCAGTTCCAGCGAATACGGGCGCGGGCCCGAGATGCAGTATTCGAGGCCCGGCACGCCCGCGACCGCGCTGAAGCGATCGATGCGGGCGGCCGCATCCGGCGCGCTGAGTGCGCCTTTGGGTGCGCTCATGTTCGTCTCCACTTTGCGTGTTCGTCTTCGCGGCTTGGGCGCCGCTGTTCACGCGAGTATAGATGCGACGCCACGCGTCTTCCACGGCGCGATGGGTCGCCGTTCGCGAACGCCGCGTGCGCGAATGGCGCCCCGGTGTTTACCCCGATCGCGTGCCGGCGCGCCCGGAATCTGTAATCCGCGAAACCTGAAAGACCCGCCGGCCGCGTCTTCGTAACGTTCGCTCATACGACACGAACGAACGGAGACGAACATGAGCGAGACGAACAAGCTTGCGGCCGCGTCGCGCCGCAACTTCATCAAGGCCGCGGGCGCGGGCACCGCGGCGGCGGCATTCGGCGCGGTGTCGCTGTCGGCGCGCGCCGCGAGCGAGATCACATTCGATGCGGAATACGACGTCGTCGTGTGCGGCGGCGGTGGCGGCGGATTGCCGTGCGCGCTGTTCTCGCGCTGGCTCGGCAACCGTGTCGCAATTCTGGAGAAGGCGGGCAGCGTGGGCGGCACGGCCGCGAAAGCCGCGTTCTGGTACTGGGTGCCGAACAACGAGCCGATGCGCCGCGCGGGCATCGCCGATCCGAAGCCCGATTACATGCGCTACGTCGCGCGTTTGTCGCGCCCGGAGCAATACGATGCGACGCTGCCGAAGCTCGGTCTGTCCGACTGGGAGTACGAGATGTGCGAGGCCATCTACGACAGCGCGTCGCCCGCCGCCGAGCTGCTGGCGAGCAAGGGCGCGCTGCCGTACCGGCATGAAGCGGCGGTGCCCGATTACTGGGCCGAACTGCCGGAAGACAAGGCGCCGCGCGGCCGCGTGCTGTTTCCGAAGGACGGCTTGCCGAGCATGTCCGACGGCGGCCGCGTCGCGATCCGCACGATGAGCGCGGCGGCACGGCGCGACGGCATCGACATCAAAACGGGTTATCGCGTGCAGAAAGTGCTTGTCGATGAAACCGGCGCGGTGCTCGGCGTCGAATCGCTGACGGAGGAGGGCACGGTCTTCCGGGCGCGCGCGAAAAAGGCGGTGATCTTCGCGACCGGCGGCTTCACGCACGACCCCGAGTTGCGCAAAAACTTCCTGCACGGCGCGGTCTATGGCGGGTGCGCCGCGCCGACCAACGAGGGCGATTTCGTGCGCATTTCGAGCGCGCTCGACGTGCAGTTGCGCAACATGAACTACTCGTGGATGGCGCCCATTTCGCTCGACAAGGCGATCGCCAAAGACGGCTCGCTCTCCGGCATCTTCACGCCGACGGGCGATTCGATGATCTACGTGAACAAGTACGGCAAACGCGTGGTCAACGAGAAGCTCGCCTACAACGAAGTGTGCGCGACGTTCTCGCAATGGGACGGTGCGAAGGGCGAGTATCCGAACCTCGCGCTCATCTCGATCTGGGACCAGCAGGCGCAGGATCATTGCGCCAGCGACGACTACGGCAGCCTGATCGTGCCGAAGGGCGCGAACGACCGTCACGTGCTGCGCGGCAATACGCTCGCCGAACTCGCGGGCGCGATCCGCGAACGGCTGGCGACGCACAAAAGCGCGCTCGGCGGCCTCGATCTCTCCGACGATTTTCTGCGCAACCTCGACGCGACGATCAAGCGCTTCAACGGCTTCGCGAAAGCGGGCATCGATCAGGATCATCGCCGGGGCGAGCGCATCGTCGAGAAACTGTTCAACGGGCCGGTCAGCAAGAAAGCGGATCAGAAGAACGAGACGATGTATCCGCTCGCCGCGAAGGGACCGTATTACGCGGCGCTGATCGTCGCCGGGAATCTCGATACCAAGGGCGGCCCGAAAACCAATTCGCACGGACAGGTGCTCGACACGCGCGGCCAGCCGATCAAGGGCTTGTACGGCGTGGGCAATTGCGTCGCGTCGGCGTCTGCACGGGCTTATTGGGCGGGTGGCGGCACGCTCGGGCCGATCATCGCGTTTGCTTATCGTGCGGCTCAATCGGCCAATGGAGGGCAACAATGATTCGGATTACTAAGTTATGTTCGATGCTCGCGCTGATCATCACGACGTCGGCGCATGCGCAGGAAGCCGCGCCGCAAGATACGGTCGCGATCGGCAAGAAACTCACGACCAACAACTGCGCCGTGTGCCACACCTTCGGCAAGGGCGAACCGAACGGGCAGGGGCCGAATCTCTTCGGCATTGTCGGCCGGCCGCTGGCATCCGAAACAGGCTTCAAGTATTCGGCGGGAATGAAGGCGGCGGCTGCGGGAAAGGTCTGGGACGAGAAGCTGCTCGACGCCTGGCTCACCGATACGCAAACCGTCGCGCCCGGCAACGCGATGACCTATTTCGAAGGCGACGAAGCACGGCGCCGCAAGATCATCGCCTATCTGCGCACGCTGCATTGAACGATTCACCACTCTCATCAGGAACGACCATGAATCCCGTCACCATGACCGATGAACAGCGCAAAACCATCGCGCTGGAATACCTGCGCCGACTCGATCGCGGCGCATCGATTTTCGATCTCTTCGACGACCACGCCGATGTCTACTTTCCGAAGTGGGGCATCGCGACCGGCCGCGCGGCCTTCGAAAAACTCTTCGCCGATCTCGGCTCGATCGTCGCGAAGTTCAAGCACGATCTCGCCTACCTGAACGTGATTCAGCAGGGCGATACGGTGGTCGTCGAAGGCACGAGTTACGGCGCGACGCACGGCGGCGTCGAGTGGCGGGCGGGCGTCACGCACGCGGGCCGCTGGGTCGACGTCTTCGAGATCCGCGACTTCAAGATTCAGCGCTGCTTCATCTATCTCGATCCCGATTACGAAAGCGCCGACACGCAACGTTATCCGTGGCTCGCGCCGAGATAAGTACTTTCCCTAGGGCCGCAATCGAGCACGCGACGTTCGGAAAACGCGAACCTCGATTCATTGCCTTGGAGCGGGCGCAGCCCTAATCTTCATCTCAAGGCGACGCTGCAAAGCCGCACGAAAGATCAACGGAGCATTGGAGACAGACATGCAACAGACCTACCTCGCGAGCCTCGATAACTACCGCAAGGGCAGCATCGAAATCATCAAGGGCCAGGCCGGACATTACGCGATGTCCAACGTGTTCGAAGTCGCGAGCCACGCCGCGCCGTATGAAAAAGTGGTGGTCGGCAAGAACCTCAAGTACGTGATCGAAACCTTGCGCGCCGAAGGCGTCTCGCCGTGGTTCAGCGCATCGCACGATGAATTCGCGGTTGCCATCGACGGCGAAATCGACGTGCATTTCATCAAGCCCTCCGATGGTCCGCTCGTCGGCGAGGAAACGGAAGGCAGCGTGATTCTCGAAGGCGAACCGTCCGGCCAGAAGATGGGCTTCGTGCGCCTGCGCCGCGGCCATCAGGCGTTGCTGCCTGCAGGCGCGGCCTATCGCTTCGAAGCGCGCAAGACTGGCGTGCTGCTCGTACAGACGATTGCCGGCGCGGCGTCCGTCGAGAAGTGGGCGCAGATCTGCATCCAGTGAACACGCCTACGCCCACGACCTTCAAACTTCCGGAGCACAACATGGATCACGCCGCATTTCTTCAGAGCGTCGTCGCGACCGACCCCGATGCGACCACCGGCTATCGCACCTTCAAACTCGGCGATTTCGAATTCAGCCGCGACGCGTACTTCGTCACCGTGAAATGGCCCGCGCAAGGACAGACGCGCTCGCATCAGATGCACGCCGACGACTTCCTGCGCGCGATGATGCGCGACGTCGCATGGGGCTTCTTCTACGGCTGGGTCAACTTCGACGAAGTGATCGGCACGCGCAATCACTATGGCCGCGTCGACATGTATGCCGGCGCGTATAACGCGAACTTCCGCGATGCGGGCGTCGCGTACACGCAGCAGTTCGAGACGCCGGTCATCATGGCGACCTTCAAGGCGATCCTGAAGGACTGGGTCAACGAAGGCTTCGATCCGTTCGCCGCGCCCGAAGAAACCGGCTCGGCATTCGGCGCGAAGCACGGCGACAACATCGCGGCAATCGACCGCACGCGTATCGCGACGAAGCGCATGCCCGGCATCGAAGGCGACTCACCATTGCGCAACGATCTGCCCGTGAATCGCCAGTTCGCGGATGTCTCGCAGGACGAGCCCGAGATTCACGCCGCACCCGGTTTCGAAGGGCAATTGCACGCGTTCAGCCTCTTCAAGTATCTGTCGCGTTCGGACGTGACATGGAATCCGTCGGTGACATCCGTCTGCAAGCAGAGCCTCTTTTGTCCGACGACCGAGGAATTCGTGTTGCCCGTATTCCATGGCAACGATCGCGTCGAGTGGTTCTTGCAACTGTCCGATCAGATCATCTGGGATGTCGCCGACAAGGACACCGGCGAGCCGCGCGCCCGCATCACGATGAACGCGGGCGATATCGCCGCGATGCCCGCCGACATCCGCCACAAGGGTTATTCGCAGAAGCGCTCGATGCTGCTCGTCTGGGAGAACGCAACGCCCGATCTGCCCAAACGCTACGAAAGCGGCGAGCTGCCGCCGTATCCGGTCGCGCTCTAAACATTCCCGTTTCCTCTTCGACACGACGACGCCTTCATGAGGCGTCGCGGGGAACGCTTCGTCTTCAATCTTCGATACGAGCAACACAATGCAAACGCAACTCTTCATCGATGGACGCTTCGTGCCCGCGCTGAGCGGCGCCACGCTCGCGACTCTGAATCCGCACGACAACAGCGAGATCGCGCAAGTCTCGATGGCTGGCCGCGAAGACGTCGATCGCGCGGTGGCGGCCGCGAAAAAGGCGTTCCCGGCGTGGAGCGCGATGGCCGCCGCCGATCGAGGACGCCTGTTGCTCAAGCTCGCCGATGCGATCGAAGCCAACGCCGACGCGCTCGCGCGCCTCGAATCGCTCGACACGGGCCACCCGATCCGCGACACGCGCAACCTCGACGTGCCGCGCACCGCCGCGACGTTCCGCTATTTCGGCGGCATGGCGGACAAGGTCGAAGGCTCGGTGATTCCGGTCGAAGCGGGCTTCCTGAACTATCTGACGCGCGAGCCGGTCGGCGTGGTCGGACAAGTGGTGCCGTGGAATTTCCCGCTGATGTTCACGAGCTGGAAGATGGCGCCCGCGCTCGCGGCGGGCAACTGCGTCGTGATGAAGCCGGCGGAGCTCACGCCGCTGTCGAGCCTCGCAATCGCAGCGCTGATGGCCGAAGTCGGTTTTCCGGCGGGCGTGGTCAATGTGCTGCCCGGCCTGGGCCATGTCGCCGGGCAATATATCGCGGAGCATCCGGAGATCAGCAAGGTCGCGTTCACGGGATCGACGGCGGTGGGCCGCAAGATCGTGCAAGCGTCGAGCGGCAATCTCAAGAAGGTGCAGCTCGAACTCGGCGGCAAGGGCGCGAACATCGTGTATGGCGATGCGAATCTCGATGCCGTCGTGCAAGGCTCGGCGTTCGGCATCTTTCACAATCAGGGGCAGGCGTGCATTGCGGCATCGCGGCTGATCGTGCACGAATCTATCGCCGATGATCTGCTCGAACGCTTTACGTCGCTCGCGCGCTCGATCCGTATCGGCGATCCGCTCGATCCGTCGACGGAAATGGGTCCGCTCACGTCGCAGATGCATCGCGACCGCGTGCTCTCGTATGTCGATGTCGCGCGCGAGCAGGGCGGACGCGTGCTCGCGGGCGGCAAGGCGCCGGATGCCGCCGCGCTCGCGAAGGGCTGCTACGTCGAGCCGACGATCGTGCAGGCGAAACCGACGGACCGCGTCGCACAGGAAGAAGTGTTCGGCCCGTTCGTCACGGTCAGCACGTTTCGCACCGACGAGGAAGCGCTCGCCATCGCCAACGGCACCGAGTACGGCTTGGGCGCGGGCCTCTGGACACGCGACCTGCAACGCGCGCATCTCGTTGCACGGCAACTGCGCAGCGGCATGGTGTGGATCAACTGCTACAAGCGCGTGAGCCCGGCGTCGCCGTTCGGTGGCGTCGGCGCGAGCGGTTATGGCCGCGAAATGGGCTTCGAAGTGATGCGCGAATATACTCAACCCAAGTCGGTGTGGGTGAACGTCGACGCAAACATTCCGCCTTACTACCCGCGTTGAGCGCGCTCGAAACCATGCAATCGTTCGTTTATCAGGGCATGCCCTCGCGCGTCGTGTTCGGTGCGGGAAGCATCGACCATCTCGAACGCGAGATCGAACTTCTGGGCGCGAAACGCGCGCTCGTTCTCGCGACGCCGCAGCAGCGCGCTCAGGCTGAAGCGCTGGCCGAGCGCATCGGGCATCGCGCAGCGGGCGTGTTTGCGCAAGCCGTGATGCATGTGCCGGTCGAGACCGCGCGGGAGGCGCGCGCGTATGCGCAGCAAGTCGGCGCGGATTGTGCGATCGCCATCGGCGGCGGCTCGACTACCGGTCTCGGCAAGGCAATCGCGTTGACTTCGTCGCTGCCGATTCTCGCGGTGCCGACCACCTACGCCGGTTCGGAGATGACGCCCATCTACGGGCTCACCGAAGCGGGTCTGAAGAAGACGGGCCGCGACATGCGCGTGCTGCCGAAGACCGTCATCTACGATCCGCTCCTTACCGTGTCGTTGCCCGCGTCGCTGTCGGTCACGAGCGGCATCAACGCAATCGCGCACGCAGCCGAAGGGCTCTACGCCGAGGACGCGAATCCCGTCGTGAGCCTGATGGCCGAGGAAGGCATTCGGGCGCTCGCGCAGGGCTTGGGCCGCGTGGTCGCGCAACCTGACGATATCGATGCACGCAGCGATTGCCTGTACGGCGCGTGGCTGTGCGGCACGGTGCTCGGCAGCGTCGGCATGTCGCTGCATCACAAGCTGTGCCATACGCTCGGCGGCACGTTCAATCTGCCGCATGCCGAGACGCATACGATTGTGCTGCCGCACGCGCTCGCTTATAACCGCGATGCCGCGCCGCACGCGATGAAGCGCATAGCGCGCGCATTCGGCGCCGACGATGCCGCGCACGGCGCATACGTACTCGCGCGCAGCAACGGCGCGCCGCTCGCGCTGAAGGACATCGGCATGAAGGAGAGCGATATCGATATCGCCGTGGATGTCGCGTTGAAAAGCCCCTACTGGAACCCGCGCCCGGTCGAGCGTGCGCCGTTGCGCGCGTTGCTCGAAGCGGCCTACGAAGGACGCGCGCCTGCCTGAGACCGACGATCATGACTCAACCGATGAACGAATCCCTGACGCAATCCGTGACCGATTCCTTTGGCGCATGCGCCGATGCGCGCACGCAGGAAATTGTCGTCGCGCTTGTGCGCCATTTGCACGCGTTTGCCCGCGAAGTGCGCCTCACGCACGACGAATGGCGACGCGGCATCGAATTTCTCACGGCGACCGGCAAGAAGTGCGACGGCATCCGGCAGGAGTTCATTCTGCTGTCGGACACGCTCGGCCTGTCGATCGTGATGGACGACATCAATCAACATCGCGAGGAAGCGGCCACTGAGAGCAGCCTGCTCGGCCCGTTTTATCGCGACGGCGTGAAGGAGTCGGCGTTCGGTGCGAATATCGCGCAGAGCGACGGCGAGCCGGCGTTCTTTCATGGCGTCGTGCGCGGGCTGAACGGCGAGCCGGTGGAAGGCGCGACGATCGAAGTGTGGCAAACCGCGCCGAACGGCATGTACGAAGGTCAGGATCCGGAGCAGCCCGAAGGCAATCTGCGCGGACGCTTCCGCACGAATGCGCAAGGCGCTTACGCCTTTCATTCGATCAAACCCACGAGCTATCCGATTCCCACGGACGGTCCTGTCGGCCAGATGCTCATCGCGACGGGACGTCATCCGATGCGGCCCGCGCATATTCACTTTCGCATCGACGCGCCCGGTTACGCGTCGCTCACGACCGCGCTCTATTCCGCCGACGATCCCTACGTGCATTCCGACGCGGTGTTCGGCGTGAAGCCGTCGCTCGTCATCGATTACGTGCCGATGAAAACGGGTTTCGACGTGGCGCGCGATTTCACGTTGATTGCGCAGGAGCGGACGTGAACGATTCGGCGCAACCGATCTGCGCACTCGACGACATACCCGACGGCGGCGGCCTCGAAGCCGCGCCCGCGGTTCTGGTGCTGCGTCGCGGCGCGCAGGCATGGGCGTATCGCAACGTCTGTCCGCACTTTTCGATTCCGCTCAACTACGAGCCGGACGCCTTCTGGACGTATGACGGCGGCCTCTTGATGTGCGCGCATCACAGCGCGATGTTCCGCTTTGAAGACGGCGTGTGTGTCGATGGTCCGTGCGAAGGTGCGAGCCTCGTGCGCGTGCCGATTCGTATCGAAGATGGGCGGGTTTTGATCGAGACCTGATCGAGACCTGAAGCAAGGTCCTCACCCCGACAACGGCCGCTCCGGCTCCAGCACCGCGCCACCGAGTATCGAGTTGGCATCGGCGCGTGCGTTGTCGAGTTGCACGACGCTCGCCTGGCGCGCGGCGAGCGCATCGCGATTGGCGATCGCCGTGAAAATCGCCTTGTGACGCGGCAACGACAGCGCATGCGTATTCGGATGACGGCTCGTGAGCTTGATCGATTCGCTGAGCGCGAGCGACAGCATGTTGCCGATATACGCGAGCATGTCGTTGTGCGTCGCCGTCATGATCGCGCGATGAAACGCCAGATCGGGATCGAGCAGATCGTCGGCCGTTTGCGCGGTTTCCATGCGTTCGTACGCGGCGGCGATACGCGCGATGTCATCGTCGCTGGCGGAGATTGCGGCAAGCGCAGCGGCGGCGGGCTCGATGATCTGCCGCACCGTCATGAGCGCGCGAAAGAACTCGCCTTCGGGAAGATGGCTGATGGTCCACACGAGCACGTCGGGGTCGAGCATGTGCCATTCGTGCCGCGCGCGCACGACGCTGCCCACGCGCGGCTTCGACACGACGAGCCCCTTGGCGACGAGCACGCGCGTCGCTTCGCGCAGCACGGGACGGCTCACGCCATAGCTCGCGCAGAGCGTGGGCTCGGCGGGCAGACGCTGACCGGGCGCGAACGCGCCGCTCACGATCTGCATGCCGAGCTCCTGCACGATGCGTCCGTGCATGCTCTTGCGTTGCTTGGGGTTGCGGTAATCCATGAATGTCCGGCCACGCCAGCTCACCGCAACTGGCTCAATCGACAAGGTTCAAGGCGCGGTCGTCGCGCGCATCGCCCGATACTCCCGCCTCACGATGTCCATCAACTCCGCCACCGATGTATTCGCGCTGCGCTGCTCGTACGTCACGCGGCCGCGTTGCATCAACATGATGCGATCCGCGATATCGAGCGTCTGCGCGTAGTTGTGCATGATCATGATGATCGAGAGCCCGCCCTTTTCCTTCAGCCGCATGACGAGGTCGATGATGAGCGCCGCTTCGCGCGCACCCATCGCGGCGAGCGGTTCGTCGAGCAGAAGGATTCGCGCGTTCGTATTCACCGCGCGCGCCACCGCGATCGCCTGACGCTGTCCGCCCGAAAGCCGCTCCACCGGCAGATCGACGGAGGGCACGTGCACGCCGATATCGTCGAGACATTGCGCCGCGCGCTCGCGCATCTGCTTGTGATCGACGAGGCGCAGCAGGCGCGCCGGACCAGTGCGCACGATCTCGCGATTGAGAAACATGTTGTGGTAGATCGACAGCGAATTCGCCAGCGCAAGATCCTGATACACGCATTCGATGCCGAGCGCGCGCGCATGATCGACGGACTTGAGCAGCGTCTCGTCGCCGTGAATGTGCAGCGTGCCGCTCGTCTGCTGATGAAATCCCGTGAGGATTTTGACGAGCGTCGATTTGCCCGCGCCGTTGTCGCCGAGAATGCCGAGAATCTCGCCTTCGCCCAGCGTGAGCGACACGCCGTCGAGCGCCGTCACGGCGCCGAAGCGCTTGACGAGATTGTCGCCGCGCAGCGCGAGTTTGCCGGCGACCTGTGGTTCTGTCAGCACCGTGCTCATCATCGGGCTCCCCGGCGGCGAATGCGCCCGACATGGATGTTGAAGATCATCGCGGCGAGAATGGCGGCGCCGAGAATGATGTTGAACGTGAACGCGTTGATGCCGATGAGCGTGAAGCCGTCGCTCAGAATGCCGAGCACCGCCGCGCCGAGCAGGCCGCCGACGATCGTGCCCGAGCCGCCCGTGAGCGGCGTGCCGCCGATCACCGCCGCGGCGACCGCGAGGAACATGATCTGATTGCCGCCCGCTTGCGGGTCAATCGACGTGATGCGAAAGCCTTCGAGTATGCCGGTGAAGCCCGCCAGCACCGCCGCGAGCACGAAGTTACCGAGCCGCAGCCGGTTCACGTGAATGCCCGCCTCGCTCGCGCCGAGCGCATTCGCACCCGCCGCCTGCGTATGCAGGCCCCAGCGCGTATGACGCAGAAGCGTGTGCATGACGAAGGCGATCGCCACGGTCCAGATGATCTCGCTATAACCCCATGCGCCCATGACGGCGGCGAATTCGGGCGAGCCCGGCGTCGCGACCGGCGTGCCGCGCGACACGGTCAGCGTGATGCCGTTGATCAGAAAGAGCGTGCCGAGCGTCGTGACGAACGAGGGTAGGCGCAGAAAGACCGTGACCGCGCCGTTCACGAAGCCGATGATCGCCGCCGCAATGAGCCCCGCGATGACCGCGAGCCACATCGGCGCGCCGGCGTCGTTGGCGAACACCATCATGAAGGGCGCGAACGCGAACACCATGCCCGCCGACAGATCGATGTCGCCGCCGATCATCAGCATGATCTCGCCGAACGCGATGATTGCCACCGGCGCGATGAACTGCGACAGATTGACGAGGCTCGCGTTGCTCAGGAGGAAGTCGTGATTGACGAACTGAAAGTAGGCCGAGAGCAGCAAGGCCACCAGCAGAATGCGCAGCTCGGGCGCCCAATGGGACATCCACGCCCCGCGCGGCGGTGCTGCCCGCGCGGGCGCTTCGACTTTGGCAGGTTGGTTCACCGTATTCATCACGACTTGATTGCGCCGCTCATCGGAACGATTTGCGGCTTGGTGGTCTTGCCTTCATAACGCGTCGACGTGTTGAGATACGGCTCGACGGTCGACTTCGTCACGAACTTGAGGCCCGTGTTGATGTTCGCCGGCCCGACCAGCCCGCCCGATGCGAGGAACGTGAACGCTTCCATCACCGTATAGAAACCCTGCACGTACGGCTGCTGGTCGATGGTGAAGTCGAGGAAGCCTTCGTGAATGAGCTGGATGGTCTGCGGCAACAGATCGAAGCCGCCGCCGTGCACGCCTTTCGACGGCAGATTCGATTCCTTCATCACCTGAGCCACGCCTTGCGTGCTGCCCGCATCGACGGCGAACATGCCTTTCAGATCCTGATGGCCGAGATAGAAGGCTTTGATCTTCGACAGTTCCTCGTTGACGGTCGCGCCGGTCGCAACCGTCTGAATGTCGATCTTCTTGCCCGATTTCTTGATCGCGTCGCTCGCGCCGTCGAGACGCGGCTGGATGTTGAGCTGCCCCGGCGTCGCGATGAACAGCGCGACCAGCCCGCTGTCGATCAGACTCGCGATACGCTCGCCCATCTGATAACCCGAGAGGTACAGGTCCTGCCCGATATACGCGAGACGCGGATTGCTCTTGCCGCGCGGCGCGTCGGCGTTGTAGGCGAACACCGGAATGCCGGCGTCGAGCGCGGCCTGAATCGGCTTGTCGAAGGCGTTCGGATCGACGATCGGCACGGCGATCGCGTCGGCTTTTGCGGCGATCGCGGAGTTGACCGCGCGCACCATTTCGCCTGCGTCGGATGTGGCCGAGCCGGTCCACTGATAGTCCATGCCGAGCAGCGAGCAGGCATCCTGGATGCCGTATTGCGTAGGCACGAAGAAAGGATTCGTCGTCACGTGATTGACGAACACGATCTTCCATTTCTTGTGCTGCGGAAACGCCGCTTCGGCCGCCTGCGCGCTGGAAATCAAACCACCGCCGCCCGCGACGCCGCCCAGCAGCGACAGCGCGGCGCCCAGACCCACGCCCTGCATGAGTCCGCGCCGGGTCGAGCTGATCAGATTGCCGTTCTCTTTTGCATTGTCTTGTGCGTCGTCATCCCGATTCTGCGCCATGTCTTCCTCCAGTCTTTTCTTCGTTGGTCGATGGGTCGACTCATCGTCGATCGCGTTCAGATACTGGGTTTCATCGGCACGTCATGGGCATGCGGCTTTCACGATCGAAAGCCGTCATAACCGCCCATGACGATGCGGGCATTGCGCGAGAGGGTGATACGGGCGCGGTGTTCTTGACTAGTAATTGGGATATGCGAAATCCCGCGCTTTTGCTTCAATAGACAAACTATATGCAGCGTCATCCAACGTTTCGATTAGCGTTTTCCCGGTGCGGCGCAGGCATATAGTCATGCTATTTATGGGCTTTCCTACAGAGTGGGTATCGTCAGGAGCGCCCAAAAGCCAGGCTTCGGTCAGCAGCACGGTTCGGCATCGCGGACAAGAACGGTTTCGTGCACCGGAACTGGATGAAGAATCAGGGCATACCGGATCACGAGTTCGAGGGCACACCGATTATCGGCATATGTAATACGTGATCCGAATTAACGCCGTGCAATGCGCACTTTCGCAAGCTCGCCGAGCACGGGAAGCGCGGCGTGTTTGAGGCGGGCGGATCTGCTGTCGAGTGTCCGGTGTTCTCGTGACGAAGAACTGCAGGCCGAAGCGTTATCCGGGCATGGCCGGAGTGGGCACGTGCCGCCCGGTCAACCAGCAGCGTCGTCAAATTTCATGAACATTCGAAGTCCGAAATTCCGTTCCGTCGCGACGATCGATCCATCCCGCAATGCTTCGTAATGTCAACGAATGTCAATTTATGGCGAGTGGTCAACGCCAAAAATCAGCACGCCGTTAAACAGGGCGACGCAACGTCGTGTCGTCCCGTTTAACTGAGAGAGAAGACTTTCATGAAAATCAAGCTCGTTGCTTTTGCCGTCGCTGCCCTGGCCTTTACTGGCGCCGCATCCGCAAAAAATTTCGATTTCCACCACGACCATGGCAATCACAACGGCCATAAGCATCGCGAAGAACATCGCGATCATCGTGAGATGCGCGGCCACGAAGGCGAGTTCGCGAAGAACGGCGAACATCGCCCGGAGCAGCATAGCAATCTGGACACGCACGGCCACGACGGCGAATTCGCCAAGAACAGCGACCGTCGCTGATCTTTCGCGTGTAGCGGGGCAAGCTCCGCTACAGCGGTGAGTTGATCGCGCCGTTGCCGTCACGTTTTGCTACATCGGCAGCGGCCCGCGATCATTGCTGCGTGTTCGCAGTGCAATCGGCGGCGCCCTGCCGATTTCACACAGATACATCTTTCACGCATTCCTCGAAGATGACGATTGCTCTCCGCTGCGGGAGCTTTTGGCGTCATTACGCGAAGGCGATTTTTTACTACTATGATCAAATCCTCACAGTCGCTGCATCTTATGCGCGCGTCGTGTCTGGCGGTCGCCTTTGGTTTGGCACTGGGCGGATGCGCCAGTCAAACGCGCACGCAGCAGCCGGCTCAATCCGCGCAGCAGACGACTGCGCTTGATGTTCCTTCAACGCCCGTCGGCTTCTATCGTGTGGCAACCGGCGATACCCTGATTTCTATCGCAGCCGCCTATGGTCGTGATGCGACTGCAATCGCGGATTGGAACGGGCTTTCAGCCAAGGCTCAACTGACGCCTGGTCAACTGTTGCGCGTCGGTCCGCCATCGGCACCGCCAACCATGGTTGCCAGTGCCACACAACAGACGCTGAGCGCAACGCCATGTCGCCCGGACGGGCTGGCCTGGCCGATCAAAGGGCAAGTTCTGAAGCGCTTCGGCTCTGATGGGGCGAAATCCATCCTGATCGCCGGCAAGGCGGGCGACACGATCCGTGCTGCGCAAAGCGGCAGAGTCGTCTACACCGGCGACAAGATCCCCGGCTACGGCAAGCTCGTGATTCTGAAACATAGCGGCCGCTACCTCACCGCTTATGGTCATGGCCAGAGCATTCTGGTGAAGGAAGGCAATGAGGTCAGCAAAGGGCAGCCGATTGCGATCATGGGTGATCAGTCGGATAGCCAGCCCGCTCTGCTTTTCGAGCTGAGACTGGACCGTCAGCCTATCGATCCGCTGACGCGCCTGCAAGACTGCGCATCGTGAGTTTGGCTGGCGCCCGGTCACATTCTTCGTGCTCGAATAACTCGAAACGCCCGAAGATGAACATGCTGCGATTGCGAAACCCAGGCGCTTTCGCTTGCGCGCTCCTGATCGCCGGATGCGCGGCATCGCCGCCCCGGCACAGTGCCGAGCACGTCTCGCAGGTTCAGGATGAGCTTGCGCGTTCGACCGAAGGCGCTACGTCGGACAAGTCGCCTCAGACAGAGAAAGCGCGCAATCTTCATCAAGCGGGGCTTGCGTCCTGGTATGGCCGAGGTTTCAACGGCCATCGCACCGCCAACGGAGAGCGCTTCGATATGCACGCCATGACAGCGGCACATCGCACGTTGCCTTTCGGATCTTGGGTGCGTGTCACGCTTGCTGGAAGAAACCGGTCGATCCTCGTTCGAATCAACGACCGCGGTCCGTTTGAGCGCAATAGAGTCATCGACCTTTCTTACGGCGCTGCCGTTGCGCTCGGCATTGCTCGACATGGGGCCGCGAAAGTCGAGTTGTCGGTCACTTCGAATTCGCATACCCGGTCGTAGTGCTATCGCTCGATATGTCCCGATCCGCATTAAAGCGCGGAGTCTGTCGAAAGACTCCGCGTCCGTTGTCGACCCAGGCGATGGTCCCGGCAGCGATCATCGACGACAAACCGTATTTCACGCTATGCGCGCGGCTTCCACGTCGCGATGGCAACGCCTAACACGGCGACGCCCATCGCCCACCATGCGGGCACGGGCAAGACTTCGCCCAGAAGCAAATACGACATCACGGCGGCCGCCGGCGGCACGAAGAAAAACAGCGACGCCACTTGCGAGACCCGGCCGGCGCGCGTCATCGCGAGCAGCAGCGTGATCGCGATCAGCGAGTTGCCGATCACGAGATACGCGAGCGTCGCGATGAACGTGGGCGTCCATTGCACGTGAATGTGCTCGAAGAGCAGCGCCATCGGCGCACAGAACACGAAGCCGACGCTGTATTGCACGAGGTTCGACGTGAGCGGATCCTGCGCGGTGCCGAAGCGCTTTTCGTAGAGCATCGCGCCCGTAATGCCGATGAGCGCGCCGATCGACAGCAGCACCGGCCCGAGCGACGAAACCTGCAACGGCCCGCGCGCGAGGATCACGCCCGCCGCGCCCGCGAGACCGAGCAGCAAGCCGATCCAGCGTCGTGCACCGATTCGTTCGCCGACGAGCGTGGGCGCGCACACGCCGACGAGAATCGGCTGCAGCGAGACGATCAGCGCGATCACCGAAGTGGCGATGCCCGCTGTCATCGCGAGATAGCTGAGGCCGAAGTACATCACCTGCACGAGAAAACCGACGACGATGAGATGACGCCACGCACGCGCATCGCGCGGCCATTGCGGGCGCCTGAATGCGCACACCGCGAGGAGCACGCCGACGCTCAGCGCAAAGCGAATCGACAGAAAGCTCAGCGGCGACGCGTAATGCAGGCCGGTTTTGGCGATGGGAAATCCCGCAGACCAGAGCAGCAGAAACACGACTGGCCCGCCGATCGTCAGCCAGCGGTTCTCGCGTGGCGCCATGTTGAAGTCCTTGTATGAAGTTCTCGTGATTGCAACGCAGTGCGCGCCGGATGGCAAGTGCCGGACGGGTTGCATTTCCGCCCTCGTTTGCGACATGCTTTGCGTATCAAGCACACGTATTAAAGGACAAAGCAATCATGACGGACGACCAACACGCAGCCCCCGACAGCACCGCCGCGCGCGTCGCGATGTGGCGCGCCTTGCATGTCGAAGCCGACGCCGCGCCGCACGTACTGGACGACCGGATCGGACTCGCGCTGCTCGCACCCGGCGACGACTGGCGCGAGCGCGGCGACATGAATCCGCAATTCACGCGCCCGTTTCGCGCATCGATCGTTGCGCGGGCGCGCTTCATCGAAGATCTCGTGCTCGAACAGATGGAGCGCGGCGTCACGCAATACGTGATTCTCGGCGCGGGCCTCGACAGCTTCGCGCAGCGCAGGCCGGAAATCGCGTCGCGCCTCGCCGTGTTCGAAGTCGATCCGCCCGCGCCGCAGGCATGGAAGCATCGGCGTCTGATCGAACTGGGCTATGGCGTGCCGGAATGGCTGCGCTTCGTGCCCGTCGATTTCGAGGCGGGCGAGTCGTGGCGCGAGAAACTCGTGTCGGCGGGATTCGATGCGGGCAAACCGGCCATCGTCGTCTCGACGGGCGTCAGCATGTATCTGACGAAAGAAGCGAACGCGGCGACGCTGCGCGAAGTCGCGTCCTTCGCGCCCGGCTCGACCTTCGCGATGACCTTCCTGTTCCCGCTCGAACTCGCCGAAGCCGATGTGCGTCCGGGACTCGAAATGGCCGAGAAGGGCGCGCGTGCGAGCGGCACGCCGTTCGTGAGCTTCTTCACGCCGGAAGAGATTCAGGCGCTGGCGCGCGACGCGGGCTTCGCGAAGGCGCAGCATGTGTCCGCCGCCGATCTGACGCGGCGCTACTTCGCGAATCGCAGCGATGGTCTGCGTCCGCCGAACAACGCCGAAGAGTTGCTGATCGCGAATACATGAAGGACCACGGAGACGCGTCATGCCGAAGATCGATATCGCCCGAGTGCCGCAGAAAAAGGGCTCGGGTTATCCGCCGCCGTTCGATGCGCCGTGCGCCGACCGCATCCGTCAGCGTTTAGGCGATGCAGGCGGTCTCACTGGCTTCGGCGTGAATCTCATGCATCTGCCGCCGGGCGGATGGTCGAGCCAGCGTCATTCGCATTCGCACGAAGACGAATTTGTTTATGTGCTGGAAGGCGAACTCATGCTGATCGAGGACGAAGGCGAAACGATCCTGCGCGCCGGCGACTGCGCCGCGTTTGCGAAGGGAACCGGCAACGGTCATCACATGATCAACCGGTCTGAGCAAGTTGCGGTGTATCTGGAGATCGGCAACCGCGTGTATGAAGACCTCACGACCTGCTCCGACGTCGACATGATGAGCGCCAACGCCGATGGCCGCTTCGTCCACAAGGACGGCACGCCGATTGCCGACGCGCCCGGCTAAACGGTCTGGCTAGGCCTGGCTAGGCCTGACTTCAGTCGGCGACGCGCACGGCGACATCGGCGGCGGCGAGACTCTCGGCCATCCAGTCGGGCGGCGGGGCATCGGTGAAGAGCGCGTCGATCTGGCTCAGATGCCCGAGCTTCACGAGCGCGGCGCGGCCGAACTTCGAGTGATCGGCGACGAGAAACACCGTGCGCGACTGCTCGACGATCGCTTGCGCCACGCGCACCTCGGCGATATCGAAGTCGCGCAGCGTGCCGTCTTCCTCGATGCTCGAAATGCCGATGATCCCGAAATCCACCTTGAACATGCGGATGAAATCGACAGCCTGCTCGCCGACGACGCCCTTGTCCCGCGCGCGCACTGTTCCGCCCGCGACGAGCAACTCGGCGTCGGACTCGTCGGCGAGAATGTTCGCCACGTTCAGATTGTTCGTGATGACGCGCAAGCCCGTGTGCTGACGCAGCGCGCGGGCGACTTCCTCGGTTGTCGTGCCGAGGTTGATGAAGAGCGTCGCCTGATTCGGAATCTCGGCCGCGACGCGCTTCGCAATGCGGCGCTTTTCATCGAGATACATCTGCTGGCGCGCGGTGTACGCGGTGTTCTCCGAACTCGTCAGCGCGCTCGCGCCGCCGTGATAGCGGCGCAGCAGATTCTGCTCGGACAGCCAGTTGACGTCGCGGCGGATGGTCTGCGGCGTAACGTCGAACTGCGCGGCCAAATCTTCGATGGTCGCGAAACCGTCTCGGGCGACGCGGTCGAGCAGCGCCCGCTGCCTGCCGTTGAGTGCTTGATCGGATGTCATCGAAATGCGCAGAATCGCAAAAAAATGAAAAGAGTCGGAGCGGCGAGTGTACGTCGAAACGCGCCGCGCACCAACGGGAGCCGTCTTATATAGGCGCATGCAGCACTTGGGACGTTCGCCGTCGTCTTTCGCCCGAATGCGCCCGGTGTTAGGATGTTTGAAAACGAATATTATTGTTCGTTTGCGAATATAACCAACACCGGCGTATGGAGTCGGCGGCATGAGTCAGCAACGTTTTATTCTCGCGCTCGATCAGGGAACGACCAGTTCCCGCGCGATCCTTTTCACGCGTTCGGGCGGCATTGCGGCCAGCGCGCAGCGGGAATTCGCGCAGCATTATCCGCAGCCCGGCTGGGTCGAGCACGATCCGCTCGATATCTGGCAATCGCAACTCGACGTCGCGTGCGAGGCCATGCTCAAGGCCGGCGCGCGAGGCGCGGAGATCGCGGCGATCGGCATCGCGAATCAGCGCGAAACCACGCTGTTGTGGGACCGGAAAACGGGCGCGCCTGTCGGGCCCGCGATCGTATGGCAGGACCGGCGCACGGCCCCGCACTGCACGCGGCTGATCGACGGCGGCGCGCAGACGCTGATCGAGCGCAAGACGGGGCTGCGCATCGATCCGTATTTCTCGGCGACCAAGCTCGCGTGGCTGCTCGACAGCGCGCCCGGTCTGCGTGCGCGGGCGCGCGCCGGTGAACTGGCATTCGGCACCGTCGATAGCTGGCTCATATGGCATCTGAGCGGACGCCGCGCCCACGTGACGGACGTATCGAACGCGGCGCGCACCGCGCTCTTCGATATCCGCGCATGCCGCTGGGACGACGAACTGCTCGCGCTCTTCGACATTCCGCGCGCCGTGCTGCCCGAAGTGGCGCCGTCGAGCGGGGTCATCGCGCATACGGATGAGGCGCTGTTCGGCGCGGCCATTCCGATCACGGGCGTCGCTGGCGACCAGCAGGCCGCGACTTTCGGGCAGGGATGCATCGAGCCCGGCCTCGTGAAAAATACCTACGGCACCGGCCTGTTCATGCTGATGAACACGGGCGCGCAGCCGGTCGCATCGAAGCATCGGCTGCTGACGACCATCGGCTGGCAACTCGACGGCAAGCTGTCATACGCGCTGGAAGGCGCGGTCTTCATGGGCGGCGCGATCGTCCAATGGCTGCGCGACGGCCTCGGCATCATCGAAAGCGCGGCGGACATCGGTACGCTGGCGGCGCAATGCGCATCGAGCGAAGGCGTCGTGCTGGCGCCGGCTTTCGCCGGGCTCGGCGCGCCGTACTGGGACCCGTATGCACGCGGCACGCTGCTCGGCATGACGCGCGGCACCACGCGTGCGCATATCGCGCGGGCGGCGCTCGAAGCCATCGCGCTCCAGACCGTCGATGTGCTCGATGCAATGGAAGCCGACGCCGGCATCGCCGTGAGCGAGCTGCGCGCGGACGGCGGCGCGTCGCAGAACGACTTGCTGATGCAGATTCAGGCCGATCTGCTCGACCGGCCCGTGGTGCGCCCGCCCGTCACCGAGACGACCGCGTTGGGCGCGGCCTGCCTCGCGGGCATCGGTTCCAGCTTCTGGTCCGGTCTCGATGAAATCACGCAGGCTTGGCCTGCCGCGCGGCGTTTCGAACCGGCGATGGCCGCGCACGAACGCGCAGTGCATCTCGAACGATGGCATCGCGCAATCGATCGCGCCCGCGCGTGGGAAACGCCCGAAGCGTCCGCCGCTCAATCCAACAGCGTCACGGTCTGACATGCAAACCACTCTTCCTTCCGAGCGCGCATCGTTGCTGCGCGAACTGGACCGGACGCCGGTCTTCGATGTCGTCGTGATCGGCGGCGGCGCGAGCGGCCTCGGCACGGCCGTCGATGCGGCCTCGCGCGGTTATCGAACGCTGTTGCTGGAGGCGCGCGATTTCGCCAAGGGCACGTCGAGCAAGGCGACCAAGCTCGTGCACGGCGGCGTGCGCTATCTCGCGCAGGGCAACATTCCGCTGGTGCGCGAGGCGCTGCGCGAACGCGGCCTGCTTGCGCGCAACGCGCCGCATCTGGTGCACTCGCTCGGCTTCGTGGTGCCGGCGTATCGCTTCGGCGACAAGTTCATCTACGGCGCGGGTCTGAAAATGTACGACTGGCTCGCGGGCTCGCTCAATCTCGGCGCGAGCCGCAGCCTGAGCCTTGCGGAGACGCGCGCGAAATCGCCGATGCTCGCCGACAGCCTCAACGGCCATGCGCTGCGCGGCGGCACGCTCTACCGCGACGGCCAGTTCGACGACGCGCGGCTCGCCATTGCGCTGATGCGCACGCTGTTCGATCTCGGCGGCGTCGCGCTGAACAATGCGGCCGTGCGCGGCGTTGGCTTCGATCGTGCGGCGGGACATCATCGGCTGTCGGTGGAGGACGTCGAAACGGGCGATATGCTCAGCGTTGGCGCGCGCTGCCTCGTCAACGCGACGGGCGTGTGGGTCGATTCGATCCGCGCGATGGCCGAGCCCGGCGTGCGCCCGATCGTGGCGCCGAGTCAGGGCGTGCACCTGACGCTGCCCGGCCGCTTCCTGCAAAGCAACGACGCGATTCTCGTGCCCAAGACCAAGGACGGCCGCGTGCTGTTCATGGTGCCGTGGCATGGTCATACGATCGTCGGCACGACGGATACGCCGCGTCAGGATTTGCCGCTCGACCCGCGCGCGAGCGACGAGGACATCGACTTCATTCTCGCGACAGCGTCCGATTATCTGTCGGTCAAGCCGACGCGCGACGACGTTCTCAGCGTGTGGGCCGGTCTTCGTCCGCTCGTGAAGGGCGATGCCGATTCATCGACGAAATCGTTGTCGCGCGAGCACACCATCGAAATGAATGCGACGGGCATGATCACCGTGACGGGCGGCAAGTGGACGACGTATCGCCTGATGGCGCAGCAGGTCATCGATCTGGCGGTTGAGAAGCGTCTGTTGCCGGATGCGCCGTGCCGCACGGCGTCGCTGGCGCTGCATGGCGCGACCGCGGAGCAGCACGGCTATTACGGTTCCGATGCCGCGCGTATCGGGCGTCTGCCCGGCGCGGACAAGGTGCTGGTGAAGGCAAGCGGTTTGACCGAAGCGCAGACGCGCTTCGCGGTTCGGGCCGAGCTTGCGCGCTGTGTGGAAGACGTGCTGGCGCGGCGTAATCGCGCGCTGTTTCTCGACGCCGCCGCGGCACGCGCGGCGGCGCCTGAAGTCGCCAGAATCATGGCGGAGGAACTCGGCAAGCCGTTGCAGTGGCAAGCCGAGGAGGTCGCGCGATTCGATGAATTCGCGCGGACGTGGATGCTTTCTTAGTGGTGTAAGCGCCAGCCGGCTTCGCGGCCGACGCAGGCAATCAGGTCTGGGCGTAGTTCTTCGCAAAAGCCGCCATCTCAATGCGCACGCGTACCGATGGTTTCCCTTTCAGACCCGCGGCGCGTAGCTCTGTGCCGAAGCTATTTCGTGCTGAACCAGCACGGCATAAGTTCTGGCGCGTCAGACCGTGCACGTTTTGTCGGCAGCCGTCTTCGTTAGCTGCTTGAACGTGCTTGCCAATTTAATTCACCTTGTAGAACACTTGTCAGGCGTCGAAAAGCCGCATGATCTTAATGCGTTCGAGTCCGAGATCCGTAGCCCGAGCGACGGAGTGTTGTCGCCTGCTTCGGTCATTGGGCTCACCCGAATCCAAAGACTCCCTGCTTGGTAAAGTGGCAAACTGACACCAGCGTAGAGAGTGGAGTGTGGCCCTAACGGCTGCGGTTAGAATAAATATAAACAGACTGGACGGAAGCGCCCATGGGAATAGAACAAGACATCCAAGCGATACGTGCTGGCATCAAGGCGGGGCGTTTCTCAAACGAGGCCTCAGTATCGCAGGGGATTGTGCTGCGGTTGCTTAACTCCTTGGGCTGGCCAGCCTACGACACAGACGCGGTGTGGCCTGAATATTCCCTCAGCGGCCGACGCGTCGATTACGCCCTGTGCCATCCAGTGGGGAGGCCCATCGCGTTCATCGAGGTGAAGCAGATCGGCCAGAGCGACGGGGCTGAGCGGCAGCTGTTTGAATATGCCTTCCACGACGGCGTGCCCATGGCTATTCTGACCGATGGACGCGAATGGAACTTCTTCCTACCCGGTGAGCAAGGCGACTACGGCGAGCGCCGTGTCTACAAACTTGACATTGTTGACCGCGACGTCGGCGAGTGCGTCGAGCGATTGGAGCGCTACCTGTTGCATTCGGCGATAGCGTCGGGAGTCGCGATTCAAGCCGCACGCGACGACTACCGCAGCGTGTCTAAAGACAGACAGATGCATGCGACCCTCCCGAAGGCGTGGAATCAAATCATCGACGAAGGCGACGAGATGCTATTGGAGATCGTCTCTGATCGAGTTGAAAGCCTGTGCGGCTTCAAGCCCAGCCCCGACATCGTTGCGGCATTCCTCAAAGAGAGGCTGGTGCGCGTTTCACCCCTCGCTCCCCGACAAATACAGTCGTCCCCGCGAATGGCAATTCAGTCCGCTAAGCCTGCCGAGGAGCCGAGCCGTGTTCAGATAGCACGGTCAACCCCTGTCTACGCGCCGCGTCCGTCATCAGCGGATCAGGGTCAGATCGGGTTCATGTTCCATGGAAAGTTCCATCCGGCTCGCAATGCCATCGATACGCTGCGGCAAGTGTTCGACCTGTTTATCGAGACAGATGCGTCATTCGGAGAGCGGTTTGCAGGATTACCGAAGCACGGAAGAACCCGCCGGTATCTAGCTAGGAATCCCAGTGAACTCTACCCCGCCCGGCCCGACTTGGTTAGTGAATGCTCCATCAAGTTGGACTCTGGTTGGTGGATGGGGACGAACCACAGCAAGCAGACCATCGCGCAAATCATCGCCATGGCTTGCGATGTGGCTCAAGTCACATATAGCAGGGACTTGGTCACTTCCCTAGGTGAGTGAGTCGGCTTCAAAGCCCCGGTAAGCTGCTAACGAACCTCCATTTGAATTCGACTTCTTAGCTGCAATAGCCGAGAGCCGTATTGTTTCCGTTGTCCGAGTTGCGCGTGCCGCTTCGGCCATGCGCTAGAAGATGGTCGTCGTAACGGTCGGTCAGAAATTCGTTCAGCGTCATCGTGCCGACCTTTTTCCATGTGGCGGCGCAGCCCTCGAATTTGGCCACGCACACAGCAAGCGTGTCATGCATTTTTGTTGGTAAGCGCGGCGTGCGCCTTCGCCGCGTCGCGTGATGCAGGGTTCTTTATCGGGTCAGCGACCAACCGTGACGCGCTTCGCCTTACCGGTCGGATCAAGGTAGCGGCAGGCGAGGGTAATTGCGCCGCTTGCCGACACACGGACGACGAAGCCCGATAGCCGATTGCACGCGCCTACCCGTGCGATGGACGTGTCAAGGTGCTGCACGAGCGCCTGCTCAATTTTGAATGTTGCGTGGTTTGCCATTGGGCGTTTCCCTTGGGCAAGTTCTTAACACGATACGCAGCGAACGCACATGAACAAGACGCATCATATACAGCAACCCATTGTTTTTTTAAGGGGCGTGAGATGATGCGTCAGAACACGCCATGAACAAGAATTGCCTGCACAAAGGCAACGCTGATAGACCGGCAGGCTAAAGGCACCCGGCGCGCCAGATTAAAACGCGTGCCGAATCCCCACCATCGCGACGAACTGCGACGGTCCCGACGAAGGCGACGTGTTCTGCGAATCGCCGACGACCGCTACCGCATTCGCAATCGACCCACCGCCCGCGGCGCTGCCCGGCGCAACCAGCGACTTGCCGCGCGCCCGCTGGTACGCCTGCAGCGCATAGAACGTGGTGCGCGTCGAGAGGCTATACGTTTCCTCGAATGAAACCTGGTGATACTGCGCCGGATCGGTGATGCCGTTCGCCTTGCTCGCGCGCGTGTAGCTATATCCCGCCGCGACATTCACTGCCGGCGTGAGCCGATATGTAGCGATCGCGCCGTAGCTGTTGAACACGGCTTCGTCGGCGAAGCGCGAGAGTGCGCCCGGCGCGTACTGCACGTTCGAGTAGTTGAGGCCGAGCATCAGATCGTTGTACGTGTAACGCGCCGCTGCCGCGATCAGTTGCGCGCTTTCTGCGCTCACATAGCCGTTGTTGACCGGCGAGTTGATCGCGAAGGTGCCGAGCGCGGGGCTCGTCTGGATGTCCTTCAGCTTGACGTAGCCCGCCGCGATCGCCACCGGTTTCGCGTCGTAGCGCAGCGCGGCGCTGAACTGGCTGCCGCTTCTGATGCTGCCCGGCGTGCCGCCCAGCCCGTACTGCGCGCTGAACGCGAGACCCGCGATGACCGGCGACGCATACGTGATCGAGTTGTTGAAGCGCAACGTGGTGTCGAGCGCGTCGATGTCGCCGGGGTGTGCGCCGGTCGCGCCGGTCAGTACGCCCGTCGGCCCGAGCGAGCCGACCATGTTGAAGTAGGGCGTGTACTGCCGGCCGAGCGTGATCGTGCCGTAGCGGTCGTTGCTCAGGCCCGTATAGGCTTGCCGGTTGAACATGACGCCCGCGCTGCTTTGCGCGCCCGTCAGCGAATTGAAGCCGCTTTCGAGACGAAAGATCGCCTTGGTGCCGCCGCCGAGATCTTCTGCGCCGAGCAGGCCGAACTTGCTCGCCTGCAAATTGCCCTGGCTCATATAAACGTTCGAATGCCCGCGCTGATTGCTGACATACGCGAACGCGTTATCGACAACGCCGTATAGCGTGACGCTGCTTTGCGCCCACGCGGTGCCGCAAAACGTTGCAGCCGCAACAGAAAAAGACGTGAGGACGCCTACGCGCGTCTGGGCGCGATTCAAGGATTTCATTGTTGTTGGTTTCCTTTCGAACTTCGAACTTCGATTTGTCGATATAAGTTGATTAGGTCGAGTGCGTAATTCAGCCCGCAAGACGCACGGTGAGATGACGCCAGCCGTCGACGATCTGCTCGCCGAGCAATTCACCCGTCGTGCAGATCACGCTGCGCATGTCCGACGCGGGCACGCTCACGCGCACCTCGTTCTGCACGCGCGGCATGCGGCCGTGACGTTCGACGGCAATGCGCAACGTCCGCACATCGCTTTCGATGACCACGCGCCAGCGTCCCTGCATGCCGTTGCGCCAGTTTTCGCTGTCGCCGTCGTCTTCGATGCATTCGCCCTGCGCGACGCCCACGCCCGCACAAGGCAACGCGATGAACGCGCGTTCATCGGCGGGACGCGCGAAGTGCTGCTCCGCGATGTTCAGCGGAATCACGTGGCCTTCGCGTATCAGCATGACGGGGCGATCGTGCGGCGCGGGCAAGCTCACGCGCTGGCCGCCGTTGAAGACTTCGCCGCTCCAGTACGACGCCCAGCGCGCGCTCGCCGGCAAGCAGACTTCGCGCGTGTGCTGCCCCGGCTCGACCACGGGCGCGACGAGCAGCGACGCGCCGAGCATCATGTCGTCGCCATCGGCGAGGCAGAGGGGATCGTCGGGGAATTCGGCGAACATCGGACGCGACACGGGTTCATACGCGCGATGCGATTGCCACAGCAGCTCGTACAGATACGGAATCAGCCGGTAACGCAGCTTGATGAGGTCCGCGATAACCTGCGTGGTTTCGGGATACATCCACGGTTCGTTGACGGTGCCGTCGTCGTTCCATGAATGGATGGAAAAGCGCGGCAGAAAAATGCCGAACGCGACCCATCGCGCGAGCAGCTCCGGACCCGGCGCCGGACCCGCGAATCCGCCGATATCGTGACCGCTGTTCGATACGCCCGACATCGCGAGGCCCAGACCCATCTTCAGATTGAAGCGCAGCGTTTCCCACGACGTGGCGTTGTCGCCGGACCACGTCTGCACATAGCGATGCATGCCCACGCCACCCGAACGCGACACCAGAAACGGCCGCACGCCGGGCGCGTGTTCGCGTTGCGCGTCGCGCGAGGCGCGCATCATCAGTTGCGTTTGCAGGACTTTCGCCTCGCGTGCCGGGAACGCGTTGCCGAAGCCGCGCGCGATCGCGTTCGGGCTCCAGATCTCGAACTCGTTGTTGTCGTTCCACGTCGCGGCCATGCCGTGACGCAGCAGGCTGTCCTTCACGCGCGCCTTCCACCAGTCGATCGTCTGCGGATTCGTGAAGTCGAGATACGCGCCGACTTCGTCCCAGAACTGCACCCACGCGGGCTCGCCGTCACGCGTTTCGATCAGGAGGCCCGCGTCGGCGACGTCGTCGAACATCGGATGATCCTGCAGCAGACACGGCTTGATGTTCGGGCACAGGCGCACGCCGTCGCGCAGATAGCTCGCGACGAAGCCGTCGATATCGGGAAACTTGTCGCGATTCCAGTTGAACACGTAGCGTTTGCCGCCGATCGACGTATAGCCCGACGACAGATGGAACGAGTCGCACAGGATGTCGTGCTCGCGGCATCGGTCGATGAATTCGCCCATGCGCTGCTGCGCGTCGGGGGCGTCGGTGTAGCTCATCGTTGAGCCGGAGTAGCCGAGGCCCCACTTCGGCATCCACGCGGGGCGGCCCGTCAGCCACGTGAAGCGGCGCACGGCATGCAGCGGCGTTTCCGGCGACGCGATGAAGTAATAGTCGAGATCGCCGTGTTCCGCGACGAAATGCCGGTAGTGCCCGTGATAGTTGTCGAGCTCGCGGCCCATGTCGAAACGGCAGTCGGCGAGCGTGTCGTAGAAGAGACCGAAGCCCGTCGATGCGTGCGGCTGCCACGTCACGTAAAACGGAATGTGCTTGTAGAGCGGATCGGTCGTGCGGGCGCTGTAGCCCATGGCATCGACGTTGCGCATCTCGTAGCTTTGATTCGCGCGATCCAGCGAGCCGGCGCGCTCGCCGAGGCCGACGTACATCTCGTCGCGCTTGCGCTCGACATAGTGATACACGCGCTCGTCCCACCAGCCGAAGTTGTAGGCCTGCGTCTTGCGATCGTTCATCACGTGACGCCAGCCTGCGTCATGCCGAATCTCCCACGAGCAGAAGCCGCCATCGAGCGCGACGCTCAGGCGAATCTGCGACGTCTCGATCACGACGTGACCGTCATGCTCCGCGCACGTGAACGGCACGGGCGCGAAGCCGCTCGTGTCATGGCGCTCGCGTCCTTCGAGCGGCACGTCTTCCTGCCCGGGCGCGATCGCCCACGTGCGCGGTCCGCGCAGTTCGCCGTGCGGCAACACCAGCACGCGGATGATGTCGTCCGCGAGAACGAATAGTTCGATGCGCGGGCCTTCAGCGCAAGCGAGCGTGATCTGGTTGTCCGTCCGTTCCGATAGCGCGAAACGCGGACGATTCTTCAAATTGGCCATGATGTGTATCCGGTTGATTCGATCTCAGGCGGCGCTTTGTGCCGTTTCGCGTGGATTGGCGTCGCTCTTCACGCCGCGCATCAATACGATGAGCAACGCCGCGCCGATCAGGTCGAACGCGCCGAGTGCGGCGAACAAGGGCGTGTAGCCGATCGAATCGGCGAGCGCGCCGACGACGAGCGAAAAGCCCAGTCCGCCGATCCACGCCGCCATGCCCGCGAAGCCCGCGGCGGTGCCGACTTCGCCGGGCTCGAAGACATCGGCGGTGAGCGTGTTGACGAGCGCGGAGATCATCTGATGCGCGAAGCCGCCGACGCAGAACAGCGCGATGGCTTCATACGGCGACGCAACGAGCCCGATGCACGCCGGTCCGATCATCATGAACGCGCCGAGCACGACGCCCGCGATACGCGACGCGACGAGCGGCAGACGGAAGCGTTTCATGAGGAACGGCGACAGATACCCGCCGAACAAACCGCCCAGATCGGCGGCGAGAAACGGCAGCCACGCGAACATCGCGATGTGCTTGAGGTCCATGTGCCGCTCCGTGGCGAGATAGAGCGGAATCCAGAAGCTGAAGGTCTGCCACGCGGGCTCGGCGAAGAAGCGCGCCTGCGCGATCGCCCAGAAGCGGCGCGTGCCGAGCACTTCGCTGATACGGCGCTTGCCCTGCGAACGATGTGCAAGCGGCGTTTGTCCATCGACGATTGCGCCGTGCTCCTGCTTGCTGATGCGCGGATGCTCGCCCGGCGCGCGATAGAGCCAGTACCAGAACGCGGCCCAGATGAAGCCCATCGCGCCGGTCACGACGAACGCGCTTTGCCAGCCGTAGCGCAGCGACAGAAAGACGACGAGCGGCGGCGCCAGCAACGAACCGAGCGACGTGCCGGCGTTGAAGTAGCCGACCGCGACCGACTTCTCGCGATTCGGAAACCATTCCGCGACCACTTTCATGCCGGCCGGAATCGCGACGGCTTCCGACAGACCCATGAGCCCGCGCAGCGCGGCGAGCGACATCCAGCCGGCAGCGAATGCATGCGCGATGCCCGTTGCCGACCAGAGGCACGCGAACAGCGCGAAGCCGAGCCGCAGCCCGATCACGTCGATGATGAGTCCGCACACGGGCTGCATGATCGTGTAGCCGACCTGAAACGCGCCGACGACATACGAGTATTGCTGCGTGCTCATGTTCATGAGCGTCTTGAGCTCGGCGGCCATGACGCCGAGCGCGTTGCGCGACAGGTAGTTGACGATCGTGCCCGCGCAGACGAGCGCGATGATCCACCAGCGCAAGCCGATGACTGTTTTCAAGATTTGAGTCTCCATTGGTCTTGGCGGGCGAGGAGCGGCTGCGCGCTGTGCCCGTTTTAGTTGCATGACGATGATCGAATTCGAACATTCGATATCGAAATACCGCTATTTATCGTACTACTGGTGACTTAATTCAGCGCATCTGCGACAAATAGTTTCGTTTGCGCGTATAGCTTGTTCGTTTGCGCGCATCGTCGAATATGGGGTTTTGCGCGGCTCGGGGAAACGCCTAGGTCCGATTTAACCGGGCATTACCCCGTTGGCCGCGCGCCTTCCTAAACTTGTTTCATCAGGAGGAGGCGCCCATGTCAAAACTGATTCACACGATGATTCGCGTGCAGGATCTGCAACGCTCGCTGGACTTCTACGAGAAGGCGCTCGGCCTCTCTGTCGCGCATCGGCTCGACTTTCCGGATTTCTCGCTGGCCTATCTGCGCAACGACGAAACCCACGCCGAACTCGAACTCACCTGGAACAAGGGACGCGCCGAGCCGTACACGCATGGCGACGGCTACGGTCACGTCGCGGTGAGCGTCGATGATGTGAAAGCCGAGCGCGAACGCCTGACCGGCCTGGGCCTCACGCCCAACGACGTGCGCGAGTTCAAGAGCGACGACGGCGCGCTGATCGCGCGTTACTTCTTCATTCAGGACCCGGACGGCTACAAGATCGAAGTGCTCGAACGTCACGGACATTACGAATAGCTTAGAGACGGCGGTAAGAGCAGCACGGCGGCACGGAAGCACAACCATAAGCTGTTGCAGTACCCCACAAGGAGAGAGACATGCGAGACACGATCATTCCGATCGTCGCGCAGCGGCACGCGCGCGACAGTGGACATCAGCACGACGGCGGACATCCGCACGATCACGACGAAACCGCCGCCGCGCCACCCCGAATTCCGCTCACGCGACGCGAGTTTCTGCGCGGCTCCGGCGTGCTGATCGGCACGATCGCCGCTTCGTCGATCTTCGCAAGCCTCGCGCCGAGCCGCGTCTGGGCGCTCGAAATGCAGGGCCTCGACACGCATCAGGGCGAAGTGCTGCTGCAAGTCACGCGGCAAATCTATCCGCACGCCACGCTCGATGACGCCGTGTATGCGCTCGTCGTCAAGGATCTCGACGCGAAGGCCAAAGCCGATCCGGCGGTGCGCAAGCAACTCGCCGACGGCATCGCCCAGCTCGACGCCAAAGCCGGTTCCGACTGGACCAAGCGCAGCGCGAACGAACGCGCCTCGGACGTGGCCGCGCTCGCCGGCACGCCGTTCTTCAACACGATCCGCAGCACGGCGGTGGTCTCGCTGTACGCCAATCCAATGGCGTATGCGCACTTCGGCTACGGCGCATCGAGAGGCGATGGCGGTTATCTGCGTCAGGGCTTCAACAGCTTGTCGTGGCTGCCCGATCCGCCCGCGGGCGCGAGCGGCCCCGTCCCGACCGACAGTTGAATGACGCGCCTGTCAGCGGATACGAGCAGCGCAACTATGCGGAGACCGACATGGATCAGGGTAACAAGGTGCAGTACAAGCACGGCGACGGCAATGTCGTCGTGATCATCGGCTCGGGTGCGGGCGGCGGCACGCTCGCGAACGAACTCGCGCAGAAGGGCATCGACGTCGTCGTGCTGGAAGCGGGCAAGCTGCATACGCAAGGCGACTTCTCCACTTCCGAGTGGGACGCCTTCAAGATGCTTTCATGGCTCGACACGCGCACGACGTCCGGCACGTGGCGCGTTGCGAAGGACTTTCCGAATCTGCCGGCGTGGATCTGCAAGACGGTCGGCGGCACGACCACGCACTGGGCGGGCGCGAGCCTGCGCATTCAGCCGCACGAGTTCAAGGCGAAGACGAATTACGGCGACATTCAGGGCGCCAATCTGCTCGACTGGCCTATCACGCGCGCGGATCTCGATCCGTACTACGACCGCGCCGAAAAAAAGATGGGCGTCACGCGCACGAACGGCCTGCCGGGGCTGCCTGGCAATAACAACTTCAAGGTGATGTCGGCGGGTGCGACGAAGGTCGGCTACAAGGAGTGCAACACCGGCCACATGGCGATCAACAGCACGGTGCGCGACGACCGCACGCACTGCTTCCAGCGCGGCTTTTGCTTTCAGGGATGCCGCATGGGCGCGAAGTGGTCGACGCTCTATACCGAGCTGCCGCGCGCGCAGGCGACCGGGCATATGGAGTTGCGCAGCGGCGCGCATGTCGTGAAGATCGAGCACGATGCGCACGGCAAGGCGACGGGCGTCGTCTATTACGATGCGGACGGCAGGCTTCAGCGCCAGAAGGCGCGCGTCGTCGCGGTGGCGGGCAATGCGATCGAAACCCCGCGTCTCTTGTTCAACTCGGAGTCGAGCAAATTTCCGGACGGGCTCGCGAACGGCTCGGGCCAGCTCGGCCGCAACTACATGCGGCACACCACGGGTTCGGTCTACGGCGTGTTCAACGAGAAAGTGGAGATGTTCAAAGGCACGACGATGGCCGGCATCATCGAGGACGAAGCGGTGTTCGACCCGAAGCGCGGCTTCGCGGGCGGCTATCACATGGAGACGATCTCGCTCGGGCTGCCGTTCTATGCTGCGTTCCTCGATCCGGGCGCGTGGGGCCCGAACTTCACGGCGGCGCTCGACGCGTATCCGTACACGGCGGGCATGTGGATCGTCGGCGAAGACATGCCGCGCGAGTCGAACCGCATCACGCTTAACACCAGCGTGAAGGATCAGTACGGCCTGCCGGTGCCGAACGTCCACTTCGACGATCATCCGAACGACGAAGCCATGCGCGAGCACGCGTTCAAGCAGGGCAGCGCGGTGTACGAAGCGGCGGGCGCGAAGGCGACGTATATCGTGCCGCCGTATCCGTCGACGCACAATCTCGGCACTGCCCGCATGAGCGCGCGTCCCGAGGACGGCGTCTGCAACGCGCACGGTCAGACGCACGAAGTGGCGAACCTGTTCATCTCCGATGGCAGCCAGTTCACCACGGGCGCCGCCGAAAACCCGACGCTCACGATCGTCACGCTCGCCATCCGTCAGGCGGATTACATCTCGCAGCAAATGAAGCAACGCAGGGTTTGATGCAATTGCCGGTCTGAGCGTTGGGAAGTAGCTTGGTCGATGGCCGTCGTGCGCGAGCATGACGGCCCGTTTCCGGGAGGCTAACGTCATGTGTGGGGTGTATATCAACGCCGATCCGATCCTCTATGAATCGCGCACGCGCTCGCTGCGCATTCATGGCGTGATCACCACGGTCAGGCTCGAAAATCTCTTTTGGGACGTGCTGCAGGAAATCGCCGGGCGCGAGAACCTGACGACCAGCCAGTTCGCCGTCAAACTCTACGATGAACTCATCGCGCTGCGTGGCGAGGTGCCGACCAATTTCGCGTCGTTTCTGCGCGTATGTTGTCTGCGCTATCTGTCGATACGCGAGGCAAAACAAACAGCGGATGCCGAAGCCACGGGCGCGCAAGCGGTGGCGTTGCGGGTGCTGAAGACAGGATAGTCTCGCGCTCATTCGGCGCATCACTCTCGATACGCCGCGAACTTCGAACGCGCCGATGCACGACGCGCCGCTCGCCGAATGCGGCGCGGCTTGAGCGCACGTTCAAGCTGAGATAAACGTCGAAGCGAGACAGGCACTCGTTTGGTGCGCGCGTGCGCAGGACGATCGCCGTTGCGCTTCGCTTCTGTGCATGAAGTCGACAAAAACAGCGCCGATCCAGCCGATTCCGGCGTTGGCACGCTTATCGCATACACAGGCTTCAGGAGCCGGTGCAGCATCCGGTTTAGCAATCACAATCTGGCAAATGGATGACTAGGGTTCCGGTCCGCATGCAAGTCGATGCGTGACGCTGGTCCGAGAGTTGTCGACCTCGAACGAGGTTACACGGCGGGACAAAAGCCCGGGAGAGAACGCGATGCGTCGCGCCGCTCCTGCCGTCGATAACCGTTTCCTGCGAGGTCTCCCTCATGCGCGTCCGTTTTCTCGCCGCTGCCGCCGTCGCTCTCTCCCTGTGCTTTTCCACGCCCTCGTTCGCCCAGGCCCGCAAGGACTTCAAGGTCTGCTGGACCATCTATGCCGGCTGGATGCCGTGGGGCTATGCGAAGACGCAGGGCATCATGTCCAAATGGGCGAAGAAGTACGGCATCAATGTCGATGTCGTGCAGCTCAACGACTACATCGAATCGATCAACCAGTACACCGCCGGCAAGTTCGACGGCTGCGCGATGACCAACATGGACGCGCTGACCATTCCCGCGACGGGCGGCGTGGACAGCACCGCGCTCATCGTCAGCGACTACTCGAACGGCAACGACGGCGTGCTCATCAAGGGCACGGGCAAGAAGGTCGCCGATCTCAAGGGCCAGTCGGTCAATCTCGTCGAGCTTTCGGTGTCGCACTATCTGCTGGCGCGCGCGCTCGAATCGGCCGGCATGAGCGAGCGTGACATCAAGACCGTCAATACATCCGACGCCGATATCTCCGGCGCATTCGCCACGTCCGCCGTGCACAACGCGGTCACCTGGAACCCGATGCTCGCCGATCTCAAGGCGAAACCCAACGTCTCCGAAGTGTTCGATTCGAGCCGCATTCCGGGCGAGATCATGGACATGATGGTCGTCAACACGAAGACGCTGCACGACAACCCCGCGCTCGGCAAGGCGCTCACGGGTGCATGGTTCGAGATGATGCAGACGATGCACACCGCCTCGCCCGGCAGCGACGCCGCGCTCACGTCGATGGCGAAGGCATCGGGCACCGATCTCGCCGGCTACAAGGCGCAGCTCTCGACCACGGCGCTCTTCTACACGCCGCAGCAGGCACTCGACTTCGCGACAAGCCCGAACATGCCGAAGATCATGACGCGCGTCGCGCAGTTCTCGTTCGATCACGGACTGCTCGGCAAGGGCGCCGCGAATGCGGGCGCGGTCGGCATGGCGTTCGACAACGACGTGGTCGTCGGCAGCAAGGGCAATCTGAAGCTGCGCTTCGATCCGACGTACGTGCGCATGGCCGCCCAAGGGAAGCTGTGAGCCCCGCCGCATTCTGACGAGGAGAGGCCCATGCGGCTCATCAACCGACATCCCGGTCGCACCGGCGGGCTCATGCTGTTGCTGCTGCCGTTCATCGTGCTGATCGCGGTGTACTTCACCGGCTCATCGGTGCGCCTGCAGGCGAATCCCGACGACAAGCTCTTGCCGTCCGCCACGCAGATGAAAGACGCGCTGCACGAATACGCGTTCACCGAGGACAAGCGCACCGGCGAATACATGATGCTGAACGACACGGTGTCGAGCTTGAGGCGTCTCGCCATCGGGCTCGTTGCGAGCGCCGCCATCGCGCTCGTGTTCGGCATCGTGACGGGTGCGATTCCGCTCGCGGGCGCGACGCTGTCGCCGTTCATCACGGTGATATCGATGATTCCGCCGCTCGCGGTTCTGCCGATCCTCTTTATCGTGTTCGGGCTCGACGAATTGTCGAAGGTCGTGCTGATCGTGATCGGCATCACGCCGATGATGATTCGCGATCTGCAACAGCGCACGCGCGAGATTCCCGAGGAACTGTGGGTCAAGGCGCAGACGCTCGGCGCATCGAGCTGGACGCTGATCCTGCGCGTGATCGTGCCGCAGTTGCTGCCGCGTCTGTTGATCGCGCTGCGGCTCGCGTTGTGTTCGGCGTGGCTCTTTCTGATCGCGGCGGAAGCGATCGCATCGACGGACGGCCTCGGCTATCGCATCTTTCTCGTGCGCCGTTATCTCGCGATGGACGTGATCCTGCCGTATGTCGCGTGGATCACGCTGCTTGCGTGGCTGATCGACGAAGCGTTGCGCCGCCTCACGCAATGGGCGTTTCCCTGGTACCAGGGAGGCCGCGCATGATCGAGATCCGCAACCTGTGGAAGCAATACGACGATCAGGTCGTGCTGGAGCGGCTCAATCTGCATATCGCGGAAGGCGAATTCTGTTCGATGGTCGGCGCGTCGGGCTGCGGCAAGTCGACGTTTCTGCGCATGCTGCTCGGCCAGGAACGCCCGACGCGCGGCGAGATTCTGCTCGACGGCCAACCGCTGCCGCCGGAGCCGGACGCGCATCGTGGCGTCGTGTTCCAGCGTTATTCGGTGTTTCCGCACCTCACCGTGCTGCGCAACGTGATGCTCGGTCTCGAACTGCCGCATGCGCCTTTCATGGGCCGGTTGTTCGGCGCGCGCCGGCAACGCGCACGCGACGAAGCCGTTGCCATGCTCGCGCGCGTCGGGCTTGCCGATTCGCTCGACAAGTATCCGCATCAGCTTTCCGGCGGCATGCAGCAACGTCTCGCGCTCGCACAGGCGCTCGTCATGAAGCCACGCGTGCTCCTGCTCGATGAACCCTTCGGCGCGCTCGATCCCGGCATCCGCCGCGACATGCACGAACTGCTGAACGCGCTGTGGCGCGAAGCGAAGCTGACTGTCTTCATGGTCACGCACGACCTGAAGGAAGGCTTCACGCTCGGCAGCCGCGTGCTCGTGTTCGACAAAGTGCGCATCGATCCGCAGGCGCCGCAGGCTTATGGCGCGCGTATCACTTACGACATTCCGCTCGAACGCAACGGCGTACGGCAAGCGCATGCGGCCATGCAGATTCCGCCGCTGCTCGCCGTGCCCGCATAAGCGAAAGGACCTTTATATGAACGACATCCTGCTCGAAGAAACGATTCCCGGCGGCGGCCATGCATCGCTGATCGTGAAGCGCGGCCAGTTGCTGCGCTTGACCGATGTGCGCGGCGGCGCGAACGTCGCCATGCTGATGTTCAACGCGGCCGAAAAGAGCGAACGCCTGAATCTGCCGGACACCCTCAAATGCCAGCACACGGCGAAGCTGACGCGCGGCCACTGCCTCTATTCCGACATGGGCCGCGTGCTCGCCGCGATCGTCGCGGATACGTGCGGATGGCATGACAGTCTCGCGGGCGTGTCCAATGCGGCGGAAGTGGCGGACAAATACGGCGCAGGCCGCTATCAGGAACTGCGCAACGCGTTCTATCGCAACGGCACGGACAACCTGCTCGTCGAGCTGGGCAAATGGGGACTCGGCCTCGCCGATCTTCTGATGACGCTCAATCTCTTCAGCCGTGTCGACGTGACGGATGCAGGCGCGCTGAACTTCGTGCGCGGCAATTCGAAGGCGGGCGACACCATCGAGCTATATGCGCCGATGAACACGCTCGTCGTGCTGACCGCGATCCAGCATCCGCTCGACCCGAATCCTGAATACGCGCCGAAGCCGGTGAAGCTCACGCTGAGCGCCGCCGATGCGCACATCGCGGAAATCTGCCGAACCTCGTGCGATGAAAACGCGCGCGGCTTCATCAATACCGAACGATTCTTTCTTTGAGCAAGAGCCGAGCTTGACGACAATGACGACATCCACACTCACAGCCAGCACGCTCGATCCGACCAAAGCCGTCTTTCGCGAGACCTTGCCCGCAGGCGAGCCGTGGCTCAAGGAACTGAAGGCGGGACAGACACTGCGCATTCGCGACGTCGAAGGCAATCAGGCGATCGATACGCTCTTCTACAGCGCAGCGGACCCGCGCGAACGCTACGACGCGCAACGCACGCTGCGCCGCCAGCAAAACCTCTATCTGACGACGGGCACCGTGCTCTACTCGAACCTCGGCAATCCGCTGCTGACGATCGTCGCCGATACGTGCGGCCGTCACGACACGCTCGGCGGCGCGTGCGCACAGGAAAGCAATACCGTGCGCTACGCACTGGAAAAGCGCTACATGCATAGTTGCAGAGACAACTATCTGCGTGCGTGCGCGCATGACGGAAGGCTCGCGAAGCACGATATCGCCGCGAACATCAACTTCTTCATGAACGTGCCGGTGACCTCCGAAGGCGGCCTGACGTTCGAAGACGGCATTTCCGCGCCGGGAAAATACGTCGAATTGCGCGCGGAAATGGATGTGATCGTGCTGATCTCGAACTGCCCGCAACTGAACAATCCGTGCAACGCCTACAACCCGACTCCCGCGGAGCTGACGATATGGAACTGACCACGCTGCGTCGCTGGCTCTACACGATGATGAAGGCGCGCTCCGAACGTTTCATGCCGATGAAGCGCACCGTCAAGCATTGATTCACTGAACGATAAAGAACCTCTGCCGTGGACGACCACGGCACGCATGCTCACGTGGCGGGACGGCCCGCCCACGCATTGAACATCCACTCATGTTCGACAAAGTTCTCATCGCGAATCGCGGCGCGATCGCCTGCCGCATTCTGCGCACGCTGCGCGAGTTGAACGTTACGGGCGTCGCCGTCTATAGCGAAGCGGATCGCGCGAGCCGTCATGTCAGCCTCGCCGATACGGCATGCAGCTTGGGCGACGGCGCGGCGAATCTCACCTATCTCGACATCGCGAAGATACTCGACGTCGCGCGCATTCAAGGCGTGCAGGCGATTCATCCGGGCTACGGCTTCCTCTCGGAGAACGCGGCGTTTGCCGAGGCGTGCGAAGCGGCGGGCATCGCGTTCATCGGACCGACGCCCGCGCAGTTGCGCGCCTTCGGCCTCAAGCACACGGCGCGCGCAATCGCCGCCGAACAAGGCGTGCCGATGCTCGAAGGCACCGGCCTGCTCGACGATCTCGATGCCGCGCGCGAAGCGGCGGCGCGCATTGGCTATCCGGTGATGCTGAAGAGCACGGCGGGCGGCGGCGGTATCGGCATGCGCGTGTGCCGCACGGCCGACGAGCTTGCCGCACAGTTCGATGTCGTCAGGCGGCTCGGGCAAAACAATTTCAGCGATGCGGGCGTGTTTCTCGAGAAGTACATCGAGCGCGCACGGCATCTGGAAGTGCAGGTGTTCGGCGACGGCCGTGGCGCCGCCATCGCGCTCGGCGTGCGCGATTGTTCGGTGCAGCGGCGCAATCAGAAGGTGCTGGAAGAAACGCCTGCGCCTAATCTTCCTGACGGCGTCGAAGCCGCGTTATGCGATGCCGCGATCCGGCTCGCGCAAGCGGTCGCGTATCGCTCGGCGGGCACCGTCGAATTCGTCTACGACAGCGATGCCGCGCGCTTCTATTTCCTCGAAGTGAACACGCGGCTGCAGGTCGAGCATGGCGTGACCGAACAGGTGTGGGGCGTCGATCTGGTGCGCTGGATGATCGAGCTTTCGGCGGGCACGCTCGCGCCGCTCGATGTACTGTCGCGCGATCTGAAGCCGCAGGGCCACGCGATTCAGGCGCGTCTCTATGCGGAAGATCCGGGCCGCGATTTCAAGCCGTGTCCGGGCCTTCTCACCGATGTGTCGTTTCCGCCCTTCGATGGCCGCGCCTTGCGTATCGACACATGGATCGAAGCCGGTTGCGAAGTGCCGCCCTGGTTCGATCCGATGCTCGCGAAGCTGATCGCATGGCAGCCGACGCGCGATGCAGCCCGCCACGCGCTCGATGCCGCGCTCGATGCCACGCGCATCTACGGTGTCGAGACGAATCGCGCGTATTTGCGGCAGATTCTCGCGGACGCGCCATTTGCAAGCGGTCACGCGTGGACGCGTTGCCTCGAAGGCCTGCGCTATCGCGCGGCCACGCTCGAAGTGCTGAGCGGCGGCACGCAGACGACCGTGCAGGACTATCCGGGACGTCCGGGCTATTGGGCCGTGGGCGTGCCGCCTTCGGGTCCGATGGATGCACGCGCATTGCGCTTGGGCAATCGCCTGCTCGGCAACGATGATGAAGCCGCCGCCCTCGAAATCACGATGAGCGGTCCGACGCTGCGCTTCAACACGGACGCCGTGGTCGCCGTGACGGGCGCGATGCTCTCCGTCACGCTCGACGACATCGCGCAGCCGCTGAACACGACGTTCTTCGTTCCCGCCGGTGCGACACTCGCGCTCGGCGCAATCCGCGGCGTGGGCGCGCGTGCGTATCTGTGCGTGCGCGGCGGACTCGACGTCGCGCGTTATCTCGGCAGCCGCAGCACGTTCACGCTCGGTCAGTTCGGCGGACACGGCGGGCGCGCGCTGCGTGCGGGCGACGTGTTGCATCTTCATGCGCTGACGGATCGCGATGCGGGCACGTCCTTGCCCGAGACACTCGAACATCGTCTCGACGATATGCGCACGCTTCGTGTGATCTACGGTCCGCACGGCGCGCCGGAATACTTCAGCGAAGGCTATGTCGAGCGCTTCTTCGCCACCGACTGGGAAGTCCACTTCAATTCGAGCCGCACCGGTGTGCGGCTGATCGGACCGAAGCCCGAATGGACGCGCGCCGATGGCGGCGAGGCGGGTTTGCATCCATCGAATATTCACGACAATCCGTATGCCGTCGGCGCGATCGATTTCACCGGCGACATGCCTGTGATTCTCGGCCCCGATGGTCCGAGCCTGGGCGGCTTCGTCTGTCCGGTCACGGTGATCGAGGCGGACCTCTGGAAGATCGGCCAGTTGAAGGCGGGCGACACGCTGCGCTTCGTGCCCGTGGATATCGCGTCGGCACGCACGGCGGCTTTGGCGAATGTCGATGAAGTGCGCACGTTGAACGCGCACCCACACGATGCGCAGCGAACGTCACTGCATTCGCCGATCGTGCTGAACACGGGTGATGGCGACGAACGTCTCGTCGCGCGCTTATCCGGCGACACGCATCTGCTGCTCGAAATCGGGCCGCCCGAACTCGATCTCGTGCTGCGCTTTCGCGGCCACGCGCTGATGCAGTCGCTCGAAGCATTGCGCTTGCCCGGCGTGATCGATCTCACGCCCGGCATTCGTTCGTTGCAGATTCACTATCAGCCGGAACAATTGCCGCTCGATACGCTGCTCGAACACGTCGCCGCGACATGGCAGCGCGTGCTGCTGCAAAAAGACTTGCGCGTGCCGTCGCGCGTCGTGCATCTGCCGCTGTCGTGGGACGATCCCGCGTGTCAGCTCGCCATCGACAAATACATGACGACGGTGCGTCGTGATGCGCCATGGTGTCCGAGCAACCTCGAGTTCATCCGCCGCATCAACGGTCTCGATTCGATCGATGACGTGAAGCGCGTCGTGTTCGACGCAAGCTATCTCGTGATGGGACTCGGCGATGTCTATCTCGGTGCGCCGGTCGCGACGCCGCTCGATCCGCGTCACCGGCTCGTGACGACGAAGTACAACCCGGCGCGCACGTGGACTGCGGAGAACTCCGTCGGCATCGGCGGCGCGTATCTTTGCGTGTATGGCATGGAAGGGCCGGGCGGATATCAGTTCGTCGGACGCACGCTGCAAATGTGGAACCGCTATCGTGAAGTCGCGGATTTTGCGGGACGTCCCTATTTGCTGCGCTTTTTCGATCAAATACGCTTCTATGAAGTGCCCGCCGACGAACTGCTGCGCATACGCGAAGCGTTTCCGCTCGGGCGCTATCCGTTGAAGATCGAGGAGACGGAGCTGTCTCTCGCGGACTATCAGGCGTTTCTCGAACGCGAAGGCGACGAGATCGCGCAGTTCCGCGCGCATCAGCAAACGGCGTTCGAGGCCGAGCGGCAACGCTGGCACGAAGCGGGCAGCGACGAAACCACACTCGATGCGCCCGTCGCCGCCGATGCGGATGTCGCTCCGCTCGCCGAAGGACAGATCGCGGTGGACAGCGAAATCGCGGGCAATCTGTGGCAGGTTCGCGTGGAACGCGGCGCGATGGTGGAGGCGGGCGACGTGCTCGTCGTCATCGAATCGATGAAGATGGAGATATCCGTCATCGCGCCGTGTGCGGGGACGGTCGGCGAGATTCACGTCGCGCCGGGCGCGACGGTGCGCGCGGGGCAGCGCGTCGTCGTGATCGAACAGCACGCGTGAGTGCGCATGTCATATCAACGCAATTCAAGGGAACATTGAACATGGCGTCAACCGATCTGCGTCTTCCGGCATTGCGCGCGGCCTATCGCGAAGGCCGCGCCACGCCGCGCGCGCTCATCGCCGTATTGCGCAAGCGTGCCGCGCGGCTGAATCCCGACTACAAGCTCTTCATCCATCTTCTGTCCGATGAAGAAATCGAGCCTTATTTCGCGGCGCTCGACGCACGCGACATCGATTCGCTGCCGCTCTACGGCGTGCCGTTCGCGATCAAGGACAACATCGATCTCGCCGGCATTCCGACGACGGCCGCGTGTCCCGCCTTCGCCTACACGCCGGTCGAATCGGCGACGTTGGTGGCGCAGCTCGTCGCGCTCGGCGCGGTGCCTATCGGCAAGACGAATCTCGATCAGTTCGCGACCGGCCTCAACGGCACGCGCTCGCCGTATGGCAAGTGCCGCAACAGCGTGCTCGACGCGTATCCGTCGGGCGGATCGAGCGCGGGATCGTCGCTGGCGGTGGCGCTCGGCGTCGCGAGCTTCGCGCTCGGCACCGATACGGCCGGATCGGGCCGCGTGCCTGCCGCGCTGAACAATCTCGTCGGCATGAAGGGGACGAAGGGCTTGTTGTCGACGGCGGGCGTCGTGCCCGCATGCCGCACGCTCGATTGCGTGACCTACTTCACGGCGACCGCGAGCGAGGCGAGCGAACTGCTCGCGCTCACCGCGCGCCACGATCCCGCCGACGCCTACAGCCGCGCGAATCCACAATGGAACGATGCGACGGCGTTCGGCACCGTGAAGCGTTTTCGTTTCGGCGTGCCGCGTCAGCTCGAATTCGCGGGCTGCGAGGAAAGCCCCGCACTTTTCACGCAGGCGTGTGCGGCGCTTGAAGCAATCGGCGGACAGTCCGTGCAAATCGACTTCACGCCTTTCACCGATGCAGCGCGTCTGCTCTATGAAGGTCCGTGGGTGGCCGAGCGTTACAGCGTGGCCGGTGCGTTGATGGAGTCGCAACCGGATGCCGTGCTGCCCGTCATTCGCGATGTGCTCGCGAAAGCCCCCGGCGCGACCGCCGTCGATGCGTTTCATGCGCAATACAAGCTGCAGGCGCTGAAACACCGTTGCGATGCCGCGCTCGCCAATCTCGACTGCGTGCTGACGCCATCGATTCCACGGCCGGTCACGCTGGCGGAACTCGAACGCGATCCGATCGGCCCGAACTCGCTGCTCGGGCATTACACCAACTTCATGAACCTGCTCGACTATGCGGCCGTCGCGGCGCCCGCGGGTTTCATGCGCAACGGCTTGCCGTGGGGCGTGACGCTGTTCGGCCGCGCGTTCACGGATCAATATCTGCTGAGCGTGGCCGATGCGCTGCATCGCAAGCTTGCCGTGCCGCTGATCGGCGGCGCGCAGCAGGACACCGATGCGCCCGCGCGTGCTGCACGTCATGACCGGATGAAGCTCGTCGTGTGCGGCGCGCATCTCGACGGGCTTGCGCTGAACGCGCAGTTGAAGGCACGCGGCGCGCGGATCGTCGCAGCGACGAAGAGCGCGCCGCGTTATCGCTTGTATGCGCTGGCGGGCGGCGCGGTGCAGCGGCCCGGCATGATGCGCGACGAAGCCAACGGCGCGGCCATCGCCGTCGAAGTATGGGAGATGCCGAGTGCCGAATTCGGCTCGTTTCTCGCGGGCATTCCCGCGCCGCTCGCGCTCGGCCAGGTGGAACTCGCGGATGGAAGCTGGCAGACCGGCTTCGTTTGCGAGGCCTACGGGCTTGACGGCGCCGTCGATATCACGGAGTACGGCGGCTGGCGCGAATGGCTGCGGCGCGCTTGAGCGACGCTTGAGCGACGCTTGAGCGCAGGCTAGCGCGCGATGGCCGACTGCATCGCCGCCTGCCGCCGCACGATCCAGTTGAACAGCGGCGTCGCCATGAGCGTGCTGAGCACGGCCATCAATACGAGGATGGAGAACAGGCGCGGCAGAATCACGCCCGCCGCGAGCCCGATGTTGATGATGATCAGTTCCATCAGCCCGCGCGCGTTCATCAACGCGCCGATGGCCATCGCGTCGCCGGAAGGCTCGCCGTTCAGCCGCGCCGCCGCCCAGCACGCGATGCCCTTGCCGCCGAACGAAGCGAACAGGATCGCGGCGGCCGCGACGGCAATGCCCGGATCCATCAGCATGTCGAGCCGCGTGTTGAGACCGGAGTAGGTGAAGAACATCGGCAACAGGAACACGACGACGAACGGCTGCAGCATCTCGCGCAGCTTTTCGGTCAGCGGTCCGCGCGGCAGTGCGATGCCGAGCAGGAAGCCACCGAACACCGCATGAATGCCGATGGCGTCCATCGCGAAGGCGCACAGCGAGAACAGCACGAGCACGGCGGCGAGCACGCTATGGGGCAGCGGCTTGTCCGGATTCAGCCCGGCAGCGAGCCTGCGCAACAATTTGTTGCCCGCGAAGATCATGAACAGCGCGAAGGCCGCGCCGCCGCCGATTGCCGCGTAGGCGCCCATCCACGAGCCGCCGAAGCTCGCGAGCACGATGGCCAGGATGCACCATGCGGCGGCGTCGTCGAATGCGCCTGCCGTGAGTGCGAGCGTGCCGAGTGCGGTGCCGGTCAGCCCGCGTTCGTGGATGATGCGCGCGAGCATCGGGAACGCGGTGATGGCGATCGCGGCGCCGAGGAACAGCGAGGCCTCGTAGAGCCGCACCTTGTCGGCGAAGAGGCCGGGGATCGTGTGCAGCCACGGCATCATCGCGAAAGCGAGCGCGAACGGCGCGACGATGCCCGCGAGCGAGACGCTCATCGCGCTTTTCGCGTGCGTGCGGAAATGCTCGGTGCGAAACTCGGTGCCGACCAGAAACATATAGAGCCCGACCCCGAGTTGCGCGGCGACATAGAGCATGCCCACGGTCGCCTTGGGAAAGAGCGCCTGCTGCCATTGCGGCAACAGCAGCCCGAAAAGCGACGGTCCGAGCAGCACGCCGGCGATCATTTCGCCCACGACCTGCGGCTGGCCGAGACGCTGCCCGAGCCGGCCCACGAACTGGCTCGCCAGCACGATGACGGCGGCTTGAAGGAAGAAGAAAACGGAGAGCTGGGTGGTCGGCATCGATGCGTGGTGGCCTGGAACGGCGCAATGGAAAACGAGAACGACCGCAGTCTGATGTCGACGAGAAGCTCTGTCAACCGCCCGCATCCACGCATAAAAGCACGAAGGCCGGGTTCATCGACTGAACCCGGCCTTCGTCATGATCAGCGTGGATTACTCGCCGCGAAGCTCTTGTACGCGGTGAACGAGGCCTTCTGCGTGCTGCCGTCGTTCTTCAGCAGACCGTACGCGCCTTCGCCGCCCGGCGGATCGTCGTACAGTTCGTACGCCTGAATCGCCTGCACGTTGTACTTCGACGCCACCGCGACGAATTCCGCCATCATCTTGTCGCCGACGAGGTATGACGCGATCTGCTGGTCGCTGCCGTAGGTCGGACGCACGCCGTACTCGGTGATCCAGATCGGCTTGCCGAATTGCTGCAGCACGCCGAGCACGTCGTGACAGCCGGTGCCGCCGCATGCGTTGGCGATATCGCCCTGATCCGAGTACCAGTGCCACGCGGTGATGTCCCAGTTCACGACCGGATGCCCCGTCGAACCGTCGGGCTGTGTGCCGTTCGCGAGCATCTGATCGAAGCCGTAGTGCAGCCACGCACCGCCGCCCATGACGATCTTGCCGTTCGTATCAACCGACTTGATGCCGTCGATCATGCCGCGAATCACGCCGCGCGCCTTCTGGAACTTCGTGTTGTCGAAGTGCTGCGGATACACGCCGTCGACATTGCCGGTCAGCGCCTCGGCGCCCAGTTCGTTGCTGACCTCGTAGTACGGATACTTGTACGCGGTCGCCGTCTGCTGGCCGAGTGCATAGCCCGCGTTGTAGGCGTCGTTCTCGCTGTTGAAGTCGATGCCCGACAAGAGCACCGGGAACACGGTGACGCCGCCTGCCGCCATCGTCTTCGCGACGCCTGCGAGCTTCGTCGCGCTGGCCTGGCTGTAGACCTCGTTGCGATACAGCTTCGCGCCGAGCGTCTGCAATTGCGAGAGTTGCAGGGCGGGGCTGGAGATGTCGTAGGCGCCGCCTTCGTTGTTATGGCCGTTCACGCCGTAGAAAATGGACTTCGCGGTCGATGAACCGGTTGCCGGCGACGTGTTCGATACGGGCGTCGTGGATGCGTTCGACGCAGGCGCGGTGGCTGCGGGCTGTCCGGCTTGCGTGCTCGGAGCGTTTTGCTGGCTTTCGGTGCTTGGCGCGCTGGGTGCACTCTGCGCACTCTGCGCGTTCTGCGCCGCGACGTTCGACGAGACCGTGCTCGCGCTGCCCGAACCGTTGCTTACTGTGGAACCGGCATTGCCGGACGACGTGCTGGCCGACGAAGTCGATGCCGGGTTCGTCGTGCCGGTCGACGATGCGGGCGCGGCGTTGCTGGCCGCGTTGGCGCTCGCGGCGCCCGGCGAGGCATCGCTGCCGCCACCGCCGCCGCCACAGGCCGCGAGCAACACGCTTGCCGCAACTGCGCTGGCGACAGTGAAAGATTTCGACACGGAGAATAAACGGGCCGTATGAAAGGGCAGGCAATCCAGATTCTTCATATTAAATACGGAGTACTAATGGATGATTGCGATCCACGGACTTCAATCCAGAACCGATATAAAAGACGCGCTTGATTAGTGATGCGAATCAAACGCCCGTAATATCAAGGCGCGATCCGATATGAAATTCGGACGCTAAGCGGCTTAAAGCCAAACGGCGACGATCGGCCGGTTGCATCGATGGCCGAGCGGATTGGGCGGACATGACTAACAGCGGGCAAACGTTTGCCCGTGCATATCCGCTGAAGAGAGAAAACAGCGAGAGGATCGCAGCATTTAGCGCTGCGACGCCAAAATTACCGGTTTCTCGTCATGGCAATGGCAATACTTGCTCAATGGCGCCACGACGGACGCAAGATTACTTTCTCATGAAGAGAAAGTAAACGTTTGATCGGAATAAAAGTCGTAACCGTTGAAACAAATGGAGGGTATTTTTACCAGTGAGTCGTTTTTACTTTCGTATGAATTAAACGTTAATCCGTGCGCACTGGATATGGGAGGATGCCTGAGATTGTTGCGCGTTTCTGGCACGATTCGCGTCACGCTGCTAGATTAGCTTTGCCGCAGAATCGTTGATCGAGAGACTCGATGACTGACAAAAACGCCTCCCCGCGCTCGGCCGTCCCTTCGTTGATCCTCATCGCGGCTATCGTCGTCGCGCTGGTTGCGGTCTTCGCTTATACGGCAGGCTGGCTTTCGCCGAACCGCCTCACGCCCGCGAAGATCGTCGGCAGCCTTGCGCCGCCCGGCGGCGCGGTGCCGGGTTTCAGGCGCAATCACGCCAAGGGCATCTGTTTTACCGGCGATTTCGAATCCAACGGTTCGGGCGCCGCGCTCTCCAAAGCCAAAATGTTCGCTGAGGGCACCTGGCCCGTCACCGGCCGCTTCAATCTCGCGACCCCGGACCCGAAGGCATCGGACGCCATGGCGCGCGTGCGCGGCCTGAGCTTGCGCGTCCTCATGCCGGATCGAAGCGAATGGCGCTCCGCCATGATCGACGCGCCGTTCTTCCCCGTCGCGACGCCGCAGGCTTTCTACGATCTGCAACGCGCGCTCGCCAACAAGAGCGATCCCGAGGCAATGCAGAAGTTCGCCGGCGCGCATCCGGAGATCGCGGCGTTCGGCGCGTGGGCGGGCAGCGCGCCGTGGACCGCTTCTTATGCGGACGATCGCTACAACAGCCTCAACAGCTTCGTCTTCACGAATGCGGAAGGACAAGACCAGACCGTGCGCTGGTCCTTCATCCCCGCGGCAAAACCGGAAAATGTCACCCCGGATGAACTGAAGCAGAAGGGCGCCAATTTCCTCGATGCCGACATCACGCAGCGTGTGCAGAGCGCGCCGCAACGCTGGGCGATGGTCGTCACGGTTGCGAATCCCGGCGATCCCACGGCCGATCCGAGCAAGGCGTGGCCGCCGGACCGTCATACGGTGGAAGTGGGCACGCTGGTCGTGAAGGCCATCGAGCCCGAGCCGGACGGTCCTTGCCGCGATCTCAACTTCGATCCGACCGTGCTGCCATCGGGCATGCGCGTGTCCGACGATCCCTTTCCCGCCGCGCGTTCCGCCGCCTATTCGGTGTCGTTCAACCGGCGCACGGCGGAGGACAAGGATTACCCGCACACGCCCCCGCAAGGAGCCAAGCAATGAACGCGACCAACGAGCAGCGCTTCTCGCCGCTGCAACGCGCCTTGCACTGGATCATGGCGATATGCATCCTCGCGATGCTGTTTATCGGCGTGGGCATGGTGTCGACGGTCAAGCCCGACTATCTGACGCTGGTCTCGATTCACAAGCCGCTCGGCGTGGCGATACTCGTGCTCGCGCTGATTCGTCTCGTGGTTCGCATCACACGCGGCGCGCCGCCGCTGCCCGCGAATATGCCCGAGCCGATGAAGCTCGCCGCTCACTTGTCGCACTATGCGTTCTACGCGCTGATGATCGGGCTGCCGCTTCTCGGCTACGGCATGTTGTCGGCGGCGGATTATCCGGTTGTAGTGTTCGGCGTGCGGCTGCCGTCGCTGCTGCCGCATAGCAATTCATTGCATACGTTGCTATGGAACGCGCACAAGTTTCTCGCGCTGTGCTTCTTTGCGTTGATCGTGGTGCATCTCGCGGCGGCGCTGTTTCATGCGCTCGTGCGGCGCGATGGCGTCTTTCATGCGATGGCGCCTTGGAAATAGGCGCGTAAGATCAGGGTCGGCGCTGCTGCACCACTTGCGCCAGCGCCCGCACACCCGGCTCGATCAACTCCGCGCGAATCGCTGAAAAGCCCATGCGAAAGCAGCGCTGACCATCGGCGGGATCGGCGAAGAATACGCTGCCCGGTTCGATCAGCACGCCGAGCGCCTGCGCATCTTTCGCGAGACGCGTTGCATCGAGCCAGGGCGGGCCTTCGACCCAGCACGACGCGCCGCCCGTCACCTTCGATGCACGCAGCTCCGGCAGATGCGTGGCGAGCGCATCCATCAACACTTCGGCGCGCTCTTTGTAGACGCGCCCAAGTTTGCGCAACAGCGTGTCGTGATGCCCGAGCGCGAGAAAGGTGGCGAACGCGCGCTGAATATACGCCGCCGGATGCCGGATCATCAGGCGACGCAGCGCGCGCAATTCGCGGATCAGCGTGCGCGGCGCCACGATATAACCGAGCCGCAAACCGGGCGCGAGCGTCTTCGACAACGAACCGATATACACGACGCGCTCCGCCGTATCGAGGCTCTTCAGCGCGGGATGCGGCGTGCCGGAGAACGAGTTCTCGCTCTCGTAATCGTCCTCGATGACGATGAAGTCGTGCTTCACCGACAGATCGAGCAACCGGCGCCGCCGTTCGATCGGCATGGTCACCGTGGTCGGGCATTGATGGCTCGGCGTCACATACACGTAGTCGCAGTTGGCAACGATGCTTTCGTCGTCGATCACCGCGCCTTCGTCATCGACATGCAGCGGCACGATCTGCGCATTGTGATGCTGGAAAATATTGCGCGCGTCGGGATAGCCGGGATTCTCCATGCCGACTTTCGTTTGCGGACCGCACATCAGATCGGCGATCAGATAGAGCGCCTGCTGACAGCCGTTCGTCACGACAATTTCCTCCGGCATCGCGAACACGCCACGGCGCGGCAACACGCGCGTGCGGATTTGTTCGACGAGCGTTTCATCATCGCGTTCGATAAGATCGGGTGCCCAGTTGCGTATCTCCATCACCGAAAGGCCGTGCATGCAGCTCTCGCGCCAGTCGCTCGTCGGAAAGAGTTCGGTGTCGAATTGCCCGTAAATAAAGGGGTATTCGTAACTTTGCCAGTTCGACGGCTTGACGATATTGCGCTGATTCGAAGGCGCATGCTTGATGCGCGCGCTCCAGTCGGGATGACCTTGCTGCGTGTCGATGGCAGGCGCATCGCTCAAATTGGTCGCGGTGAAGCCGCGCTGCAGCTCGTCGGTGGCCGGATTGACGAAATGGCCGCTGCGCTCGCGCGACACGAGATAGCCTTCCTCGACGAGTTGCTGATACGCGAGCACGACCGTATTGCGCGACACGTTCAGTTGATCCGCGAGTTCGCGGCTCGAAGGCAGCGCGGAGTCGGGCGTGATGTGGCCGCTCAGGATCGCGTTGACGATCATCTGGCGGATCTGGTTCTGCAAGCTCATCCCCGAGACCCGCGAACGCTCGAAAAGCTGCGCCCAAAGCGTGGCGGTTGGGCGGGTCGGCATGCATGTCTCCTGCAAGAAGTGTCGGTAATCCATGGATATTACGTGTCGCTTGCACGCATGGCCAGTACGATGAAAAAGCCGCCGCGCCGAAAGCTCGGCGCGGCGGCTTCGTCGAACGAGTGGGAAGCTCAGCTCACGGAAAACGCCATCGAGCGCCGCTGCCGCAATCCGACCCACGCCGCCGATAGCGCGCTGATAATGCCCGCGCCGAGGCAATAACTCGCGATCATCCACGGATCGCCGCCGTTGCGCTGCAGGAGCCACGTCGCGATGATCGGGCTGATGCCGCTCGCGAAGATGCCCGAGAACTGATACACGAACGAGATGCCCGAGTAACGCACGTTGGCGTCGAAGAGTTCGGCGAAGAGCGCGGCTTCCGGTCCGTAGATCGACGCATAAACAACGCCCAGCGGAATCACGACCGCGAGCCACGCGAGCATGGTGTTGCCGCCGCTGTTCTTCATCAGCCAGAAGCCGAAGAACGCCGAGAGACCCGTTGCGAGCGAGCCCCAGAAGTAGATGCGCGCGCGGCCGATGCGATCCGACAGGCGCCCGAAAAACGGAATCGTGAAGATCATCACGAAGGCGGCGACCATCACGCCGAGCAGCGCATCGGTGCGTTGCAGATGCAGCGTGCCCGTCAGATATGAAATCGAGAATACGCCGAACACGTTGAAGAACACGCCGTCGATGAAGCGCGCGCCCATGCCCGCGATCGTGTTGCCGGGATACTTCGAGAGCACTTCGAGAATCGGCATGCGCGACTCGCCGCCCGTCTTCTGGATGCGCGCGAACTCCGGCGTTTCCATCACGTTCAGGCGGATATACATGCCGATCAAAACCAGCGCGAACGACAGGAAGAACGCGAGACGCCAGCCCCACGCGAGGAACTGCGCATCGGTCAGCGTGAGCGACAGAGCCGCCACCACGCCCGACGAAAGACACAGGCCGAGCGCGAGACCGATCTGCGGGATGCTCGCGTAGAAGCCGCGCTTGTTCTCGGGCGCATATTCGAAGGCCATCAGCACTGCGCCGCCCCATTCGCCGCCCAGCCCGATGCCTTGCAACACGCGCAGCAGCAACAACAGCGACGGCGCCCAGATGCCGATCTGCGCGTAAGTGGGCACCATGCCGATCAGCACGGTCGCGACGCCCATGATGGTGAGCGTCATCACGAGCATGCTTTTTCGACCAAGGCGATCGCCAAAATGGCCGAAGATCACGCCGCCGAGCGGCCGGCTCAGAAAGCCGACGGCGAAGGTGCCGTAGGCGAGCATCGTCGAAATGAGCGGATCGCCGCTCGGAAAGTACAGCTTGTTGAAGACGATGCCGGCGACCACGCCGTATAGAAAGAAGTCGTACCACTCGATCGTCGCGCCGATGAGACTGGCGACGACGACTTTCCTCATCTGCTTGCCATCGGTTCGGGGCAGTGCGTTCATGGTTGTCTCCGTATGTCTGCTTATCGCTACGTATGGATCAAGACTTGTGTTCAGTCTCTTTGTCCTGCATGGGCCATGCGCTTTTGCAAAACGGCTTGCGGTTGCTCTTCTTCGTGCGTGACTTGCTGGGTCACTTGTTGGGTCACTTGCTGGGTCACTTGTCGATAACGCCGGTCTTCGAGAATCATGTCGGCGGCCTTCTCCGCGATCATGATGACGGGCGCATTCGTGTTGCCCGAGACGAGCTCCGGCATGATCGATGCATCGACCACACGCAGGCGTCCGATGCCGCGCACCTTCAGGCGTTCATCGACGACCGCGAGCGCGTCGCTGCCCATCTTGCAGGTGCCCGCCGGGTGATAGATCGACTGGCTGAACTTGCGCGCGACATCGAGCAGATCGGCATCGGTCTGATAGTCAGGCCCGGGAATGAACTCCGACTCGATGTGCTTCGCAAGCGCAGGCGCGGCGGCGATACGGCGCGCAACCTTGATGCCGCCAATCACGATGGGATGATCGCGTTCGTCCGACAGATAGTTGGCGTGAATCGCCGGATATTGCAGCGGATCGTTCGAGCGGATCTCCACGCTGCCGCGGCTGAACGGACGCAACTGACACACGGAGGACGTGAACGCCGAGAACGGATGCGCGCCCTGACCGGGTTTGTCGGCGGAGAGCGGTTGCATATGAAACTGGATGTCGGGACGCGTAGCCGCGGGCGACGAGCGCGTGAAGATCACGACCTGACTCGCCGCGAGCGTGAGCGGACCCGTGCGCGAGAACGCGTATTGCAATCCGACGAGCGCCTTCTTGAGCGGATTGTTGACTTCGTCGTTGAGCGTGCGCTCACGCGTCTTGAACACGAGCCGCACTTGCAGATGATCCTGCAAATTCCGTCCGACGCCGGGCAACTCATGCCTGATCTGAACGCCCGCGTTGTTGAGCACGCTCGACGGACCGACGCCCGAGTTCTGCAGAATCTGCGGCGAGCCGATTGCACCGGCCGCGAGAATCACTTCGACGCGCGCACGAACCGTCTTGACGACGCCGTCATGCACATATTCGATACCGATGGCTTCGCGGCCGTTGAAGAGCACGCGGCGCGTCTGTGCGCGCGTCTGCACGATCAGGTTGCGGCGCTCGCGCACGGGCTTGAGAAAGCCCTTTGCGGTGCTCCAGCGCAGGCCTTTGTAGGCCGTCTGCTGAAAATAGCCGACGCCTTCCTGCGTCGCGCCGTTGTAGTCCTCGTTGAACGGAATGCCCGTTTCCTGCGCCGCCGCGATGAAATGATCGGCGATCGGGCGACGCAAGCGCAGGTCCGACACCTTCAACGGTCCGCCCGCGCCGTGATAGTCGCTCGCGCCGTGTTCCTGATCTTCCGACTTCTTGAAGTAGGGCAGGACTTCCCTGAAGCTCCAGCCTGCATTGCCCAGTTCGGCCCAGCGGTCGTAATCCTCGCGTTGACCGCGCACGTAGAGCAGGCCGTTGAGCGAACTGGAGCCGCCCAGCACTTTGCCGCGCGGCCAGTCGATGCTGCGTCCGGCGACCGCGTCGTCCGGCTCGGTGCGGTAGCACCAGTCGAGTTCGGGATCGTGCATCGTCTTGAAGTAGCCGACGGGAATATGAATCCACGGGCTCGTATCGCGTCCGCCTGCTTCGAGCAGCAGCACCGTGCTGGTCGGATCGGCGCTCAGACGGTTGGCGAGCACGCATCCTGCCGAGCCCGCACCGACGACGATGTAATCGACTTCTTGCTGCATGAGACTTGTCTCCTGGAGTCTTCTTCTGGAACGAATCGTTTCGTTTGGCGTTTCGTTCAATGTGGAAGATGCGGGCCGAGAAGCCAAGAGAAAAACGCGGACGTGCGCGAAAGTGAAACGAAAAATGCGGTATTCGATTCAGAATCGAAGGGGCGATTCGGGTTGTCCCCAATGCGCTTTATTTGATTCGTAATCCGAACTAATGATGCTGCGACGCATCAGAACGTGGCCGCGAGTTCCGCCGCCGCGCGCTGAAGACGCGGCACGAAAGTCAGCGCACGCGAGAGCGTCATGCGCGAGACCGGACCGTGCACGGCGATGGCCGCAATGCACTTGCCGCGCGAGTCGAAGACCGGCACGGCGACGCAGGCAATGCCCTGCACGAATTCTTCGTTATCGACCGCAATGTGTTTATGCGCGATGCGATCCAATTCGGCTTCGAGCAGGTTCGGATCGTCGAGCGTGTTGGGCGTGAAGCGTTCGAGCGGCATTGCCCGGACGAGTGCGCACCGTTCGTCGCGCGGCATCATCGCGAGGAGCAGCTTGCCGCTCGCACTGCAATGCGCGGGCACATGCGAGCCGGGCTTGAGTTCGAGGCGCAGCGCCCAGGTCGATTCACAGCGGTCGAGATAGAGCACCTGTGTCTCATGCAGCATGCTCAGGTTGCAGGTCTCGCCGAGATCGGCGACGAGGCCCGCGAGAATCGCATGACGCTGACGGCGGGCGCCGCTGTGCATCATCACATCGACGCCAAGACGCTCCAGCCGCGGACCGATCACATAGGCATTCTTCTGGCCGGGCTCGCGCGCGACAAAGCCGCCGGCTTCGAGCGATTGCAGCATGCGGTGCAGCGACGCCTTCGGCTGCTCGACGATGCTCGCAAGCTCCGCCAGCGACAGCGCGCCTTTCGCCGCGACCAGATATTCGAGCACGCTGAAGGCGCGCAACGTGGGCGTGTCGGCGCGCGCAGACGCGGTGTTTTCCGCGAGCGTCGCGCTGTCCGTCGTGTCGGGCTGGACGAGCGCTTCGGTGTCGATTCGCGTATCCATGATGCGGCTCAGCGTGTTGCGTGCCGCGCCGCTTGCGCCTGCACGCAGGTCACGGCGATCACGTGATAGATGTCGTCGGCGCTGCAACCGCGCGACAGGTCGTTGGCGGGCTTCGCGAGCCCTTGCAGCAACGGTCCGATAGCCTTCGCGCCGCCGATGCGTTCCGCCAGCTTGTAGCCGATGTTGCCCGCCTCCAGGCTCGGAAAGATCAGCGTATTCGCGTGCCCTTCGATCTGCGAGTGATGCACCTTGCGCAGCGCGATTTCCGCGACGATCGCCGCATCGAGCTGCACGTCGCCGTCGATCGCGAGGCCCGGGCGCGCTTCTTTCACGCGCCGCGTGGCGTCGATCACTTTATCGACAGCCGCATGATGCGCGCTGCCACTCGTCGAGAACGACAGCATCGCGACGCGCGCATCTTCCATCAGGAGGCTGCGCGCGCTGTCGGCGGCGGCCATCGCGATTTCGGCGAGTTGCTCCGCATTCGGCTCGACGACGAGCGCGCAATCGGAAAAGATCAGGCCGCCTTTCATCGTATGAAAAGGCTCGCACAACATCATCAGAAAGAAGCTCGACACGAGCTTGAACGAAGGACGCACGCCGATGATCTGGATGGCGTTACGCACGACATCCGCCGTCGTGTTCACGGCGCCGGACACCGAGCCGTCGGCGTCACCCGTGCGCACCATCAGGTTGGCGAAGCACAGCGGATCGAGCACGGCGGCGCGCGCCTGCTCGGGCGTCATGCCCTTTTTCTCGCGCAACGCGAAGAGTTCCTCGGCGAAGCGCTGTGTCAGTGCTGAAGCAGAAGGATCGATGACGTCGATGCCTTCGAGATCGATGCCCGCGCCATCCGCCACCTGATACGCGCGCGCCCGCGAACCGACGAGCACGATGCGCGCAATGCCTTCCTTGTGCGCGCGTTGCGCTGCCTGCAACACGCGCGTGTCTTCGGCTTCGGAGAGGACGATGCGCATCGGCAGGCCGCGAGCCTGATCGATGATGCGGTGCATGGCTTTCATGGCGGGCTCGTTAGGGTCACGAAAAACGCCGCTCCGGGCACGGAGCGGCGTGACGGAGGACTTAGACGTAGTCCTTGTACTTGTCGAGCATACGAACCGGCTTCGAGAGCGCGTCGCGGCGGAACGGATCGCCGAGTTCGCGCGTACACATGATCTCGATGATCGTCGTCTTGCCGTGATTCATCTGCAGATCGATGGCCTTCTTGAGCGCCGGGCCGACATCCTCCAGCTTGTCGACGACGATGCCTTCCGCGCCCATCGCCTTCGCGATCTCGGCGAAGCTCTGGTTATCGAGCTCGCCCGCGACGAAGCGACGGTTGTAGAAGTCCACCTGATTCTTCTTCTCCGCGCCCCATTGACGGTTATGGAACACCACGGCCGTCACCGGAATGTTGTGGCGCACGCAGGTCATGGTTTCCATCAGACTCATGCCCCAGGCGCCGTCGCCCGCATACGAGACGGCCGGACGATGCGGCGCCGCCACCTTCGCGCCGATGATCGTCGGGAACGCATAGCCGCAATTGCCCCAGCTCATCGCCGCGAAGAAGCTGCGCGGCTTGTTGAAGCGCAGATAGCTGTTCGCGACCGAGTTGATGTTGCCGATGTCGGTCGAGACCATCACGTCTTCCGGCATCGCCTTCTCGAGCTCGCGCAGCACCTGACGCGGATGCAGATACTGGCCGCCGCTGAACGGACGCTCGCTCTTCTGTTCCTCGATCATGTCGAGGCTGTACGGGTCGCGTTCGTGCGTCCACTCGTCGAGTTCCTTCTCCCACGCGGCCTTCTCGGCGGCGATGGTCTTCGCGCGGGCATCCTTCGTCGCATCGCACGAAAGCGTGCGGTCGGCGAGCCGTTGCGTGAGCGCGATGGCGCTTGCCTTCGCATCGCCGCAAATGCCGACGGAGATCTTCTTCACGAGGCCGAGCATCTTGTGGTCAGCATCGATCTGGATGACCTTCGCTTCCTTCGGCCAGTAGTCGAGACCGTGCTGCGGCAGCGTGCCGAACGGTCCGAGCCGCGAGCCGAGCGCGATCACGACATCGGCCTGCGAAAGCAGCTTCATCGCGGCCTTCGAGCCCTGATAGCCGAGCGGGCCGCACCACAGCGGGTGATTGGCCGGGAACGAATCGTTATGCAGATAGCTGTTGACGACCGGCGCGCCGAGACGCTCGGCAAGCGCCTTGCATTCCTCGATGGCGTCGGACATCACCACGCCGCCGCCCGAAATGATCACGGGGAATTTCGCTTCGGCAAGCAGATCGGCCGCTTCGTTCAGGCTCTGGTCGCCGCCGGGGCCGCGATCGAGACGCTGGGGCTTGGGGATCTCGACCTTGACCTGACCGTAGAAGTAGTCGCGCGGAATGTTGAGTTGCGTCGGGCCCATTTCCGACATCGCCCGGTCGAAGCAGCGCGCGGTGTATTCGGCCATGCGCGCCGGATGCGTGACGTGGCCTTGATACTTCGTGAATTCCTGGAACATCGGCAGTTGCTTGGCTTCTTGGAAGCCGCCGAGACCGATACCCATGGTGCCCGCTTCCGGCGTGACGATCACGACCGGGCTGTGCGCCCAGTACGCCGCCGCGATGGCCGTCACGCAGTTGCTGATGCCCGGACCGTTCTGCCCGATGACGACGCCGTGACGTCCCGACACGCGCGAATAGCCGTCGGCCATGTGACCGGCGCCCTGCTCATGAACGACGGGAATCAGGCGGATGCCGGCGGGCGCGAAGATGTCCATCGCGTCCATGAAAGCCGAACCCATGATGCCGAACATCTCGGTCACGCCGTTGGCGGCGAGCGTTTCGACGAAGGCTTCGGATGGGGTCATCGCCTGTGGACCGCTCGGCGCCGCGTGGGTCGCGGCGAGCGTGGTCTGGGAGGGACGGGCTTGGTCGTGCTCGCTCATGAGATGTCTCCGGATGAAAAGCGGAACGTTTGGTTCCGAAATATGTGTCGTGAGAGCATCGTAGGATGAGGTGCGATCGACGTCAACTATTTTTTAGAAAAACGGAATGTTTTGTTTCTAAAAAAATCGGAACGATGCCGGGGCGAGCGTGACGGGACGACGTCGCGGCCTGAACGGCGGACGTCTGCGGAGAAAAAAACTAGCGCCCCGATGGGCGATGCCGCGCCATCAGCGTGAGGCCATCGGATGCGTCGATGAGCGTCGCGAGCCTGACGGCGGTGTCGCGCAACTGCGGCACGGCCTGGAGCAGATCGTTGAGATTCGCGCGCGCGGTCGGCGCGTGCGCGGCGAGGCACGCGAGCACGCGTCCGGTTGCGGCGTCGGTGATGGGCACCGCGACCGCCACCATGCCAAGCACGAATTCCTCGTTGTCGATGCCGATGCCGCGCGCGGCAAGGCGCTCCAGTTCGCTTTCGAGCAGCGCCCGGTCGGTCAGCGTGCGATGAGTTTTCTTTGTGAGCGTCAGGCGGCCGAGAATTTGCCGGCGCTCGGCGAGCGGCATCTGCGAGAGAAACAGCTTTCCGCTCGCCGTGCAGTGCAGCGGCACGCGCATGCCGGCCTGCATGTGCAGGCGCAGCGGCTCGGCGGTCTCAACGCGCTCGATATACAGGACGGTATCGCCGTCGAGCGCGGTGAGGTTGCAGCTTTCGCCGATCACGTCGACGAGCGCGCGCAGGATCGAGCGGCACGCGCGCGTGAACGAATTGTTGGCGAGCGTCGCGAGCGCGAGTTGTGCGGCGCGGGGCCCGAGCGCAATGCCGCGGTCGGTGCCGCGCGAGTCCGGCATGTGGGTGACGTAGCCCTGCGTTTCGAGCGCGTCGATCAGGCGCAGGAGCGTCGCCTTGGGAATGCGCAGCCGCGCGGCGAGTTGCGACAGCGTGTAGGGGTGTCCGGCCGCCGCGAGCTGTTCGAGCACCGCGAGCGGACGGAGTGTCCGTGCTTCTTCGCCGGCGTGCTCGGCGGGGTCGAGATGAGTGACTTCGCGCATAACCGGAAACGGAACAATTGGTTTCGGATTACGGGGTACTTTAACCCGTAATCGCCCCATCGCGCCAGAATTTCCGGAACAAGCGGTTGCAGTTTTATGCTTTAGGCGCGCGAGTTCAGAAGGTTTTGCGCAGATCCTCGGCGGCTTCTTTCAGGCGCGGCACCATTTCCAGCGCGCGCGACAGCGGCGAGCGCGACACCGGCGCGTGCACGGCAATCGCCGCGATGCAGGCACCGTCCGCATCGACGATAGGCGCGGCGGCGCACACGATGCCCTGCACGAATTCCTCGTTGTCGATCGCGACGCCCTTCTTCGCGATGCGGTCGAGTTCCGCTTCCAGCATCTCGGTATCGGTGATGGTGTTGGCGGTGAAGCGCTCGAGTTTCATCGAGCGTACGAGCGTGTTGCGTTCCTCGCGCGGCAACATTGCAAGCAGCAGCTTGCCGCTCGCGCTGCACCAGACCGGCACGTGCGAACCGGGCTTCAGGTCTAGCCGCAGCGGCCAAGGCGCCTCGACGCGATCCAGATACAGCACTTCGTTTTCGTGCAGCATCGTGAGATTGCAGGTTTCGCCGAGATCGGAAACGAGCCGCATGAGAATCGCGTGGCGCAGGCGGCGCGCGCCTGCGTGCGTCATCACGTCGAGACCGAGCCGGGCGAGGCGCGGCCCGACGACGTACGCGTTCTTGTCGCCCGGTTCGCGGATCACAAGACCGCCCGCTTCGAGCGACGCGAGCATGCGGTGCAGCGACGGCTTCGGCATGCCCATGTCGTCGGCCATCTCCGTCAGCGACACGGGATTCCCCGCCTGCACGAGATATTCGAGCAACGCGAATGCTCGCAGCGTGGGCGTATCGGGCTTGTCCATCGGCGCTTTTCCATTGAATTCGTTCGACATAATTGTAATTGAGGTGCCGATCAGCCCTTCATAGGCCGAATGGATAAAAATAAACGAAATAATTTGTTCCGAAAAAAATTCACAGCTATCATGAGCGTTCGGCACTGGGAGACGAATGCATCATGATGCGCGAAACATGGATGGACGAGCCGGACCGGAAAGTGTCCGTGCGCACGCTGTATGGCATCGATACGGACCTGCAGGTGCCCGCATTCAGCACACGCGATCCGCACGTTCCGGAAATCGATGACGCGTATCGCTTCAATCCGGAAGTGACGATGGCGATCCTGGCAGGCTTCGCCTACAACCGTCGCGTGATGGTGCAAGGGCTGCACGGTACGGGCAAGTCGACGCATATCGAACAGGTGGCGGCGCGGCTCAACTGGCCGTGTATGCGCGTGAATCTCGACGGCCACGTGAGCAGGCTCGATCTCGTCGGCAAGGACGCGATCGTCGTGCGGGACGACGTTCAGGTCACCGAGTTTCAGGAAGGCATCGTTCCTTGGGCGCTTCAGCGGCCGATTGCGCTCGTGTTCGACGAGTACGACGCGGGCCGCCCCGACGTGATGTTCGTGATCCAGCGCATTCTGGAACGCGAAGGCAGTTTCACGCTGCTCGACCAGAACCGCGTGATCCAGCCGCATCGTTTTTTTCGCCTGTTCGCGACGACCAACACGATAGGCCTCGGCAATTTGAACGGCATGTATCACGGCACGCAGATGCTGAATCACGCGCAGATCGACCGCTGGAACGTGGTCGCGACACTCAATTATTTGTCGCGGGAAGAAGAGGCGCGCATCGTGCTCGCGCGTGTGCCGCAGTTCGATCACGACGCGGGCCGCGCGCTCGTCGATTCCATGGTGAGCATGGCCGGGCTCACGCGACGCGGCTTCCAGTCCGGCGATCTCTCGACGCTGATGTCGCCGCGCACCGTCATCAACTGGGCGGAAAACTGCGAGGTCTTCCGCGATGTGAAGCTCGCGCTGCGTCTCACTTTCCTGAACAAATGCGACGAAGCGGAACGGCCGATCGTCGCGGAATATTTTCAGCGCGCGTTCGGCGATGAACTCGAAACGCCGTCGCAATGGCATACGGAAAGCGAGGGGCCCGCGAAATGAGCGGCCCGCGCGAGCTTGCACGGCGCGATGCGCTGTGCGCGGCAACCGTTCGTGCGTTGACGGGCGATGGCGCGCTGCATTATCGAGGCGGCAGGTTGTATCGCCATTTGCAGCCGGTTGCGTTGCAGGCGCCGCATTTACGCGGCGAACGCCGGGACGACGAGCCGCTCGCATCGACGCGCGGTGCGGCGGATGCGTCGGCGCTGCGCATCGCGCATTCGGATGCGGCGCGGCATCGTGAATCGATGCCGGACGATCCGGTCGCGCGTGTGATCTTCGAGATGCTCGAACAATTGCGCTGCGAAACGCTCGCGCCCGCCGGCATGGAAGGCGTGCGGCGCAACGTGCAGCATCGCTTCGATGCGTGGTCGCGCGCGTGCCATGAAGCCGGACTGCTCGACAGCGACATCGGTCTGTTGATCTACACGGTCGCGCAAATGGCGGCCTCGCGTCTTTCCGGGCATGCCGTGCTCGAACAGACCGAAGGACTGATCGAAGCGACGCGCGCGGCGCTCGCGCCATCGCTCGGCGTTGCGCTGGCAGGACTGCGGCGGCATCGCGGCGATCAACGCGCGTATGCGGTCCATGCGCTCGATATCGCGCGTCGCATCGGCGCGATGGTGCGCGATGTGCGGCATGCGTTCGTCGAGCACAATGCATCGTCCGACGACGACGATGAAGAAGCCGCGCGCACGATGCTCGGCACATGGTTCGATATCGACGACGAAGAGGGCGAACTCGAACGGCTTGCGCTCGCGATGAGCGGTGAGAGCAGTGCGCGCGAAGCATCGGGCGAAGCGTACCGCGTGTTCACGAAGCGCTACGACGAGACCATCCGCCCGGCCACACGCATTCGAGCCGCGCTGCTGCGCGAATATCGCGAGCGCCTCGACGATCTGATCGCCGCGAGACATATCAACGTGCCGCGACTCGCACGCATGCTGCAGGCTTCGATAGCGATGCCGCGCCGCGATGGCTGGTCGTTCGGCGAGGAAGACGGCCGCATCGACGGACGGCGTCTCGCGCAAGTGGTCGCATCGCCGGGCGAGCGACGCGTGTTCAGGCGCGAACGCGAACGGCCGAATGCGGACTGCGCGGTGAGCTTCGTGATCGATTGCTCGGGCTCGATGAAGGCAAGCATCGAACCGGTTGCCGTGATGATCGATGTGCTCGTGCGCGCGCTCGGCATGGCAAGCGTCGCGACCGAAGTGCTCGGCTTCACGACCGGTGCATGGAACGGCGGACGCGCGAAGCTCGACTGGCAGGCCCGGGGCAAGCCGAAGTATCCGGGGCGGCTCAACGAAGCGTGCCACATGATATTCAAGGAAGGCGATGCGAGCTGGCGTGTCGCGCGCGGCGATATTGCCGCGCTTTTCAAGGCCGATCTGTTTCGCGAAGGCATCGACGGCGAAGCGCTCGACTGGGCTTGCGCGCGACTGCTTGCGCGCGATGAAGCGCGACGCATCGTCGTCGTCATTTCGGATGGCAGCCCGATGGACAGTGCAACCGCGCAGGCCAACGACGCGAATTACCTCGACCAGCATTTGCGCGAAGTCGTCGACAAGCACGAGACGGCGCGCAAGGTGGAAGTGCTCGGGCTCGGCGTTGGGCTCGATCTGAGCCCGTATTATCGGCATCACTTTGCCGTCGATCTATCCGTGCCGCCGGATATGACGCTATTCGCGAAGCTCGCCGCATGGCTCGGTGCGCGCCGCAGAAGCCGCACCTAACGCGCGCTCGATCTCGTCCGCATCGAGCAGGCCGATCACCACGATCTGCGTGTCTGAAACATCGATATCGCGGCGCGGCGTGATATGCCATCGCCTGCCGACGACATGAATCTCCGCGCAGGCGCCATCGCTGAAACGCACGAAACCCTTTGCCCGCAGGAGCCGATCGGAAAACGACGCACACGCCGCTTTGAGCTTCGCCCGATCGAAACATTCACCGGAGCGAAACGTGAAGCTGCGCAGTGTTTCGGGAAGATGACGCGATGGCATGAATGCGTGCGGTTTGATGCGTTCGCGATATGCCGCATCTTCGCTGAAAAACAACGCACCGGGCACCTTACCTCGATCGCCTTCAAACACGATGCGCGTATGTGCGAGCGCCATGACGCGAGCGCGCGCGGTGTGCGCCGCCGCTTCGTCGAGAAGATCGGTCTTGGTCAATACGATCGAAGTCGCGCTTTCTATCTGCCGCCGCGCGATATCGCCGATATACGCATTCGCGAGCGTGTCCTCGATGCGTTCCGCATCCACCGCCACGACGATGCCCTGCAAACGAAACGCGCGATCGAGCATGCCGACTTGCGCGATGCGCAGCGGATCCGACACGCCGCTCGCTTCGATCACGAGCAGATCAGGCCGCACGTCGCGCGCGCCGATATCGATGAGCGTCTCCATCAGCTTGCCGCCGATCGAGCAGCACACGCAGCCGTTCTCCAGGCCGATCACATCGTCGCTGCGCTCGCGGATCAGCGCGGCATCGATATTGATCGCGCCGAAGTCGTTGACCAGCACCGTGACGCGGCGGCCTTGCGTGTTGGTCAAGAGCGCGTTGATGAGCGTCGTCTTGCCCGCACCGAGATAGCCGCCGATGACGGCGAGCGGAATCGGCGTCATGATGCAGGTGCCTGAAACACGCGGCCGCCGAGTATCGTGCCCCACACGTGCAGGCGCCCAAGACGCTCTTGCGGAACCTCGCGCGGATCTTCATCGAGCACGGCGAAGTCCGCGAACTTGCCCACTTCGATGCTGCCGATCACATCGTCCATACCGATGGTATGCGCCGCGCCGAGCGTGATCGCGCGCAATGCATCGGCTACGCTCAGACGTTCCGCTTCACCCAACACGCGTCCCGAGGCCGTCTCGCGCTGCACCGCGCACCACGCAGTAAAGAGCGGATTGAGCTGCGTGATCGGCGCATCCGAGTGCAGACCGAACGTGATGCCGAGCGCGTTCGCCGTGCCCGCCGCGTTCATGCGGTTCGCACGATCGGCGCCCATGGTTTGCATGTAGTGCGCATCGCCCCAGTAATAGATGTGGTTCGAAAAGAAGTTCACGCACATGCCGAGACGCGCGGCGCGTGCGAGTTGCCGCGCATCGGCCATCTGGCAATGCTGCAGCGTATGCCGATGATCCGCGCGCGGATGGCGACTCACGATCGTTTCGATTGCATCGAGCACGAGTTCGGTGGCTTCGTCGCCGTTCGTGTGGATATGCAGTTGCAGACCGGCGAGATGGAAGGGCAGGAAGGTCTCGACAAACTGTTCCGGCGGAATCAGCCACAAGCCGTTCGGTTTGCCGTTCACATAACCCGGCCAGCGCAGGCGCGCGGTGAAGCCTTGAATCGAACCGTCGACGATGAATTTCACCGGCCCGAAGCGCAGCTTGTCGGAGTTGAGTTCGATTGCTTCGAGCACGCGCGCCGGGCCGCCTTCAGGATTGCGCTGCGGCCCGAACGCGGGCACGAGGCGAATCGGAAAGCGCGCGTCGCGCGTCACTTCGACGAGGTTGCGCATGCCCTGGTCGGAGAGATCGTTGAGCAGGTCGGTGGCCGTCGTCACGCCCGCGAGTTGCGCGACACGACCGAACGCGCGGATCGCATCCGGATTGTCGCTCGCGGAAAGCGAGAGCTTCGCGCCGATCACGCGATACACCGGAAACATCGCAGCGAACTCCTGCAACTCACCGGTGAGCTTGCCGTGCGCATCTTTTACGATGCCGTCGACATCCGTGTCTTCATCGATGCCCGCGACGTCGAGCATCGGCGAATTCACGTTCATCAGATGCACGCTCGCATGCAGGATGGCGATCGGGCGTGTTGCCGATACGCGATCGAGTTGCGTGACAGTCAGGCGCTCGCTGCCGAAGAAGATCGGATCGAAGCCCCAGGCGAGCAAGGGCGCGGCGGGGTCGTCGAGTTCGCGCTGCGCGTCCTGCAATCGCTCGATCACTGCGTCGAGCGATTGCAGACCGGGCCAGCGCGTGCCGTCCGGGCCACGGCGCTCGTAGTAGCCGACATAGACCGCGCTCCACATGGCACCTTCCATCAAATGCGAGTGGCCTTCGACGAGACCCGGCATCAGCACTTTGTCGGCGAAGGTCGTGTCGGGTTCGGCGCCGGTCCATTGACGCATGTCGTCGAGCGTGCCGACGGAGAGAATTTTGCCGTCGCGGATCGCCACATGCGTGGCGACGGGCTGTTGCGGATTCATCGTCACGATTCTGCGTGCGACGAGCACTTTGACTGCGTTGTTGTCGGTGTGGGTCATGAGTCGTTCGAGTGGATCAGATCGGCGTGAACATGCTTGCGGCCCGCGCCAGGATTCGCGAGAAACACGACGAGCACATTCGCCGCGAGACACACGAGGCCGAGGTTCAGGCCCGCGATATCGACGTTCAACGCGTACAGGACAACCGCGAGCACTTGTCCGACGAGCAACCCTGAAGCGATCGCACGCGCGCTCACGCGCAGGCCGAACACGATGGCGATCACGCCGGGGAAGAACTGCGTGACGCCGTAGTACGTCATGTTGATGAGCGTGAGCATGAGATTGGGCGTCGCGAGCGTCATGCCGATAGAGAGCAGCAGATACAGGCCGATCACCACTTTTGCGCTGGCCTTCTGGCGCGTCTCCGGCATGTTCGGCAGCAGATTGCGCGTGACCACCGGGCCGATCGCAAGGCAGATGCCCGCGAGCACCAAGAGCCCCGAGAGTGACGCGCCCGCCGCGACCAGACCGACGAGCCACGGCGGCAGCAGATGCACGACAGCGGTAAAGAACGCTTCGTTGGGCGAGCCGAGCGGCACGTTCTGCGCGATTGCATAGTACGACGCGACCACGAGGAACGGATACATCAGCATGTAGAGCGGCATCACGACCTGCGAGCGACGGATCGTGTTGGCGCTCTTCGCGGTGAAGAAATTCTGAATGGCGAACGGCATCACGTAGAAGCCGAGCGACTGGAACAGCATCGTGCTCATCGAGAAGGTGAGTTGATGCGCGTTCATCGCGTTCGATACGTGCTGGCTCGCTGCCCTGAACACCGGCTCGACGCCCGCTTCCCATGCCACCGCCACGCCCGTAATGACGATGGCCGCCACCATCAGGATGTCCTTCAAAATCGCGATATACGCCGACGCACGCACGCCGGCAATCGCGATATAGGCGAACGCGAGCAGCGCCGAGATCATGATGAGATAGACGGGATTGAAGTTCCAGCCCAGACCCTTGAGCGCGGCGACCAGGCCGGTGAACTGCAACTGACCCCAGGGCAGCAGAAACACGAGCGCAGAAATTGCAACGATCAGTTCCAGTCCGCGGCTCGCGAAGTGTCCCTTGAAGAGATCCGGCAAGGTGATCGCGTTATACCGCTTGCCCGCCTCCCAGATTTTCGGTCCGACGAAATAACCGATCGGGTAGGCGAGCAGGATATAGCCGAGGAACCACACGCCGTAGGTCGGCCCTTTCGCGTAGATGCCGCCGGGAAACCCGACCATCGTGCCGATGCTGTAGATTTCGCCCGCCGCGAGAAAGAATACGAGCCACGCGCCGAACTGGCGCGACGCGACGAAGAAGTCATGCACGCTCTGCGAGCCGCGTCCCTTGCCCGCGCGTATCGCCAGCCACAGCGACAGCGCAATGAAGCCCAGAAATACCGTGGAAGCCATGCTGACTTTCTCCTCTATGCGCCGCGCGGCTCGCGCCGTTCAGCTTTTTTGTCGAACAAGATCCAGCACAGTTGCAGACAAACGGACGTCAGGACGAACCAGCCGAAAATCCACGCGTAAATAAACGGAATGCCGAGCACGTAGAAATCGTTCGACGCAGCCCACGGCAGCAAGCCGACGACGCCGATAAAAGGCAAACCGAGTCCGATCAGGACTTTGAGCATGGTCCACTCCGTATGATCATTGGCTCCGCGCGAGAACCGATCTGCGCGGGAGGAAGGTGATTCGGTCCAGTATGGCCAAACAAAATTGACCGGGCGTAGTGCCAGAAACGGCCATTCGCTAGGGCCAGAAAATTCAAAAAATCACGGTGCAGCACATGCCGCCCTGGCACTAACGATGGTTTCGGCCTGGTACTAAGCGGCAAAAAAAGTTCGGTGCAGTATGAGGGTACTTTCCAAGGAGTTATCGGTGGCTACTCTCGATTTCGCTGCGCCGGCCCTTCGTGGCGCGTGCGCCCCATACGATCCGCTCTACGATCCGCTCGTTTCGCCCATCGGCCGCGAGGCGATGAATTACGCGCCTACCTACTGGGTGGCGACAGCAGGCGAGCCGCCCGAAGACGACGGCCCCTTGCCCGGCGATGCCGATGTCGACGTGCTGATTGTCGGCGCGGGATTCACCGGTCTATCCACCGCGCTCTTTCTGGCCCGCGAGCATGGCATCCGCGCAATGGTCGTCGATGCGAACCGCACCGCGTGGGGCTGCACGAGCCGCAACGGCGGCCAGGGGCAGAACGCGAGCGGCCGTCTCTACAGGTCGCAATGGATCGAACGCTGGGGCAAGCAGACGGCGCTCAAGCTCGATGCCGAGATTCGCGAAGGCTTCGACACGTTCAAGCGGCTGATCGGCGAATTCGCGTGCGATCCGCAGCCGGGCGGGCATTTGTATATCGCGCATCGGGCACGCAAGATGGACTTCCTCACCAACGAGTGCAGGGTCATGCGCGATGTCTTCGGCTACGACACGCGCATGCTGAGCGCGAAGGAAGTCGCGCAATCGTATGTCGACGATCGCGAGAGCTGCGGCGCGTTGCTCGAACCCGATGGTATCGGCGTGCATCCGCTCAAGCTCGCGTTCGGCTATCTGCGCATGGCGCGCTCGCTCGGCGTGAAGGTGCATCCGGGTACGCCTGTACTCAATGTCGAAACGATTCGCGGCGTGCATCACGTGCGCACGCCGCGCGGTGTGATTCGCGCCAAGGCCGTGGCGTTCGCGACAGGCGGCTATACGCGCAACGACATGCATCGCACGCTCGACGCGAAGATCATGCCGATTCTTTCGAACTCGCTCGTGACGCGCCCGCTCACGCAGGAAGAACTGACGGCGACGGGCTTTCGCACGCGTCAGGTCATCACCGATACGCGCACGCTGCGCTTCTACTATCGGCTGCTGCCGGATAACCGCGTGCAGATCGGCAGCCGCAGCGCGATCACCGGCGCGGATGCATCGAACCCGCGGCATATGGACGTGCTGATCGAAGGCCTGCATCGCAAGTTTCCGTCGCTCAAGGGTATTCGTATCGATTATTCGTGGTGGGGCTGGGTCGACGTGAGCCACGACATGATGCCGCGCGTCGCACAGCCCGATCCGCAGCAGAGCATCTTTTACGCGGTCGGCTATGGCGGCAACGGCGTGTCGTTTTCCGCGCATGCGGGACGGCGTCTTGCCGAGCGCGTCGCGGGCAAGTGGCAGCACAGTCGCGACGATCTGCCGATCTACGATTCCGCGCTCGAATATCCGAACGTGATGGGCAAGGTGCGATGGAAGGGCTTCGCGCCGTTTCGCCGCGTCGGCCAACGCTTCCTCTATCACAAGTATCTGGCGCAGGACGAGAAGCGCTGAACCCTTTCTCAACACACTGACAACATCGACACATGAGCACTCAAACGAATCAGGATTACCTCGGCCTCTTGCAGACGTTCAACGATGCATGGAACCGTCACGACCTCGACGCATTGATGGACTGCATGGCGGACGAATGCGTCTTTCACGGCGTGGCCGGACCCGATGCGCTGGGCCGCACGTTCCGCGGTCGCGATGACGTGCGCCGTGGTTTCGCGCTCGCGTGGGAAACGTTCCCCGATGCATCGTGGAAGGACGGCGAGCATTTCGTGAGCGGCGAGCGCGGCGTATCGGAATCGACGTTTCGCGGAACGAAGACGGATGGCGCGCGCATCGAGGCACGCATGGTGGATGTCTTTACGTTCAGGGACGGCAAGATCGCGGTGAAGAACGCGTATCGCAAGGATCGCCCCGCGCTTTGACGCATGAAGGAGACCGGCAGGACATAACGCAATGACATGCGCGACTCGCGGGCCATGCACTCGCGGGCGCAATCGACTAAAGCAGATTCAGGAGACGACATGCATTCGAACACGGACAAAGGCGATCTCAAATGCGGCCTCAAGCAGCGCCACATGACGATGATCGCGCTGGGCGGCGTCATAGGCGCCGGGCTTTTCGTCGGCAGCGGTGTGGTGATCCAGCAGGCAGGGCCCGCCGCGATTCTCTCGTTCCTCATTACCGGCGGTCTCGTGGTGCTCGTCATGCGCATGCTCGGCGAGATGGCTTGCGCGATGCCCACCGTCGGATCGTTCTATGAATACGCACGGCTGGCGTTCAAGACTCAACGCGGGCCCGGACGTCTCGCCGGCTTTCTGACGGGCTGGATGTACTGGTATTTCTGGGTCATCGTGATTGCGCTCGAAGCGGTCGCGGGCGCCAAGCTCGTGCAGTTCTGGATACCCGATGTGCCCGCGTGGATCATCAGCCTCGTGCTGCTCGTCGTGCTCACCCTGACGAACCTGATCTCGGTTGCGAGCTATGGCGAGTTCGAGTTCTGGTTTTCGTCGATCAAGGTCGGCGCGATCGTCGTGTTTCTGTTTCTCGGCGGTCTCTATGTGTGCGGCTTGTGGCCCGCATCGATGCACACGACCGATGTCGCCACGACCTTCCTCGGACACGGCGGCTTCATGCCCAAAGGTATCGGACCGGTGATGACGGGCGCCGTGGCCGCGACAGGCTTCTACTTCGGCGCGGAGATCGTGACCATTGCGGCCGCTGAGGCGAAGGAACCGGCGCGCGCCGTCGCGAAGGCGACCAATTCGGTCATCACGCGCGTGCTGGTGTTCTACGTCGGCTCGGTTGCGCTGGTGGTCGCGCTGGTGCCGTGGAATTCGCATCAGATGGCGACGCCCTACGTGAGCGCGCTCGAAGTGATGGGCATGCCCGCCGCGGCCAACGTGATGAACGGGATCGTGCTGACCGCCGTGCTCTCCGCGCTCAATTCGGGGCTGTATGCCGCCTCGCGCATGCTGTTTGCATTGACGCGTCACGGCGACGCGCCGCTCGGTCTCGCGAAGGTGAACAAGCGCGGCGTGCCGGTGCGCGCCATTCTGCTCGGCACGGTGTTCGGCTATGTGTCCGTGGTGATGTCGTACATTTCGCCGGACACGGTCTTTGCGTTTCTCGTCAATTCGTACGGCACGGTGGCGATCTTCGTGTATCTGCTGATCGCGTTCTCGCAACTGCGCCTGCGCAGCCGCATGACGAGCTTCGAGGCGAACGACCTGCGCGTGCGCATGTGGGGATTTCCCTATCTGACGTGGCTGGCGATCATCGGGATGATGGCGATTCTCATCGCGATGGCCTTCATTCCCGATCAGCGCAAGCCGCTTTGGCTGGGTGTGGCGAGTCTCGGGATTCTGATCGTCGCGTATATCGTGTTCAAGCGCGGCCGCCAGGAGATCGAGAGCGATGCGGACGAACACACGACGCAGCATCTGCAAACCGTCGAACGATAAAAAACGGAACGCGTGCCGGTTTGTTGCATCGCAAACCGGCGTTCATTTCCGTAGATTCATTCCCTGAACGTTCTGGCCGTTTCCTCGGCGGCGCGGCGCAGATCGGGTTCGAACGCGAGCAGTTGATCGAGCCCGATGCGTCCCACCGGCGCCTGAATGGCGATGGCCGCGCACGCGCGATTGCGGTCGAGCATCACCGGCACCGCAATCGCGACCATGCCTTGCAAATGCTCTTGGTCATTGATGGCGAGCATGCGGCGGCGCGTCATGGCGAGTTCGCGGCGCAGCACGTCGCGGTCGGTGATCGTGCGCTCGGAGTAGGAGCGCAGCGGCATGCGCTCGATCATGCGTTCGCGCCGTTCCTTCGGCAGAAAACTGAGCAGCAGTTTGCCGCTCGCCGAGCAATGCAGCGGCACATGCGAGCCCGGCTGCAAGTGCATGCGCAGCGGCCAGCCGGTTTCCACGCGATCCACGTAGACGACGTCGTTGCCGGCGAGCATCGTCAGATTGCAGGTTTCGCCGACGCGCGTCACGAGCTGTTCGAGCAGCGCATGACGCGCCGCAGCGGGGCCGGCATGCATCAGCACGTTGATGGCGAGCGTGCGCACGCGCGCCGAGCATTCGTAGAGCTTGTCGCTTGCGCCGCGTGTCACGAGCCAGGCGTCCATCAATTGCACGAGGATGCGATGCACGGTCTGCTTCGGCAGGCCGAGCGCATCGACGAGTTCGGTCATCGATAAAGGGCGATTCGCCTCCGCGAGCGTTTCCAGCACGCGAAAGGCGCGCACGGCTGCGGCATTCGACTGATTCGACGTCACGCTGTCTCCCTCCGTGTCTCTTGCGTTTGGTTTTCATTGTGCGTCGAAAACACTGGATTTCGGGACTCTGGAAAGTCCCGAAATCCTGAATTTCCGATTCTGGAAATTTAGCTGCATTTATTCGTTCAGAAAACGGGACTTCGTGCCGTGCGTGGCTGGCTAGATTGGATAGCACGTTCAATCCTTCTCAAGCCGAGGCTTATCGCATGAATGATCTCGCAAGCGGCGCAACCCTCGCGCGTCCTCGCGCGCAGGCGCCGGATCCGAATGAAACCGATGTGGAGCGCGTCGTCGGCGCGCTGGTGGCGCGTGCGCGCGGCGCGCAGCGGCGTTTCGAGAACGCCGGACAGCACACGCTCGATACGGCCGTCGCCGCCGCCGCGTGGGCGATCATGGAACCGGAACGCAACCGGCAGCTCGCGGACCTGGCCGTGCGCGACACGGGACTCGGCAACGCCGACGACAAATTCCGCAAGAACTATCGCAAGACACTCGGCCTCCTGCGCGATCTGCACGGCGTCGCAACGACCGGCGTGATCGCGCGCGATGAAGCGAGCGGCATTGTCGAGATTGCGCGGGCGGTGGGGGTCGTGGCGGCGATCACGCCCTCGACGAATCCGGCCGCGACTCCCGCCAACAAGATCATCAATGCGCTCAAGTGCGGCAATGCGGTGATCGTCGCGCCTTCGCCGAAGGGCTATTCGTCGTGCGCGTTGCTGATCGGCTTCATTCACGCGGAGTTCGCCCGCGCCGGCCTCGATCCCGATCTCGTGCAGATGCTGCCGCAGCCCATCGGCAAGGCGGCCACCGCCGCGTTGATGCGTCTGTCCGATCTGGTCGTCGCCACCGGCTCGCAGGCCAACGTGCGCATGGCCTATACGAGCGGCACGCCGGCCTTCGGCGTGGGCGCGGGCAACGTTGCGTCGATCGTCACGGCGCGCGCCCGTCCCGATGATGCGGCGCGCAAGATCGCCGTGTCCAAGACATTCGATAACGCGACGAGTTGTTCATCGGAGAACAGCGTCGTGATCGAGGACGCGATCTACGCGCGCGTGCTCGATGCGCTCGCGGCGCAAGGCGGCGTATTGCTCGACGCAGCGCAAAAAGCGCAATTGCAGACGGCGATGTGGCACGACGGCAAGCTCTCGGCGCGCTGCACGGCCAAGTCCGCCGCGACGATCGCGCGTGAAGCGGGCCTCGACGATATCGCCGCACGCGAGCCGAAGTTCCTGATGGTGGAGGAGAGCGGCTACGGCGCCGGCTTTCCGTTCTCGGGCGAAAAGCTCGCGCCCGTGCTGACGGTTTATCGGGCGCGCGACATCGACGCTGCGATCGATATCGTGCGCGGCATCTACGGCTACATGGGCGCGGGCCATTCGGTCGGCGTGCACGGCGCCGACGACGCGCTCGCCGTGACGCTCGGCATGCAGTTGCCGGTTGCGCGCGTGATTGTCGATCAGGCGCATTGCCTCGCGACCGGCGGCAACTTCGACAACGGCCTGCCGTTCTCGCTCTCGATGGGCTGCGGCACCTGGGGCGGCAACAATTTTTCGGCGAATCTCGGCTACCGGCAATACCTGAACGTTACGCGCGTCGCGTACGCAATAGCGGAACGCGTACCGGATATCGATGCGTTTCTCAGCGACTATTTCGGGAGATTCGGACGATGAGCGCGCTTCCTGAACGAATCGTCTCGTTTTCCGGGATACCGCTGGAAACGTCGACGCTGCGCGCCGTCATCGACGCACGCGCCGAATACGCGCCCGGCAAACCGTTCCTGCTTTCCACCGCGCACGCCGACACGCTTACCTTCGGTGCGCTGCGTGACGACTGCCGCGCGCTCGCGGCGCGCTTCGATGCGGCAGGCCTGCGCCCCGGCGATGTCGTCTCGGTCTTCATGGGCAACGGCATCCAGACCGCGCGTCTTCTGCTCGCAGCGATGTACGGCGGACTCGTCGCCAATCCGCTGAACCTGCTGTGTCAGCCGTCGCAGGTGCGCTATATCGTCGAGCACTCGGATACGCGCGCGATCTTCGTCGCCGACGATACGCACGACACGATCGTCGAGGCGATTGCGGCGCTGCGCGCGGAAGGTATGACGCGCGAGATCGTCGTGGTGCGCACATCGCCGGATACAAGCGTGTTGCCCGATATCCCGGCGCTTTCCGCACGCGCGATGCCGCTTGCGGGTGAGGACGCGTGTCCCGGCACGCGCATCGTTGCAAACGCGACGGGCGACATCGACCCCGGCGACACGGCGCTGCTGATGTACACCTCGGGCACCACCGGCGCGCCTAAAGGCGTGTTGCTGAGCCACCGGAGCCTGCTCGCGAACATGCGCAATATCAGCGCGGAGCATCGTCTCGGCGCGGACGATCGCGTGCTCGTGTCGCTGCCGCTTTATCACATCAACGGTCTTGTCGTGGCGCTGCTGACGCCGCTGTATCACGGCGGCTCGGCGGTGATGACGCCGCGCTTTTCCGCGCGCACGTTCTGGAGCGAGGCGGCGCGTCATGGTTGCACATGGATCAATGTCGTGCCGACGATCGTCGCGTATCTGCTCGGCGGCGATGAAGCGCCGGGTCATGATCTGTCCAAGCTGAAGTTCTGCCGAAGCGCATCGGCGGCGCTGCCGGCCGATCATCATCGTGCGTTCGAGGAGCGCTTCGGCATTGGCGTCATCGAAACGATGGGAATGACGGAGACCGCCGCACCGATATTTAGTAATCCGTATGATCAGACGATGCGAAAGGTCGGCAGCATCGGCGTGCCATCGGGCGGCGAAGCGAAGATCGTCGATCTTCAGGGTCGCGAATGCGCGGCCCACGAAACCGGCGAACTGGTGTTGCGCGGCGATCAACTGATGAGCGGTTACTACAAGCGTCCCAAGGAAACTTGCGACGCCTTCACCGCCGACGGATGGCTGCGCACCGGCGACCTCGGCTATCGCGACGAAGCGGGCTTCTTCTACATCAACGGGCGCGCGAAGGAACTCATCATCAAGGGCGGCGAGAACATCGCGCCGCGTGAAATCGACGAGGCGCTGCTGCGCCATCCGGGCGTGCTCGAAGCGGCCGCGGTCGGCGTGCCCGATGCGGCTTACGGGCAGGACATCGTCGCGTTCATCGTGCCGACGGGCGGCGCGGCATCGCTCGATGTTGCCGAGTTGCGCGCGCATTGCCTGCGTGAACTCGGCCGCTACAAGACCCCGCGCGAATTCCGCTTCACCGACGCATTGCCGCGCGGACCGTCGGGCAAGGTGCAGCGCCTGAAGCTGGTTCAGATTCCGCCGCCCGCCGGATAAGTGCGCCGCACCACCGACACGAACCGACCATTCCACATCAGATGGACATGAAGGAGACAACGTGAAGAACAAGCATCGTCAGCGCGTGAAGACGCGCCATATCATTCTCGGCGTGATGTGTCTGATGTATTTCATTTCGTACATCGATCGCGTCAATATCGCCGTCGCAGGTCCGTTGATTCGGCAGGAGATGGGTCTTACGTCCATGCAGCTCGGACTCGTATTTTCCGCGTTCGCTTATCCGTACGCGGTCATGCAGATCATCGGCGGATGGCTCGCGGATCGTTTCGGACCGAAGCTCGTCCTGACCGTGCTTTCGCTGATCTGGGGCGCGGCCACGCTCGCGACGGGCTTCGCGGGCAGCATCGCCGTGCTCGTGCTGATGCGTATCGCGCTCGGTATCGGCGAAGGCGGCGCGTTTCCCACCGCAACGCGCGCCTTCACCTACTGGATGCCGGTGCACGAACGCGGCTTCGCGCAAGGCATCACGCACAGCTTCGCGCGGCTGGGCGGCGCGGTGACGCCGCCGCTCGTGCTGGCCGTGGTCGCCGCGAGCGGCTGGCGCGAGGCGTTCATCCTGCTCGGTATAGCGAGCCTCGCATGGACGGTGCTCTATCTGTTCGTGTTCACCAATTCACCCGACGAAAACCGGCGCGTGACGCCCGAGGAGACCGCGGAAATCGGCTATCGCAAGGGAGAGTGCGCGCGCGCCAGAACGCACGCGACGCCGTGGCGCAAGCTGATTCATCGCATGTGGCTCGTGACCTTCGTGGACTTCTGTTATGGCTGGCTGTTGTGGGTGTATCTGACGTGGCTGCCTTCGTATCTGAAGGAATCGCGCGGCTTCGATCTGAAGCATCTCGCGTTGTTCACCGCCTTGCCGCTGCTGGCGGGCGTGATTGGCGATACGTTGGGCGGCGTGATCTCCGACCGCATCTACAGGCTGACGGGCCGGCTGCGTCTCGCGCGTTGCAGCATTCTGGTCGTGGGGATGGGCGGCTCGCTCGCGTGCCTCGTCCCGATGATCAATGCCCCGAGCCCGATCGCGGCGGTTTGGTTCCTCACCGCGTCGTTCTTCTTCCTCGAAATCACGAATCCGGTGCTGTGGACTCTGCCGCTCGATATCGCGGGCAAATACGCAGGCACGGCGGGCGGGATGATGAACACCGGCTTCGGCGTCGCGGGGATGGTGTCGCCGGTCGCGTTCGGCTATCTGATCGAACGCACGGGCAGCTACAACGTGCCGTTCACGATCTCGGCGGGACTGCTCGCGGTGGGGGCGTTCGCGGCGCTGTTCATCGATACGAGCAAGACCGTCGAAGCCGATGAAGCGCGCGAGGCGCAGAGTCGCGAGGAGATGGGCGTGCCTGCGTTTGCGGGCGGGGCGGGGAACTGGCACAAGTGAGGCGCTGACCTCGATGTGCCATTCGCGCACACGCCGGACCGGTCTGAAACCGTCCGGCGTGCGTGTTGCTTATGCGTGTTCGCCGCGATCCACGAAGTCGATGGTCAGACTCCCTTCCTCCGAGCTTCCAATGCGGATTTCGGCGGGCGTCGCGCCGCTCGCCATGCGCGTGAGAAGTTCACGCGAGATTGTCGGCAGGATTTGCTGATCGAGGAACGTGTCGATGTTGCGTGCGCCCGCATCGCGCGAGAGGCAAAGTTGCGCGAGCGAGGAGACCAGCGAATCGTCGCAGACGAGCGTCACGCCGTGCTGACGCATCAGGCGGCCAGCGATCTTGGCGAGCTTGAGACGCACGATCGACGCCAGCGCCACGACATCCAGCGGCCGATAAACGAGCGTCTGGAAACGGGCGAGCAGCGCGGGCTGGAAATGCGCGAGCAGCGGTTCGCGGATTGCGTCGAGCAGCGCCGCATGCGCGATGTCGGGCGTGTCGATGGTTGCGTCGTGGATCTGATCGGTGCCGAGGTTCGACGTCATCAGAATCACGCAATTGCGAAAGTCGATCTCGCGGCCTTCGCCGTCGCGCATCGAGCCGCGATCGAACACCTGATAGAACAGGTCGAGCACGTCGCGATGCGCCTTCTCCACTTCGTCCAGCAAGACGACGCTATAGGGCCGCTGACGCAGCGCCTCGGTGAGCACGCCGCCGCGCCCGTAACCGACGTAGCCGGGCGGCGAGCCCTTCAATTGCGAGACGGAATGCGCTTCCTGATACTCCGACATGTTGATCGTCGTGAGCGCGGCCTCGCCGCCAAAGAGCGCATCGGCGAGCGCGAGCGCGGTTTCCGTCTTGCCGACGCCTGACGTGCCTGTCAGCAGGAACACGCCGAGCGGCGCGTGCTCGCTCTTGAGGCCCGCCTTCGCGGTGCGCAGGCTCTGCGCGAGCATGCCGAGCGCGTCGTCCTGTGCGATCACGCGGGCGCGCAATTGATCTTCGAGCGTGAGCAGGCTCAACAACTCGTCTTCGACGAGACTGCCGACCGGCACGCCCGTCCATTCGGCGACCACGCGCGCGATGGCCTGCGCGTCGACGTCCGCGAAGATCAGCGGGGTTTTGCCCTGCGCTTCGGCAAGCGCGTGCCTGGCTTGCGCGAGTTCGCCCGATGGCGGGTTGGCGTGTGCGTCGTCGCGCGCTTTCAGCAACTCGCGCACCAGAGACAACTCGTGTTCGTAGCGTGCCTCAATGGCGCTCACGTCGGCGGCGGCTTGCGCAATGTCTGCGTCGAGCGCGACGCGGCGCGCAGTGGCTTCGTCGATGCCTGCGCGTTCGTCGGCGTCGATCGTCGCTTGTTCGAGTTGCAATGCCGCAAGCGCCGCGCGGGCGCGTTGCAGTTCGGTCGGCGGCGAATCGAGACTCATGCGCACGCGCGCGGCGGCCGTGTCGATCAGATCGACGGCCTTGTCCGGCAACTGACGTGCGGGAATGTAACGGCGCGACAACTTGACGGCGGCGACGAGCGCTTCGTCACGGATATGCACGCCGTGATGCTGTGCGTAACGCGTGGCGAGTCCGCGCAGCATGAGGCAGGCTGCGTGGTCGTCCGGCTCGTCGACCTTGACCATCTGGAAGCGTCGTTCGAGCGCCGCATCGCGCTCGAAATACTCCTTGTATTCGGACCACGTGGTAGCCGCAATGGTCCGCAATTCACCGCGCGCGAGGGCCGGCTTCAGCAGGTTCGCCGCATCCGAACCGCCCGCCGCGTTGCCGGCGCCGATCAGCGTGTGCGCTTCGTCGATGAACAGCACGATCGGTGTCGCCGACGCCTTCACTTCGTCGATCACGTTTTTCAGGCGCTGCTCGAATTCGCCCTTCACGCCGGCGCCGGCTTGCAGCAAACCGAGATCGAGCGTGAGCAGCCGCACGTCGCGCAGAAGCGAAGGCACGCTGCCATCGGCGATGCGCAGCGCCAGGCCTTCGACCAGCGCCGTCTTGCCGACGCCCGGCTCGCCGACGAGAATCGGATTGTTCTTTCGACGCCGCACGAGCACGTCGATCATCTGCTGAATCTCGTGGTCGCGTCCGAACACCGGATCGATGTCGCCGCGACGCGCCTTTTCGGTCAGATCGATCGCGAAGCGGGCGAGCGCTTCGGCGTCGGTCGAGCGGGGCGGCGTCGGGGTTGATGTCGGGGTCGCTTTTTGCGGCTCGGTCTGAGCTTCGTCCTCTTCCTCGTCTTCCTGCGCAGGCGCGTTTTCACAGGTCGAGCGGCCGAGGCGCGGCAGCAGCCGCTCGATCTGCGCACTCGTGAGCGAAAAGAGCGGCCATGTGTCCTGCGTGCGCATCACGTGCGGTGCATCGATGATGGCGCGCAGCACATGCGCCGAGCGAATCGTGCCGTCGATGTCCTCGCGCGAAGCCAGGTTCCACGCATCCTGAAGCGCGCTCGCGAGCTGAATGGAGAGCGACGGCATGCCGCGCAGATTGCGCGGCTGGCGATCGATGGCGGCGAGCAGCGCGTTCCAGATCGCGTCGATATCGATTTCATAGTGCCGCAGGATCGCCGGGATGTCGCCGTCATCTGCCTCGATCAGCTTTAGTAACCAATGCTCGACGGTGATTTCATCGGATAAGCGCGTCTGGCACAAACTCGCGGCCGCTTCCAGCGTTCTCGCGCAGTGCGGGTTCAGACGGCGAAGCAGTTGGGTGGAGTCGCGCATGGTCATATAGATGGGTTACGAGCAAAGAAAGAGGGCAGGCGGCGCCGGGGATTCGCGGGCTGCGCCGGCCCGCGGGAAGCGGGCCGGCATCGATGACTCACGTCATCGCGAGACGCTTAGGCGCGCTCGTTCCACGTGTCCTTGTGGATGATGTTGCCGTCCTTGTACGACCAGGTGATCTGTTCGTAGCGCAGTTCGACGCGTGCGCCATGCGGCGAGCACGAGCGCAAACAGCAGAATGGCCGCGGTACGCAGCCAGAGCCACGCGTGGCCGAAAGTGTGCACGAGCCATGGCACGGCGAGCGCGAGCGCAGCCGCAAACACGATGATCGTGCGAGCCGGATAGCCCAGTCTTTGCATGGCGTTCACGGTTTGACGGCGCCCGGAAGCAGCGATGCAAGCTGCACATCGAGCGCGAAGTGCCAGATGATCCATGTAGCCAACGCGACCGTGCAGGCCATGCCCGCGATCGCCCAGGGCAATGCCCGTCAGAGCCAGTCGCCGACACGACAGCACGGCGCCTCCGTGATGAACGACGGCGAATCGGCAGCGCGAAAGCGTTCGAGCCGCGCACCGAGTTCGCGATTAAGCGTTACGCGTCTGTCTCTGTCCTAGATCGCATATCGGCCGACGAATCCGAGGCCGAGGATGGCCGAATAGCATTCGAGCAGATCGATCTGGGGCGAGCCTTCACGCATGCGCACGTCGAGGCGGTCGAACGCCCGGTCGCCGCTATCGTGCTGATTGAACTTTTCCAGCTGCAACGGCTGTGCGGTCCAGCGCGCATTGCGCCGTTAGCGCGTCTTCGCGCACGTCGGCCAGCCGCGACGTTCGAGCGCCGCGCCGAACTGGTCGATCATGTCCGCGCAGCGCTTGCGCAACGCATCGAAGCCGCGGAGGTGCCACTCGCCGACAGATGCGCGACGAGAAGTGCGGTATCACGCAGCAAATCGCGGATGCCGCCCGGCCGGGACGGCACGATGCCCGGCTTCTGATCCATCAGCGCTGCGTGTCCAAAGGGCGATGTTCATGTTTTCATGAGCGCAGTACCGCATGAAGTTCGAGCGGCACGCGAGGAACGGACGCCGGTAAATGGACCTGGAATACGCGCCCGGCGAGCGTGAACGCATGTTGCAGGGAATTCTTCTGCGTGAGTGCCAGCCCTTCCTGGCAAAGCGACATGTCGATCCGCATGTGTATCTCGCGATGCTTTTAGTTGATATCGGGGACAAAATTCTATCTTTGATCGATTAATTCGTACAGCTATTTGAGGCCGACAAACGAGGGGACGCACAAAATGGCTTATTTATGAGATAAATCAGAAATGCGAACGATGCTTTTGTGCACGAATGAACCTGTTCTAATACGTGCCATGCGGACATTCGAAGCTGTGCGGCAGCGAACAAACTCATAAACGCTTGAGTGCGCGACCACGCTAACGGATTTCGCGAAAGCAAGATGACACATTTCTATGCAGAGATGTAACTTCATTTTACTAAGGAATATTGATGGACAGCTTTCAGCGTAAGACTACTAAGAGCCGTGTCTCGATTACACTCGATCTGCATACCGGCGGCGCGCAAAAGAAAATTGAATTGCCGCTCAAGCTGCTCGTCGCGGGCGATTTCAGCGCGGGGCGCGAGCAGTCACTGCTTTCCGAGCGCAAGAAAGTCAATATCAACAAGAAAAATTTCGACGCCGTTCTGGCCGACTATGCGCCGGACCTGAAGTTTGCGACTGAGAACACGCTTTCGAACGACGGCTCCGAACTGCCGGTAAACCTGTCGTTCCGCTCTATCAAGGACTTCGAGCCCGAGCAGGTTGCACGTCAGATTCCCGAACTGCAGGCGCTTTTGGCTGTGCGCAATCTGTTGCGCGACCTCAAGTCGAATCTCCTGGATAACGCCACGTTCCGTCGTGAGTTCGAGAAGATCCTGAAGAACAAGGAGCTTTCGGACAAGCTGCGCGGCGAACTGTCGCAAATCGCCACGGCGGCGACGCAGCCCGAAGGACACGCCTGAACTTCGTCAGGCTCGATCGACAAGCACCTCAGACAGGATAATCAATGAGCAAGAAAGAAGCCCGTTCGGGCAACGCTGGCGACACCGTCGTTCTGGACGCGCCGCAAGAGTTTGTTGGCGAAAGCGTGTACACGTCGCTGTGCAACAAGATCAATTTGAGCCCGGTGTCGAAGGCCCGTCCGCTCGAAGCGTTCCGCGACAACGACATGCTTTCCGAAGCTTCCGCCGGTGAGCGCCTCGCTCGCGGCATGGGCGCGTTCCTCGATCTGGTCGCGCAGACCAGCAAGCCGGTGGACCGTCTGGACAAGTCGCTGCTGGACTTCTTCATCGGCCAACTGGATCGCCAGATCAGCAAGCAGCTCGACGCCGTGATGCATGCCCCCGCGTTTCAGGCGCTGGAAGGGCGCTGGCGCGGCCTGAAGATGCTCGTGAGCCGGACGGATTTCCGCAAGAATTCGCGTATCGAAGTGCTGGACGTGTCGAAGGACGCGCTCATCCGCGATTTCGAGGACGCGCCGGAACTGATCCAGAGCGGGCTATATCGCCTGGCCTATATCGAGGAGTACGACACGCCGGGCGGCCAGCCGATCAGCGCGTTGATCAGCGACTTCGAATTCGACAACACGCCGCAGGACGTCTCGCTTCTGCGCAATATCTCGAAGGTGTCGGCTGCGGCGCATATGCCGTTCATCGGCTCCGTGGGTCCCGCCTTCTTCGGCAAAAAGTCGATGGAAGAAGTCGCCGCGATTCAGGATATCGGCAACTACTTCGATCGCGCCGAGTACATCAAGTGGAAGAGCTTCCGCGATACGGACGACGCGCGCTATGTCGGTCTCGTCATGCCGCGCGTGCTCGGCCGTCTGCCGTACGGCAAGGACACCACGCCGGTGCGCGCGTTCAACTACGAAGAGCAGGTCAAGGGCCCCGACCATGATCGCTATCTGTGGGTGAATGCATCGTTCGCATTCGCCGCGAACATGACGCGCAGCTTCGTGAACAACGGCTGGTGCGTGCAGATTCGCGGCCCGCAGGCGGGCGGCAAGGTGGAAGACCTGCCAGTGCATTTGTACGACCTCGGCACGGGCGTGCAGCCGAAGATTCCGACCGAAGTGCTGATTCCCGAGACGCGCGAGTTCGAGTTCGCCAACCTCGGCTTCATTCCGCTGTCGTTCTACAAGAACCACGATTTCGCGTGCTTCTTCTCGGCGAATTCGAGTCAGAAGCCGGCGCTTTACGAGACCAAGGAAGCTACGGCGAACAGCCGCATCAATGCGCGTCTGCCGTATATCTTCCTGCTCTCGCGTATCGCGCATTATCTGAAGCTGATTCAGCGCGAGAACATCGGCACCACGAAGGACCGTCGTCTGCTCGAACTGGAGCTGAACAACTGGATCAAGGGTCTCGTGACCGAGATGAAGGATCCGGGCGACGAGCTGCAGGCATCGCACCCGCTGCGCGAGGCGAAGGTGATGGTCGAAGACATCGAGGACAATCCGGGCTTCTTCCGCATCAAGCTGTTCATCGTGCCGCACTTCCAGGTGGAAGGCATGGATATCGGCCTGTCGCTGGTATCGCAGATGCCTAAGGCCAAGAGCTGAGCGCCCGGCTCCTCTCTTAGCATCTAAGCAGCAAGCCGGAGCGGCCGCGCAGGCCGCGTCCGGCACCACTCCCGGATCGATCGTAGAATGAATCGCGCCTCCCAACGGCGCGCCCACTATACGAAACGGTTCGGGAGACATCACCATGCGACGTTGCAGCGCGGCATTCCTGATCATTCCACTTGTCATCGCAAGCGCGATTGCCGGTTGCGGCGGCTCCGACGACAATCAACCCGCCTATTCCAACGCACCGAAAATCGTCATCGATTCGGACTTCAACACGATGGGCGACGACGGTCAGCTCTTCGCGATGACAACCCAGCTCATGGGCGAAGGCAAGGTGAACCTTTTGGGCCTGTGCGTCGTGACCGGCAACGACTGGCTGTTGCAGGAAGAGGCCGACGCGCTCAAGGCCGTCGAACGCATGGGCGTGCAGGACAAGGTCGGCGTGTATGCAGGCGCGAACTATCCGCTGCAATACGATGTCGCGAGCATCCGCGCGCAGCAGGCCGCCAATCCGAATGGTTATTTCGGCGCGTGGATGCGTCCCGAGCCGACGCAGCAATCGCAACTGACAGCGCCGCCCGACGGCTTTGCAACCTCGGCGAAGCTGCAGAGCCAGAGCGCGGCGGACTTCATCATCGCGACCGTCAAGCGCTATCCCAACCAGGTGACGATCATTGAAGTCGGGCCGCCGACCAATCTCGCGACCGCCGTGCAGAAGGCGCCGGAGATCGTGCCGCTGATCAAGGGCATCGTGTATATGGGCGGCGCGATGAACGTGCCGGGCAACGCAAACGCAGTCGGCGAACTGAACTGGTGGTTCGATCCGGTCGCCGTGCGCACGCTGCTGCAAACGTCGATTCCGCAGAAAGTCATTCCGCTCGACGTGACCAACACGGTGCCGCTGACCGAATCGGTCTTCAATCAGATCGTCAATCCGTCGACCGGGCAGACGGCCGTGACGAAGGTCTATGCCGTCGCCAACGCGGGCGCGTTCGCCACCAACACGGACATCTACGACACGCTGACGATCGGTTACTTCCTCGATCCGACTTACGCGACTCAGACTCAAAGCGCGTATCTCGACATCGACACGACGCCCGGCGAAGATCAGGGCCACGTGCGCGTCTATCCGGATGTGCCGGCGGCCGGTGCGTCGCCGCAGAAGATCACCTACGTCACGCGCTACGACAACAATCGTTTCTTCAACTTTTATGTCGATCTGTTGACGCGGCCGGTCCCGGTGAAATTCCAGTAGCTTCAAAGATCAGGCCCGGCAATGCCAACCGCCGGGCCCGATCAAAACATCACACTTCAAGCTGTTCCAGCACCTTACCCTTCGTCTCGATGCCCATGAAGTGCACGGCCACCGCCGCCACCACCGGCACCACGGCCAGCGCATAAAACGCGACGTTCATGTTCCCGCCCATCAGCGTCTTGCCGACCAGCGCGGGCGCGAAGATCGCCGCGATCTTGAGCCAAGCGCCGCCGAGTCCGCATCCGAACGCGCGGATGCTGGTCGGATAGAGTTCGGGCGTATAGACATACGCAGTGATGAAGCCGCACGCCATGAAGCCGAGCGCGAGCGCACAGAAGGTCGCGACCACATACACCGATTGCGCGACGAATACGCCCGCGAAAACCAGCGACACCGCGCACAGCACGAACGACCAGTTGATGACCGGCTTGCGCCCGACCTTGTCGACGATCAGCGCGCACGTCAGCGACCCCAGCACGCCGAGCACCGATGCCGCGACCGCAAGATTCAGCGCGAGTTGCAGCGGCGCGTGATAGACGGTCTTGTAGATCGTCGGCAGCCACGTCGAGAGACCGTACTGCAGCACGCCGCACGTCATCCACAAGAGGGCGACGGCAATCGTGCGCTTCAGATACGCCGGGCCGATCAGATCGAGGCGGCGGCGCTTCGGATGACGGCTCGCCATCGCTTCGAACTCGGCGAGATTGCCGAGCGGCGGCAGCGGCTGCTTCACGGTCGCTTCGAACGCGGCGAGGGCATCGCCCGCTTCGTGCATGCGGCCGCGTTCGCCGAGCCAGCGCGGCGACTCCGGCACCAGCGTGCGCAACAGGAAGAACAGCACGAGCGGCACGCCGCCGATGAAATACATCGCTTCCCAGCCGAAGCGCGGCACGATCCACGCGCCGAGCGCATTCGATGCGAGCAGGCCGATCGGGAACACGATCTCGTAGAGCAGCACGAAGCGCCCGCGTCCATGCGCGCGCGTGATCTCGTTGATGTAGGTCGCCGCGACGGGCAACTCGCCGCCCAGCCCCAGCCCCTGCACGATACGCAACGCGACGAACACCGCGAACGAAGGCGCGAAGCCGCACGCGATACTCGTCAGCCCGATGATGCCAGAGCTCCACGCGATCGAACGCACGCGTCCATAACGTTCCGCGAGCGATGGAAACAGGAACGCGCCGATCAGTTGCCCGATGGAACCCGACGCGATCAGAAAGCCGACCTGTCCCGGCGTGAGTCCCCACTTCTGGATCAGGAGCGGCAACGTCGCCGCGATGACGATGACATCGAAGCCATCGAAGAAAGTCGCCGCGCCGATCAGAATACGCGCGCGCACTTGCATCGCGTTGGCGGGAAGCCGCTCGATGCGCGCGATGATCGATCCCTTCGTCACCGCGTGAGCGGCCGCGCCCGCGTCGGCGACGGTTGTTGCAGTGCCGCCGTGTTGGACGACCGTATTGCCCATGCTCCTCATGCCTGCTCCCGAGAGTGTGTTATGCGAGCGCTTTCGCCGTGTCGGCGAGTGCCGCGATATCGACCGCGCGTCCCTGACTCATCCACTTCTTCGCGACCTTCAGATCGCGCGTCGCATTGATCGCGATGACGCCGCGCAACGCGTCGCCGTCGAGGAAGAACAGCGATGCGCGCCGTGCGTCCAGATCGCCGCGCACGACCGGCGTCGCGCCCGGCGGAATGTCGCCGAGAATTTGCAGGTTCACGTCGTATTGATCCGACCAGAACCACGGAATCTCGTCATACGGCGTGCGCAGGCCGAGCACCGCGCGCGCCGTGGCGATCGCCTGGTTCTGCGCATTCGCCCACGATTCGAGCCGCACGCGGCGCTTGAGCCACGCGTTCGGATGATTGGCGACATCGCCGCACGCGAACACGCGCGCATCGCTCGTCGCGCCGAATTCATCGACGACGATGCCGTCGTTCACTTCGATGCCCGCGCGCTCCGCGATCGCTGTATGCGGCGTCAAGCCGATGCCCGCAACGGCGAAATCCGCGTCGAGCGTGGTGCCGTCGGCGAGTTGCGCGCGCACGCCGTAGCCGAAGTCGTCGAGCGATACGAGCGACGCATTCAGCCGCACATCGACGCCGTTATCGCGATGCAGTTTCAGCAGAAACGCGGACACGCTCTCCGGCACCGAACGTCCGCACAAACGCGGCGCGCCTTCGATCACGGTTACGTCGACGCCGAGCTTCTTCGCGGTCGCTGCGACTTCCAGTCCGATCCATCCGCCGCCGATCACCAGCAGCCGCTTGCTGTGGCTTTCGCGCAGACGCTGGCCGATGACGAGCGCATCGTCGAGCGTGCGCAAATAGGCGAGATGCGAAGTCTTCACGAGCGACGCCGGCAGACGCCGCGCGGCGCCGCCCGTTGCGATCACAAGGCGGTCGTAGTGCACTTCGCGGCCGCTCGCGGTGCGCACGACGCACGCTTCGCGATCGATCGATGCCGCGCATTCCGGCTGCCATGCTTCGACGTTCAACGCGGCGAACGCATCGTGATCGACGATGCGCACGGTGCCGATATCCGCTTCGCCCGCGAGCACGGCCTTCGACAGCGGCGGACGCTCGTAGGGCAGATGGATTTCATCGGCGATCATCACGAGGCGGCCCTCGAAGCCTTCCTTGCGCAGCGTTTTCACGATCCAGCCCGCCGCCTGCCCGCCGCCGATCACGACGACTGTTCCGAGATCAGCCATTTTTCCGCTCCGTCATGAACTTGCCTTCGGGCGCCTTCGCGTCTTTCTGGCGGCGCGTGTTGCCGTCGAGACCGCCGTCGACGGCCCATTCGGCGAACACGGTCGGGCCGGGCTCGAAATCGCGCGGCTGCCATTCGGGCGTGAGCATGTCTTCATCGGCGTAATACTCGATGAGACCGCCCGCCGGATTTTTGAAGTACCAGAAGTACGCCGACGACACCGGATGACGTCCCGGTCCGAGCTGCGTAGTCCAGCCGCAGCGGCTGATATGCAGCCCTCCGCCGAAGACTTCGTGGATATCGCGCACGGTGAACGCGACGTGGTTCAGACCGCGCTTGCCGTCGGGCAATTGCAGCAGGAACAGGTCGTGATGACCGCCGTGCGGCGCGCAGCGCATGAACGCGCCGCGGCCCGGATAGCGGTCCGAGGTCTCGAAGCCGAGCAGCTCGTGATAGAACTTTTCCTGTTCCGCGACGCAGTTCGTGAAGAACACGACATGGCCCACTTCCACCGGCTCCGCGCGGTCATAGACCGGGCTGGGCGTATCGACGCGCAAGGTTTGTCCCCACACGTTCGAGGGCGAGCCTTTCACGTCGATAGCGCGCTTCGTCGTCACTTCGACGCGAATCGCCATGCCGTTCGGATCGATGCAGCCGATTGCGTCATCGCTTTCGAAGTGGCCGGGCTGGCCCGCGAAACGTCCGCGCAGCGCATCCAGTTCGGCGCGCGTCGCGACGCCCCACGTCACCTCGCGCAATGTCGGGCCGCCTTCGAACGCGGGCGGCAGCGCGGGATCGGTCGCGAGCGCGAGCATGACCGTGCAGCCGTTGAGGGTTTCGAAACGCGCGCGCGTTTCGTCGTGCGCGACTTCCTTCAAACCCCAGTCGGCGAAAAAACGCCAGCAGGTGTCGAGGTCCGTCACGCCATAAGTGATTCGTTCAATGCCAAGGATGGTCATAGCCGCCTCGTCTCAAGCTCAGTTGGCCCACGGCAGCGGGGCGTCGTTCAAGCCCCAGTAAAGGCTCTTCTGCTGCATGTATTCGCGCAGGCCGAGCCGGCCTTTCTCGCGTCCCATGCCGCTGTCCTTCCAGCCGCCGAAAGGCGTCGAAATCGAAAACTGCTTATAGGTGTTGATCCACACCGTGCCGGTGTTCAGCGCGCGCGCCGTATGCCATGCGCGTTTGTAGTCGCGCGTCCAGATGCCGGCGGCCAGGCCGAACACGCTGTCGTTGGCCTGTTCGAGCAAGGCGGCTTCGTCGTCGAAAGGCAGCGCGGCGAGCACCGGCCCGAAGATTTCTTCCTGGCACATGCGGGCGTCGTTCGCGAGACCTTCGATGATCGTCGGCAGATAGAAGAAGCCTTTGTCGCGGCCATCGCCGCTCGGACGCTCGCCGCCGCACAGCAGCTTGCCGCCTTCTTCCAGCCCGAGCGCGACATATTTTTCGATGCTCTCGCGATGCTGCGCCGTGATGAGCGGACCCATCTGCGTGTTCTCGCGCGACGGATCGCCGACCCGCAGCTTGCGCGCGCCTTCGACGAGCCGCGCCATGAATTCGCCATACACGCGGCGCTCGACGAACAGCCGCGAACCCGCAATGCACGATTCGCCCGACGAACTGAAAATGCCGTACAGCACGCCGTTGACGGCATGATCGAGATCGGCGTCCGCATAGACGATGGTCGGCGACTTGCCGCCCAGTTCCAGCGACACCGGCATCAGCTTTTCCGCCGCGAGCCGCGCAATGCCGCGTCCCACTTCGGTGCCGCCCGTGAACGCGACCTTCTTCACGAGCGGATGACGCACGAGCGCGTCGCCGATCACCGAACCCTTGCCCGGTAGCACGCTCACGACGCCGCGCGGCACGCCCGCTTCCTCGCAGATGCGCGCGAGCGCGAGCGAGGCGAGCGGCGTCACTTCGGCGGGCTTCAGCACGACGGCGTTTCCGGCGGCGAGCGCGGGCGCGAGCTTCTGCGCATCGGAGGCGATCGGCGAATTCCACGGCGTGATCGCCGCGACGACGCCGAGCGGTTCATGCACGCTCATCGTCAGATAGTCGCCGCGCGCGGGCGTCAGTTCTTCTTCGAGCGTTTCGAGGCACGACGCGAAATAGCGGAACGTGTTCGCCGCGCTCGTGACGAGTCCGCGCGTTTCGCTGATCGGCTTGCCGTTGTCGCGGCGCTGGAGTTGCGCGAGCGCTTCGTGACGCGCTTCGATCAACCCGGCGATGCGATGCAGAACGGCGGCGCGCTGATGCGGCTTCAGTCCGGCCCAGTCGGCTTTCCTGAACGCGCGATCGGCGCATTCGACGGCTTCGCGCGCATCGTCGGCATTGGCCGTGCTGATTTCCGCGTTGATCGACTGGTCCGCGGGATAAATGCTCGCGTATGGATTGGCGCGTCCTTTGCGCCATTCGCCGCCGACGAAAATATCGCCGGAGGTCAGGAGCGAGGTGTCGGGATGATTCATCTTGCGAAAACTCCTTAGATCACGCAGCGCGCGGCGCGATTGCGCAACGCACGGATCGCGCTGAACGCCGTGAGCGCGGATGTCTTGGGATTCGACGGCAACGGCTTGCCGCTCATTTCGAGCGACATCTCGCCGAACGCGCCACGCGCGACGATGCGATGCACGTTGCGCTCGACAGCCGGATCGGCGATCAGACGCACGCGCGTGCCGTCGAGTCCGAGGCCCGCCAGCGCGATGGTCGCCGCGACGTTCGCGTTCTTCGGATAGAGCCGCGCGGCGTCGCGTGCGGTGCCCTCGAAAATCACCCGCTCTTCGGTCAGCGACTTCAGATCGCACAGGCTTTCCGCCGGCGTGCCGAGCCAGCCGAGCGGCGGCTTGCGGCCGGTGTACTGCACGTCGTCGAGGCCGCCTTCCTTGGCCGCCGCGAGCGCATCGACGCCGCCGATCGCGCCCGACAACAGCGTGATCGTGGCCGCGCCTTCATCGGCGGCGAGCGACAGCGCATCGAGCAAACCGGCTTCCGACAGTGCGCCGATCGAGGCCACCGCGCAATCCGTGCCCGACTTCAAAAGCGGCACGACGTGATCGACGAGCGCCGCGTGTCCCGCGCATTCGAGTGCGAACTCCGGATGACTCGCGAGCGCATCGACGCGCGAGACGACATCCACACGATCGCCCAGCACCGAGCGCACGTGAGCGCGATCGCGTTCCGGCACGATCACGTGCGAGATGCGCACGCGCGGATCGCGGTCGACTGCGCGAAAGACCGCGGAGCCGATCGCGCCGAAGCCGATCATCGCAATGTCGATCGCATGTTGCGCATGACGGGGATCACGCATATTCCGGCTCCTTCGGCTCTTCCTTCTTCACGGGCGGCCCGGCGAACGCGGTCGCGAACGAACCGACCGACAGCATGTCCACTTCGACGAGCACCGGACCTTCGATCGCGAGCCCTTCACGCACGATGTCATCGGCCTGATCGAGCGACGTAATGCGGCGATGTGCAAGGCCGAGACTCGCGCAGAACTGCGCGAAATCCGGCTGATGCAGATCGACGAACATGCGGCGTCCGCCGTACTGCGCGTCTTGAATGTTGCGGATCACGCCATAGCACTGATCGTTCATCAGCACGATCATCACGTTCGCTTTTTCCTGCACGGCGGTCGCGAGTTCGCCGACGTTCACCATCAGGCCGCCGTCGCCGACGAGGCACACAGTCTTCTTCGCCGCGCCGGAAAGCGCCGCGCCGATCGCCATCTGCATGCCCTGACCGATGCCGCCGCCGAGCGCATGCACGCCCGCGCGCGGGTTGAAGATCTTCAGCAGGCGATTGCCCCACGTGCTGTTCGAGATCGTGACGTCGCGCACCCAGTTGTAGTCGCGGCCCACGGCGCGTTGCAAGGAATCGACGAGACGCTTGTACGGTCCCAGTCCCTTCGACACTTCGGCGACGGCCGTTTCGCGCGCGGCGGCGAGATCGCCCGCGAACGCCGGATCGATGCGGATGCGGCCTTCGAGCAGCGTCGCGAGTTCATCGAGCACCGACGATGCATCGCCATGCACGAAGAGTTCGTTGCGATAGCCACGGTTGTCGGCGAGGGCATCGGCATCGACGCGATAGAGCGGTTGCGGCAGCGCGAGCTTGTACTTGAGCGTCTCGTTGCCGCGCAGACGCGAGCCGACGACGACGAGCGCATCGCAAGTCTTGTAGAACGCTTCGACGGACGGATGCACGTTGAACGCGCCGAGCGTCGCCGGATGATCTTCCGGCAGCACGCCGCGACCCTGCACGCTCGTCACCACGCCGAAGCCGAGCTTGACCAGACGTTCGACCGCACCGCGCGCATGCCGCGTGCCACCGCCGAGCCACAGCAACGGGCGCTTCGCGTTCGTGAGCGCATCGGCGAGTTGCTTCACGCGCAGGCTGTCGTGCGTGAGCGTGCCCACGTGCGGCGCGGCGAGATCGGCGGGCCATTCGATTTGCGCCGCCTGAATGTCGATCGGAATCTCGACGCTCACTGGGCCTGCCGGCGCCGTCAACGCCACGCGTACGGCTTCGCGAATCGTCGGCAGCGCGGTATCGACCGTGCGCACGCGGAACGCGGCCTTCGAGATGGATTGCAGCATCGCCAGTTGATCGGGCGCTTCGTGGATATAGGCGAGGTCCTGATCGAGATATTCGGTTTCGATCTGCCCGGTGATATGCACGAGCGCCGTGCCCGCCGTGAGGGCTTCGACCATCGCGCCGGCTGCATTGCCCGCCGCCGTGCCGGTCGAGGTGAACGCGACGCCCAGTTCGCCCGAAACGCGCGCGAGGCCGTCGGCCATGTTGAGCGCGCCTGCTTCGCCGCGTGCGCCGACATAGCGGATGTTGCCGCGCCGGCCGATCGCGTCGAGGATCGGCATGTTGTGGATCGAGATCACGCCGAACGCCGTGCGCACGCCGCATTGTTCGAGGAACGCGGCAATCAGTTCGCCGACGGTGGTGGTTTTAGACATGACGAGCAAAGCCTCCGGAAACATCGATATGGCTGCCGGTCGTGTACGACGACAGCGTTGTTGCGAGATAAAAGAGCGCCTGTGCGGCTTCTTCGGGCAGGCCGAAGCGGCCAAGCTGAATGTTTTTCTTGCGCGCGAGCTCGGCGGTCCATTGCTGCCAGCTCTGGCGCGGTTCTTGTGCTTGCTGGAGATAGTCCTGATAGCGACGCTTCCATTGCCCCGATTCGACGATGCCGATCAGAATCGAATTGACGCGGATGCGTTGCGGCGCAAGCTCCGTCGCGAGCGATTTCACGAGGCTCAGCACGCCCGCCCGCGCGGACGATGTCGCGACCATGTGCGGCTCCGGCTGCAACGCGAGCAGCGAGTTCACGCAGACGATCGCGGGTGCCGGCGCGTCCTTCAGCATCGGCAGAAAGGCGCGCGTCGGACGGATGATGCTGAAGTACTTCAGGTCGAGTTCTTGGCGCCAGGCGGCGTCGGTGGTATCGGCGAAGGTGGAGACGCGACCCTGTCCCGCGTTGTTCACCAGCATGTCGATGCGGCCGAAGCGTTCCATCACGCGCGCCGCGAAGGCGTTCACCTGGCTCTCGTCGAGCACGTCGCAGCGCGCGGCGAGCAATGGGGCTTGCGGAAATTCTTTGGCGAGCGCGGCTTGCGCGGCATCGAGCCGTTCGCCGTCGCGTCCGCAAATGGCCACCGATGCGCCTGCCTGCAAGAACAGACGCGCCGTCGCGTAGCCGATGCCCGACGAACCGCCGGTCACCACCGCGACCTGCCCTGAAAGATCGATCTGAATCATTGCAACCCCAGAGACTTCATATAGCGGCTCGGCGTGGCAGCACGCGCGGCCGGACGATAGTTGAGACGCATCGAGAGCGTGTCGGCGGCTTCGCGCACGCGGTCGATGAGCCCGGTTTCGAGCAGCGCGGCGTCGATCTCGGGACGCGGAATCGTCGTCGTGATGACGGCGACGATGCGTCCCGTGTCGTTGCGCACCGGCGCGGTGACGACGGAAATGCCGCGCTCGAACGACGATTGACTCGTCGCGAAGCCGCGTTCGGCGTCTTCTTTCACGCGCTCGTACAGTTCTTCGACCGTCTCCGGCGTCGACTTCGTGAAGCGTTCGAGATGCGCCTCGGGATAAAGCGCGCGCAGTTCGTCGAGCGAGAGATCGCCCATCAGAACGTGACCGTGCGTGGTCGCATGCGCGGGCAGTCGCGTGCCGACGTTCACCTTCACCGAACTGAAGATCGGCGCGTGACTCTGCGCCTTGGCCACGAACACGACATCGCGGCCATCGCGGATCAGGATGTGGCTCGTGAGCCCGGTCGCATCGCGCAATGCTTCGATCACCGGCAGGCCGAGATCGGTGAGTTCGAGCGAACTCAGATATTCGAAGCCGAGGCGCAGCACGGCCACGCCGAGCCGATAATTGCGGTCCTTGTCGGCGCGCTCCAGAAAGCCGAGCGATTCGAGCGTCTGCAGCAAGCGGAACACTGTCGTGCGCGGAATGCCCAGGCGCCGCGACAATTCGGGTGCGCCGAGCACCGGTTCGCGCGGCGAAAACTCGGTGAGAATCTTGAGGCCGCGTTCGAGTCCCGGCACGATATAGGTCGGTTCGCCCTTGTCGGCTTCTTCCGTGGCGATGGATGTCATTGCGGTACTCCGTCTTTCATGTGACATTCGATGCCCTGGCAAAACGAGTCGATCAGCGCCGTATAGGCGGCGGGAGATTCGACATAGCCCGCATGTCCGGCACGCGGGATCACTTGCAGGCTGACATGCGCGGCCTGCGCGATGGGCGCACAGGCGGCGGGCGGCGTGATCGCGTCTTCCGCGCCCACTGCAACGGCCATGCGTCCGTGAAAGCGCGCGATGTCCGTGGCGAGATCGGCATTGGCCAGCAGATGCGTCGCTTGCGCGTAACCTGCGGGCACGATGCGCGCCATGTTCCAGCGAACCCAGTCGCGCGCGGGATCGTCGGCGAATGGCGACACCATGTTCGCGCTGCGCTCTTGCGCGAGTCCTTGCGGGCCGAGTTCGTCGAGCATCTTCAGGCGTGCATCGCGCTTCGATTCGCGCACGTCCTTCGATGCAGCGCCGTAACCCGCAGCGGGCGATATCAACAACAAGCCCGCGACGCGCTCGGGCATGGCGGCCGCGAACGAACCCGCGATGATCGCGCCGAGCGAATGCCCGACGAGCACGCAGCGCGCGATATCCAGCGCATCGAGCCACGCGCGCAGTGCGTTCGCATAGTCGGAAGCGACGGGCGATGCAGCGCGGACCGGCGTCGATACGCCATAACCCGGCGCGTCCCACGCAAGTACGCGACGCTTCGCGCCGAGTGCGTCGAGCTGCCGAACCCACGACGCCGCGCCCGAGCCGATGCCGTGCAGCAGCACGACGGGCAGGGCACGCGAGTGCAGCGCACCCGCCTCGCGATAACCCGTGATGCCGTGCGTGGTATCGATCTGCATGTCCGGAAAACGCGCGAGCGTCTCGATGTTCATCGCGGCCTCTCAGCGTTTCAGCTTGGCCAGCGGCGAATCCGGCGGATACGTCGGCGTGATCGGCTTGGATGCGCCGAGCATCACGCACATCAACGCGTCTTCCTCGCCGATGTTGATCTCCGTGCGATACACGCCCGGCGGCACGGAAATGAGATCGCGCTCGCCGAGCACGGCTTCCCACGTTTGCCCGTCCTTCTCGCAGACCACTTTCATCTTTCCGCGCAACACGAAGAAAATCTCTTCGACGTCGATATGAATGTGGCTCGGCCCGATGTTGCCGGCGGGAATGACCATCGTCGAAAACGTGAAGCCGCCTGCGGGCACCGTGTTCATGTCCTTCGCGACGCCCGTGCCGCCCGTGCCGACATAGCGCATCTGCGCGCGGCGATACTTCGGGTCGTAGTCGGCCTGGAACTTGAGCGCGTCCCAGTCGTAGCGGCGCGTCTCCAGCCGCGCGACGCGCGTGTCCATCCATTGCTGAAAATTCGCGTCGGCGGGCTGATCCCACGATTTGCGTTCGATATCTGCATCGGCCATTGCTTTCTCCAGGTTCCGGTAATCAAAGAATCAATTCATCACGAAGCCGCCGTTCACCGGCAGCAACTGGCCCGTCACGAAGCGCGCGGCATCCGAGAGCAGGAACAGCACGGGGCCGTTCACGTCGTCGGGCACTTGCGCGCGCGTCAATGCGCGGCCTTTGAGGTAATACTCGTGGCGTTCGGCGGGCACGTAGGCGGTCGCTTCGACTTCGGTCAGGCCGGGCGCGATCGCGTTGACGGTCACGTTGTCCGCGCCGAATTCGCGCGCGAGCGAGCGCGTCATGGCGATCACCGCGCCCTTGCTCGCGACATAGGCGAGCAGCTTCGGCGCGCCCCACATCGCCGTGTCGGATGCGATGTTGACGATCGCGCCGCGCCCCGACGCGCGCAGATGCGGCAGGCACGCGACGCTCGCGAGCCACGCGCCGCGCACGTTGACGCTCATCACGGCGTCCCACGTTTGCGGCGTGAGTTCTGCCGCCGTCTTGCCGCCGGAATTCGTGATTGCCGCGTTGTTGATGAGGCCGTCGAGACCGCCCAACGCATTCACGCTTGCTTCGACGAACTCGCTGATGCTCTGCGGATCGTTCAGATCGAGCGGGAAGAAGTGCGCATCGGGCAGTTCACGCGCGAGCGCTTCGCCTTCCGCGTGCAGCACATCGCCGAACGCGACGCGCGCGCCGCTCGCGACGAGCGAACGCACGAAGGCCGCGCCCAGTCCGCGAGCGCCGCCCGTCACGAGCACGCGGCGGCCGTTGAGCGCATCACGCATGAGCGTGCTCCGCGCTTTTCGGCAGCGCCTCGAGCGCGGCGAGATGTTGTTGCGCACGCTGCTTCAATAAGCGACGCACGCGCGTCATGCCGACATCGTGCTGATAGAGGAATTCGTGCGCGCGCGCATTGGGCGCGAGGCTTTCGAGCACATAGCGGTCTTGCTCGAGCACGGCCCAGTGCAGCCCTTCGAGACGATTGCGATACAAGAATCGCCATGCATCGCGCTGCCAGCCCGAGACCTTGCGCGTGCGCCAGAAGTAGACCTGGCAGTTGTCTTCGTCGACGGGCGTAGCGAACCCGATGATCCCGAAGTTGCCGCCCGGGCCGAACTTCTTCTTGTACGGAATCGCAAGACGCATCCACAGGCAGCCGGTTTCGCCGAGTTCCACCCAGTCGAAGTTCACGTCGCGCTGATTGACCTTCTCGAACATCAGACCCGTATCGGTCTTGCGCACGCGCATGTCGGCCTGCTTGTCGCCTTCGGCCATCGAATGCGATGTCGCGTGCAGATACGCGCCGTGCATCGGGTCCATCACGTTGTCGATCGCGTACTGGTAATTGCACTTCCAGTGCGACATGCACAGAAAGCTCGCGTATTCATCGCCGACGAGTTCTTCCGGCAACACGAGCGGCGCGGGTTCCTTGTTGGCGTCGTCGCCGAACCACAGAAAGATGGCGCCCGCGCGCTCTTCGACCGGATACGACTTCACGCACTTCTGGCCTTCGAGCGGACACGCCGACACGGCCGGCACTTTCTGCACGGTGCCGCTGCCATCCACTTCGATGCCGTGATACCAGCACGCAACGCTGCCGCCGAGATTCCAGCCGAGCGACAGACGCGCGCCGCGATGCGGGCAGCGGTCTTCGAGCGCGTGAACATGGCCATCGTTGTCGCGCCAGAGAACGATCTGGTCGCCGAGACGCGTAAGTCCGATGGGCGCGTTCGCCACTTGCCAGCTCGGCGCGACGGGATACCAGTAGTTACGCAAGCCGCGATCGAGATAAGCCTGAACGGGATCGGCGGCAGGGGTGAGTTGCTGAGGGGACGTCATGTGAAAGTGCTCCTTCTTTATTCGGCGAGCGTGCGCAGTTCGGCGGCGAGACGTTCGGCGGTCCATGCGGCGCCTTCCGGCGTGCGGAAGCCGTCCTTGTTCAGACCCGCGACCACTTGCTCGAGCTCCAGCGCGCCCGCTTCGAAGACGCGTTCGAGTGCATCGCCGAAGTCGTTTTCGTATTGAGTCGGCTCGGCGCGGCGCGTCTGCCAGATGAAGTTTTCGGTTTCGCCCGGCTTCTCGATCACGCCCTTGCCCGCGACGTTGTTCGGCTGCGGCGCGAGCCACGGCTTGAGATGCGGATTGAAGTTCACGACTTTTTCCATGTCACGCCACCTTGATCTGGATTTCTTCGCCGGCCAGGCGCACCGAATACGTCTTCAGGTCGCGTCCGCCGGGCTCTTTCAGGCATTTGCCCGTGGGGATATGAAACACCGCTTCGTGCAGCGGGCATTCGACGGTGTCGCCATCGACGAAGCCTTGCGTCAGCAGCGCATAGGCATGCGGGCAGACGTTTTCGAGCGCGTAGAGCGCCTCGCCCACCTTGTAGATACCGATTTCCGCACCGTCGTCGAGCTTGAACTCGATCGGTGCGTCTTCGGACAGGTCGCCGGCATGTCCGGCGCAGCGCCATTGTTCAGACATCTTTCACCCTTTCTCTGGAATCTCTGCGTTCCACTAAAGGAACAACAGTTCGTGTATGGGCATTATAGGAGTCGTCCGAGGCAGACAAAATAGAAATCTGAATTTCTAGGTGAAAACACTGAAACCCGGACGTTTAAAAGTTGAATCGAGCATCACGCGTGCCGGGAGAACGTTCGTTCGACATTGATTCGTAAGCTTTTTCTGTCGCGTTACCGTTTGAGGCGGCGATCGTCAGGGTCTACCCGAGTTCATCCCAAATTTATTTTTTCGACGCGAAAAACCTCACTATACTTTCCATAGGCAGTACGTTGATCCATAGGTGGAACATAAAAAGCGATCGACGTCAGGCTCTGTCGGGAGCGGAATCAAGCGTCAGGCAACGGCGGCACATGAAATCGGGCGGGGGTCCGTCCTTAAACCACACGGTCAGGAGAACTAAGGGTGAAGCACATCATCGCAGCGGGGCTCGTCGGGGCCGGCGTCGCAACCGGCGCGGCGGCGCAAAGCACAGTGACGCTCTACGGCAGCCTCGATGCCGGCATCGCGTATGTCAACAACGTCGGCGGCCATCCGAAATGGATGGAAGAGCAGGGCAACATGCAGCCGGACCGCTGGGGTTTTCGCGTCGTCGAGGATCTGGGCGGCGGGCTCAAGACCGTCGCGCAACTGGAAAACGGCTTTTATACGAACACCGGCAATTTCGCGAAGGCCGGCACGCTGTGGAATCGTCAGGCCTATCTCGGGCTCGAACAGGAAAATGTCGGCACGTTGACGCTCGGTCACCAGACGCCGTTCAGCTTCGACATGCTCGGGCCGCTCTCGACGGGCTATCTCGCGGCGAGCTGGTATGCGTTTCACCCCGGCAATATCGACGAACTCGCGGACACGGGCGTGGTGCCGTACGACAACTCGGTGAAGTTCCGCTCGGCGAATTTCTACGGCTTTTCCGCGGGCGCGATGATGGGCCTCGGCAATACGACCAACTTTTCGACGGGACGCAACTACGGCTTCGGCATCACGTATGCGAACGGGCCGTTCAAGGCGGCGGCGACGTATTCGAACGAGCACAATCGCACGCCCGCGATCGTGACGACGGGCATCACGACCTTCCAGGGCCAGCCCGCGGCGACCTACATGGCGGACAAGCAGGAAGTGATGGGCGCGGGCGCATCGTACGAGATCGGCAAGTTCGTCGTGCACGGCCTCTATACGCGCGTGAAGCTGGAATCGAACGGCTTCTCGAACACGTTCCAGTCATACGATGCAGGGCTGACGTACAAGATGGTGGCGTGGAACTGGATCGCGGGCGGCGCGGCGACGACGACCTTCGCGGGCGGCCGCTGGACGCAGTTCGAGATCGGCGACATCTACATGCTGTCGAAGTCCACGCAACTCTATGTGAACGCGCTTTACGAGCACGCGACCGGCGGCGCGAAGGCGGCTTTCTTCACGGCGGGCGTGTCGAGCACGGCGAATCAGGTGATCGTGCTCGCGGGCATTCACCACTCGTTCTAGGCGAGCAGCTTGCGGGCGGCGAGCGCGGCGGTCGGGTCGTCGGCGGACGCGCGATAGTTGAGGCGCGTGGAGAGTTCCATCGCGGCGGCGCAGATCGTTTCGACGAGTTGCGATTTCTCCTCGTCCGCGCCGATATCCGAGCGCGGCACGGTCGCGGCCACCGCTGCGACGATCGCCCCCGAATGATCGCGCACGGGCGCGGTGACGACGGAAATGCCGCGTTCGAACGACGCTTCGCTCAGGCCATAGCCGAGCGCGGCGCATTCACGCACACGCTCGTAGAGTTCGTCGACGGTCGCGGGCGTGCGCTCGGTGTACTTTTCAAGCTGCGCCTGCGGATAGAGCGCCTTGAGCGCCGCGAGCGACAGATCGCCCATTAGCACATGACCATGGACGGTCGCGTGCGCGGGCAGACGCGTGCCGACATGCACCTTCACCGAGCTGAAAAGCGGCTCGTGACTCTGCGCCTTCGCGACGAACACGACATCGCGCTGATCGCGAATCAGCAGATGAGTGGAGAGTCCGGTCGCATCGCGCAGGCGTTCGAGAATCGGCGTGCCGAAGTCGGTGAGCTCGAGCGAGTTCACGTATTCGAAGCCGAGCCGCAGCACGGCGACGCCCAGCCGGAAATTGCGGTCGCCGTTCACGCGTTCGAGAAAGCCGAGCGCTTCGAGCGTCTGCAGCAGGCGAAAGGTCGTCGTGCGCGGAATGCCGATACGTCGCGACAATTCGGGCGCGCCCAGCACCGGCTCGCGAGCCGAGAATTCGGCGAGGATGCGCAAGCCGCGTTCGAGCCCCGGCACGAGATAGCTGGAACCGCTGCCGGACGATGCGTCGTCGTCGGTGGCGTCGGAGTTTTCCGCCGGGGTGTCTTCCTGTTTGCTGGGTCGGGCCATGTTCGGCTGTCGTTGTCGTCGTGCAATGGACAATCATAGCGCGAGACGAATCGCAGGCTTTCTCTCCAGCCTTTTTTCAGCATGTTATAACAAGTTATAATAAGCATTCGTCGAACTTGCTGCGGGGCCGGTTGCATGAGCTTCGAAACGACACTCTGGCTGTTCTGCGCGGGCCTGGGCGCGAGCGCGGTGGGCGGCATGCTGGGCATGGCAAGCGGCCTGTTCATCGTGCCGCTTCTCACCATGTTCTTCCACGTCGACATACACGCCGCAATCGGCACGAGCATCGTCTCGGTCATCGCGTGTTCGTGCGGCGGCGCGGCCGCCTTCCTGCGCGGCGGCCTGACGAACGTGCGGCTCGCCCTCGTGCTCGAAACCGGCACGACGCTCGGCGCGCTGACGGGAGTGCTGCTCGCCGGAATCGTCCCGGTCGCGGCGCTGAATTTTCTGTTCGCGGGCGTGCTGCTCGTCTCCGCGTGGCAGATGTTCGTGCGCTGCGAGGATCCCGCGCGGACCGCCGAATATGCAAGCGCGTCAGGACTGGCCGCCGCGCTCGATCTGCATTCGAGCTATCCGGACAGCCGCCTGCGCCGCGATGTCGAATATCGGGTCAGCAGGGTGCCGGCCGGGCTCACGCTCATGTATATCGCGGGCATGGTGTCGGCGTTGCTCGGCATCGGCAGCGGCATCCTGAAGATTCCCGCGATGGATCACGCGCTGCGTCTGCCGATCAAGGTCTCCACGGCGACATCGAACTTCATGATCGGCGTGACGGCCGCCGCGAGCGCAAGCGCGTACTTTCTGCGCGGCGAAATCGTGAGTGCGATTGCGGCGCCCGTCGCGCTCGGTTCCGTTATCGGCGCGATCGCGGGCGCGCGCGTGCTCATGAAGGTGAAAGGCGAGCGTCTGCGATTGCTCTTCCTATCCATGCTCGTGATCGTTGCATGTCAGATGCTTCTGCAAGGCATGGGCATCGATCTCGCGCGGCAGGCGGGTTGATGAAGCACCGAATGCACACATCGCACACATCGCACGCGTCGCTCGATCGCATGCTCGCGAGCTTCCTGCAATACGGCACATGGGCCGCGTGCGCGCTGCTCGGCGCAGGACTGCTGCTCGACGCGCACGCGCCGGGCTCGGGCATGACGTTGCTGACGGCGGGTGTCGCATCGTTCATCGTGCTGCCCGTGTTGCGCGTCGCGTTGATGCTCGTGGTTTTCGCGCGCCAGCGCAACTTTCTCTATGTGACGATCGCGGCGACGGTGCTGGCCGTGATCGCTGCGGGCTGCCTAATCGGCGTGCGGCTCGGCCCGCTCGCCGGCTGACGCGCGCATGGCGCACAGGCACAGCAAACGCGCCAATCGCGCCCACAGCGGTTATTCTCCCCGACGGCAGCGCGCGAAAAAAATCGTGCGCCGATTTCCTCGGGAGAAATCGCGTCATGACCGATACGACCGATGTGCTCGATGTTCTGATCGTCGGCGCGGGCCCCGTCGGCCTGATGCTCGCCACGCAATTGCGCCGCGATGGCGTGAACGTGCGCGTGATCGATACGCACGCGGAACGCACGTTCTTCGTGAAGGCGCTGGGCGTGACCGCGCGCACGCTGGAAATTTTCGACGACCTCGGCATCGCGCGCGAGGCGATCGATGCGGGCGTCTGGCTCACCGGCGCCGAGACCTTTCAGGATGGCGCGCCCGCATTCAGCGCGCAGTTCCCGCGCGAAGGCATGCCCTATGGCGCGCTTTCGCTCGCGCAGTTCGAGACCGAACGCGTTCTGGAGGCGGCGCTCGCGCGTCATGGCGGACACGTCGAATACGGCGCGACGCTCGTCGATTTCACCGAAGCCGACGACGTCATCGATGCACGCATCCAGCACGCAAACGGCGACACGCACACGCTGCGTTGCCGCTGGCTGGTCGGCTGCGACGGCGCGCGCAGCACGGTGCGGCGTCATCTCAACGTGGCGTTCGAGGGCGATCAGTTTCCGCAGACCTTCATGCTCGCCGATGTCGATGTCGACTGGAATCTGCCGCGTGGCCCGATGTATCGCTTCAACGTCGCCGCCGACGCCGGGTCGATCGCGCTCGCCGCGCTGCCGGTGCGCGGTTCCGTGCGCCGCTATCGGCTGTCGATGGTGCTGCTTCCCGACGACGCCGCGCGTCATGCATTGAACTCGACGCCGGATTTCGCCGAAATCGAGCGCATCATGCTGCCGGTCTTGCCGGACGGCACGAAGCTGTCGTCGATGCGCTGGTCGTCGGTGTATCGCGTGAGTCATCGCATCGCTCAGCATTATGCGCAAGGCCGCGCGCTGCTCGCGGGCGATGCCGCGCACATCCATCCGCCCGTCGGCGGGCAGGGCATGAACACAGGCTTGCAGGACGCGCACAATCTCGCATGGAAACTCGTGCTCGCGACGCGCGGCATCGCGAGCGATGCGCTGATCGGCACGTACGAAGCGGAGCGGCGTCCGGTGGGCCTCGATGTCGTCGAGGCGACGAGCCGCGCGATGAACACCGTGCTCGCGCACGGCGAGATGCGGCCTGCGATGCGCGAGACGCAACTGCTCATCGGCTATCGCGGTAGTTCGATTGTCGCCGATGAATGCAGCGCGCTTTCGCCGGAACTGCCCGCGCCCGGCGATCGCGTGCCGGAGGTCGGCGCGCTCGCGGAAACATTCGTCGGACATGGACAGCGGCTGCAAGACCATATCGGGCGTGGCCGTCACACGCTGCTCGGCTTTCTGGACGACGACACGCACATCGAAGCCTTCGACGCCGCCGCCGTTGCGTGGCGCGCGGCGCTCGGCGAAGCGGCGGGCGCGGTGCTGATCGCGGCGCCATCGGTGGCGCTTGCAGCAAGCGAGACGTATCGCACGCTGAGCGATGCCGAAGGCGAGTTCGCCGCCGCGTTCGGTGCGCGCAACGGCATGGTGTGGGTCGTGCGGCCCGATGGACACATTGGCTATCGCAGCGCATCGTTCAACGCGCATGCACTGATCGCGTGGCTGGAAAACGTGCTCGGCAAAACGGTGGCGCGGTGAACCCGCATCAGCGCGCTACCGCGATCACGTGCGCCTGAATTTTTCCATCGACGAGACCCGTGCCGAAGCGCGCCTCGATGGCCGTGGCGGAGGCATCCGTCGCGTCGTCGAGAGTAACAAACGGACGCGATTCGATTTCATTGCGCAACGGCGTCCCCTGGCAATAGGCGACGGCCACCAGATGCGCCGTGGCGGCACGGCTTCGCGCGGTCACGGTAGCGATGCTGGGCGTTGCATCGAAACCGGCGCTTGCGAGGTCGTGAGAAATGACCTGCGCATCGAAATAACCATGCGGCGTGCGTTCCATAAAAAGAGGAGGATCGACTGGAAAGAGGCGGCGAAGAGCCTCGGTTATCGTGTGTGCGAATTCGTTTTCTTCGATGCGGTCCCAGACGTTGAACAACAGCGCGCCGCCGGACCGGAGCACGCGGCGCGCTTCGGCGAACGCGGCGGCCTTGTCGGGGAAGAACATCGCGCCGAACTGGCAGACGACGATATCGAAACTGGCATCGTCGAAGGGCAGTTGCAGCGCATTCGCCTGTTGCCAGTTGATCGGCCTGCCTGCGTCGTTGGCGGCGGCGCGATCGAGCATCGCCTGATTCAAATCGGTCGCGACGATCTCGACGTGCGACGGCAGCATGCGCGACATCGCGCGCGTAACGACGCCGGTGCCCGCTGCCGTTTCGAGCACGCGCGACGGATTGCGCGCCGCAACACGCGTGGCGATGTCGCTTGCGTAGGACGCGAAGATCATCGGCACGAGGAGCCGGTCGTAGAGCTCGGGAATCCGTCCGGCGAAGGTCGTATCGGTACGAAACGTATTCATGCACCGCCTCCTGTCATTGAGCTTGCAGCGCCTGAGCGCGTGTTCGTCGATTATTCGCGAGAGCCCGCAAGTCAATTCACTTTAGGCCGCTTTATCGCTATCGATGAGATGTCTACAGTGACGTCACTGCAAGCCGGACATCCGAACGCACCGGCCTAACTTAACGTATTAAGTCAACTCTTCAAGGAATCGATCATGAGCAAACTCGCAGGCAAGGTCGCTATCGTCACCGGCGCGTCGAAGGGAATCGGCGCGGCGATTGCCCGTTCGCTGGCGGCAGAAGGCGCATCGGTCGTGGTCAACTACTCCAGCAGCAAGGCCGGAGCCGATGCCGTCGTCGCGGAGATCACGAAAGCGAACGGCCGTGCGATCGCAGTCGGCGGCGATGTGTCGAAGGCGGCGGATGCGCAGGGCATCGTCAATGAAGCGATCGAAACGTATGGCCGGCTGGATATTCTCGTGAACAACTCGGGCGTCTACGAATTCGCGCCCATCGAGGAAATCACCGAAGAGCATTTCCATAAGCAGTTCAACGTCAACGTGCTCGGCACGCTGCTGACGACGCAAGCCGCCGTGAAGCATCTGGGCGAAGGCGCGAGCATCATCAACGTGAGTTCGGTCGTGACCCGCATCACGCCGCCCGCGAGCGCCGTTTATAGCGGCACCAAGGGCGCGGTCGATGCGATCACCAGCGTGCTCGCGCGTGAACTCGGCGCGAAGAAGATTCGCGTCAACGCGATCAATCCGGGCATGGTGGTGACCGAAGGCACGCACAGCGCGGGCATTATCGGTTCCGATTTCGAAACGTCGGCGCTTGCGCAGACGCCGCTCGGCCGCCTGGGTCAGCCGGACGATATCGCGTCGGTCGCCGTGTTCCTCGCCTCCGACGATTCGCGCTGGATGACCGGCGAACATCTGATCGCGAGCGGGGGCATGCGTTGATACGTAGCTCATGCTGTCCCGGCGTAATGGCGCCGGGATTGTGAGTTGCGGTGCCTTGGCGGGCGCAAGTGGCAAGTGTATCGAGCGGCGGCTGCGGTTTTGTATCTGGCCGACGCGCGCCGTTCGATGCACAGTGTCGAACTCTCTTTTTTCGGAGCCCGTCACGATGCCGCACACGCCTCAACTTTTCGCATTCGCGCTCGTCGCGCTCGGCATGGCGCTTACGCCCGGGCCGAACATGGTGTATCTGATCTCGCGCTCCATCTGTCAGGGGCGCACGGCGGGACTCATCTCGCTGGGCGGCGTGGCGTTGGGCTTCGTGGTCTACATGCTGTGTGCAGCATTCGGCATTACCGCGCTGCTGATCGCCGTTCCCTTCGCTTACGACACGCTGCGCTTCGGCGGCGCGCTCTACCTGCTTTATCTCGCATGGCAGGCCGTGAAACCCGGTGGCCGCTCGCCGTTTCAGGTGCGCGATCTGCCCGTCGACGGGCCGCGCAAGCTCTTTACGATGGGCTTCGTCACGAACCTGTTGAATCCGAAGATCGCCGTGCTCTATCTGTCGCTGCTGCCGCAGTTTATCGATCCGCATCAGGGCAGCGTGCTCGCGCAGTCGATCGTCTTCGGCGCGGTGCAAATCACGTTGAGCATCGCGGTCAATTCGACCGTCGCGATGACGGCCGGATCGATTGCCGTGTTTCTCGCGCGCAAGCCGGCGTGGCTTCTGATTCAACGCTGGCTGATGGGCACCGTGCTCGCGGGCCTCGCGGTGAAAATGGCGACTGAAGCGCGGCGGTAATACGCGGTGTATGGAAAATCCGTTCGCGAGTTTTGCGCGGTGCGTTTCACTCGCGGCGGGTTTCATCAGTCGAATGTGAGCGTGTAAAGCGATTGTTTTTTTGACGCACGCACGCCATGCAAATTGCCTAAGCTGTCTGCATCCGTCTGACGGACGGATTTCTTCGCGCCTCTCGCCTCCCTATTCCCTCGTCGCTTCGACCGACGGCGTCGTTCTTTTGTCGCGTCCGGTACACGTCCACGGGAAAGCCGTTTCGCTTTAGTCAGCAAAAGCGACGGCTCATGGCGAATTCATTTTCCGTTTATGCGAATGACCGGAATCATGAAACTCATTGCGTACGGCATAAACTCGATAATCGTTTCCATTTTCGATTCATGGCGATTTCATCGAACCCGGCGAAGCTGGGTGTTATTTACATGCACGGTGTTATTTTTGACGGCATGCGGAGGCGGCGATGGGGGGAGCGGTGGCGGCAGCGCGAACAACGCTGCCAATACTAGCGGCGTTACGGGTATTAATGGCACAAGCGGCACAAGCGGCACTAACAGCACTAACGGTACATCCGGCACAAGTGGCACAAGCGGATCGCAGACCGCCTCCGGCCCCGCCAATCCCTCAACCCCGCCCGCCAGCACAAGCACGCCCGCATCTTCCCCCACCACAACGGTCAACACCAACGCGCCTCCGACAAATCCCCCGGCTCCCGCCGCCGCGGCCAGCGACGTCGCCAGCGTCGCAAGCTCACCCGTCGCCGCGAGTGCGCCCGCCGGCAGCATCTTTTACGGCATAAACGGGCATCTCAGCGTCGGCGGCGCTTATGCGATTTCCAGTCCCGCAACGCAGCTCGCGCAATTGAAAGACCTCGGCGTCACGCTATATCGAAACGATGTGTCCAATCAGAACGACGCCATCAAACTCGCGAACATCGCGCAGACGATGCTCGCATCGGGCGTGACGATTTATCCCGTGATACTCCAGACCCTCAATTTCCCCGACGAAGCGGCAGCCTACCAAGCCTCGTACACGCTCGCCCAACAGATCGTCAGCGTGCATAAATACGCGTGGTACGAAGTGACGAACGAACTGGCGGCGCAATGTCTGGTCGGCTGGGTCGACGGTGTGCGCAGCAGCGACTTCGATAACCAGCGCTTCCAGATCGCGCGCGGCGTCATACGCGGAATGATCGCGGGCATCAAGTCGATCGATCCTGCGGGCAAGATCGTGATCGGCGGCAATACATGGATGCACTTCGGCTTCGACGTGATGCTCGCGAACGGCACGCAGCCGGACGGCACGAGCGGCCATCCGGTCGTCACGTGGGACGTAACCGCGTGGCACTGGTATTCGGAGCAGGGCGACATCCGGCACGCGTGCGGAGGAACCGGCTGCTACGACGTGATCGGCACGCTCAAGTCTTTCGGCAAGCCGATCTGGCTCAACGAAGTAGGCATGCGTCCCGCCTTTCCCGGCACGCCCGACGAAGCGGCGGCCTTTCTCGCCAACAACATGCTCGGCGCGTTGCTGGCGATTGCGCCGCAATATGACATCGAATCGCTGCAGGTGTATCAGCTCTACGACGATCCGCCCAGTGGCGAAGGCCCGTACGGCATCATGCTGAACGACGGCGTAACGCCCAAGCCGGCCTTTGGTGCCGTTAAAAATTTCATCGCGACGCATCCGAAATAGCCGTCCCGCGCGGGAGCGGGACCGCCAATTGCTATGTAGGGGTGCTCATACCCTCGCGCATCAGGCAGCGAATCGTCGAGCGACCAGCGGCGGCGACGCGCAAACCTCAAGAAAAAACGGTTGCGTTTCCGCCTGTGACATCAATGAAGAGAGTTGGAGCCGACCAGGAGTGCATATGCTGATTCGCTGCGCCGCTTGCAACAAGCTCATCTACTCCGACGATGCCCTCGAAGACCGCACATGCCCGGCGTGTGGATCTGCGGATACCGAGTACATCGCGATGAGTATCGTGTTCGAACAGGCTTCGGCCAACGATGCGCAGACGGTGAAGACACCGGAACGGCGCGACCGGCCCGAGATTGCCGAAATAAAGCAGCGCCTGTGAGGGCTGCATGAGGGCGGAATGGCCTCAAAGCCCTGAGGCAGTTGCGCCAAGCCCTCTGATTTGCGTGTATTTTGCCCGCCCAGGTGGCGGGCTTCTTCTTTTCGACGACGCAAAACGCGTGTCCGGCACATCAACCGGACACGCTCAACCGACGCTTTAGTGCGAAAGCACGATTTGCGCGATGATGCCCGACGCCGCCGCGACCAGCAGGAAATCCCCGCCGACGCCTACCCATTGATAACCGCGCGGCGGCTCTTGCAGGCCGCGGCCATGCCAGTCATCGACCACATATCGATGGTCGCGATAGTCCGCCGAGAGACGATCGCCCCTGTGCCAATCGCCATGACGGGGCGCTTCGTGTGCGTGCTCGGGCGGGCGCGGCGCATGGTGATCGTCCATCACGGGGCCACGGCCCGGGCCACCCTGAAGGCCGTATTCCGGCGCCTGACCGGGGTGGCCGTGCAAGTCGTACATGTCATGCCCATGCTCCGGGCCGCCGGGCACCGGCTGGGCGAAAGCCGCACCCGCCGTGAGTCCGATGCTCGCGCACAACAGCGCGGCGACGATTCGACCTTTTTTCATTGTCCTTCCTTTCGTTTGCAGAGTGCTGATTCGCGGCGATGTCCGTTGATATGCCGGGCGAATCATTGCGGAAGGACTTTACGCAAAGGCGAATTGAGATGGGGTGAGGATGTGTAAGTAACGCTTACGGAACATTACTCACGCATGACGCGATGCCGCCTTACGGCGTTTCGCTCCCGGCCGGCAACGCATCGGCCTTGGCGTTCGCGTGTTCTTTCGCCGCGTTCAGCGCGGCCTCGACGCTGTCGAGCGGACGCTCGCGCATTTCGGTGAAGCCGTCCGCATCGATCGTATAAGCCCAGGTGCATTGCCCGGTCGGCTCGCGGTCCACGGTGATCTCGACGGAGTGGCCGTTACGAACGTAGGTCTCGGTTGACATGATGTGCTCCCTCGATGAATGACGTGCTGCGTGACCGGTTCGAAGCGATGCGCTTCCCAAACTCGAAAGCGCGTCTGAATTACTCGAGCCCTTCGTGTTCGAAAGCCAGCTTGACGGCGGGCCGTTCGCGCATGCGCTGATAAAACGCCTGCAACTTCTCGGGCGCTTCGATGCCCACTTTCCTCGCCCATGTCAGCATCGTGAAGAGGTAGGCGTCCGCGACGCTCACCGAATCGCCGAACAGATAATCGCCCTGCATCATCTTCGAGACGAGCGCGAAACGCTGGCCGATTTTTTCGCGCGCCGCCGACGCCTCCGCATCCGAAGTCGCGCGGAACACGCGGCCGAACTGCTTGTGGATTTCGGTCGAGATGAACGCGAGCATTTCGAGCAGACGCAGATTGCCGTCATTGCCGGATGGCGCAAGTTGCGGCGCCTGCTGCGCGACCCACGACAGAATCGCGATGTTTTCGGTGAGGCGCCGGCCATCGTCGAATTCGACGACGGGCACATAGCTCTTCGGATTGATGTCGTCGAACGGCTTGCCGTCTTCGGTCTGCTTGGTCTTGAGATCGACCTTCACGCGGTCGAAATCCATGCCCGCTTCGTGCATCGCGATGTGATCGGCGAGACTGCACGCGCCGGGCGCGAAATAGAGTTTCATTGCGCGGCTCCTTGAGAGTGACCGCTTGCGCGGCAACCCTCAGTGGGCGAGCAAGGCGCATGCCGCGCGACGACTTCAGCAGCCCGCGCCTGCGCAATCGTGACAGAGCGTCGACACGCCGCCGCCGCCGACGACGCACGCGCGAAACTGCGCCGCCGACGCGGGCTTTGTGTCGATTCGCGCGATGACAGGCACAATACGCGTTCTCCATCCGGGCACGCCGCGCGAATTCGCCGGTCTCCGCTCATCCTGCGCCGTCATGAACCCAGAACGACTCGACTCGAATTCTCCGCGTTTCCTGCTGTTTCTCGTTTGCCTCTTTGCGTCCGCGGGACAGCTCGCCATCGATATTTACGTGCCCGCGCTGCCCGCGATGGCGCGCTATTTCGCCACGTCGCCGCAGGCCATTCAATCGAGCGTATCGGGCTATATGGCGGCGTATGCGATCGGCCAGCTCGTCTTCGGACCCGTCGCCGATGCGTACGGGCGCAGGCGCGTGCTGGCTTTCGGGCTCGTCGTCTACACGTTCGGATGCCTGCTCTCGCTCTCGGCGACGAGTCTCGAAACCTTCCTCTTCGCGCGTTGCCTGCAGGGCTTCGGCATCGCCGCGACCAATCTGCTCGCGAAGGCGATCATCACCGATTCGTTCTCCGGGCAGGCGCTGTTGCACGCGTTCACGTACATGTCGATTGCGTGGGGCGTGGCGCCGATCGTCGCGCCCGTGATCGGCGCGCATCTGCAGGAGTGGTTCGGTTGGCAGGCGTGTCTCGTCTTTCTGCTGCTGTATTCGCTCGTGATGTGGGCGTTCGTGTGGCGTTATCGCGAGACCTTGCGGCGGCCCGTGCATCTCGTTCCACGCACGCTGATGAGCAACGCGGGCAAAGTGCTCGCGAGCCCCGTGTTTCAAAGCTGTTTTCTCGCGCAGGGCCTGTGCTACAGCATCATTCTCGTGTTCAACATCGTCGGGCCGTTCATGGTGCAGAACACGCTGCACAAGCCGCCGACTTTCTTCGGCTATCTCGCGCTCGGCATCGGCATGATGTATTTCCTCGGCGGCCTGTCGAACCGCGTGCACAGTCCGCGCTTGCCGAGCGCCGAGCGGCGGCTGCGCATCGGTGCGCGCGTGATGGCGGGCGCATCGATCGTCATGTTGCTGCTCGCGCTGACGGTCGGCCTGCAAGTGTGGACACTCGCGACGCCCGTGCTCGTCATGGGCTTCTGCGCGGGCGCCATGTACCCGACGCTGATGGCCAAGGGCAACTCGCTGTTCCCGCATATCGCAGGCCTGACGAGCGCGATTCTCGGCTGTGCGCTGCTACTCGTATCGTCGGCGATGATGGGCCTCGCCGGTTTCGTTTCAGTGCAGATCCTGACGCCGCTCGCGGTATTCTTCGTGTTGCTCGCGCTCACGGTCGTGACGATGGTCACGCTGCTCTTGCGGCATCTGGAGCAAGAGCAGGCGGTCGCCGCCGTTGCGTGCACGAAAGCCGACGCGGCCTGACTACGCTTGCGGCCCGAGCACCGTGAGATGCAGCATGCGCCGCTCGACGAAGCCTAGCGCGCGATAAAGCCCGATGGCCGTCCGGTTCGACGTGAAGACGTGCAGAAAGGGCTTCTCGCCGCGCGCGGCAATGCTGTCGATGAGCGCGTTCATCAGGCCGGCCGCATAGCCGCGCCCACGCGCGGATTCATCCACGCAGACGGCGCTGATTTCCGTGTAGCCGTCGAGCCTCATGCGTTCGCCCGCCATCGCGACGAGTTTGCCTGACTCGCGCATGCCGAGATAGCGGCCGAGTTCGACGGTGCGCGGCCCGAACGGTCCGGGCTGCGTCGCGGCGGCGAGTGCGAGCATGTCGGGCACATCGGCTTGGCCGAGCGTGACGTGCTGCAACGCGCGTGACTTGCGTGGCTCGTGCGACGCGCCTTCCCACACCATTTGCAACAACGTTCCGCGCCTCACGACGGAGATTCCGGCGGGCGCGAAGACTTCGTTCGTCTCGACGAGCGCAACCGGCCCTGACGCTTCGATCAGCGCGCGCAGTGCATCGAACGAGCCGGCGCTGCTGTCGGGCATCGCGCCGAAAGCAGTCATCGAAGGCGCATAGCGCCATGCCCGATAGTCGCCGAGCGCGATGGCATTTTGCGTGCTGCTGAGTGCGCGCCACACGACACGGTCGAGCGGATGTTGATCGGGCATTGCGTCCTCCATGGGTGAGTTGAATCGCGTTGAATGATTAGGGCGTCGGCAGAGGATTGTCGATGATCATCTGATTGAAGGCATCGACGAAGCCATGTTCGTTCGGCCCCGCGTTGTTGCGAAACATCTGTCCGGCCTCGACCACCACTTCCGTTGCGGCGCTTTCGAGCAACGCCATGGTCTGCGCGATGAACGGCTCCAGTTGCATCGCGCGCGGGTCTCCGCTCTTGCCGACGAGATCGGTATCGACCCACGGCGGCGCGATCTCGAGCACGCGCACGCTCGTCTCGCGCAACGCGAAACGCTGCGACAGCGAATACGAGTGGATCGCGGCTTTGGTCGCCGAATAGAGCGCGGCCATCGACATCGGGACATAAGCAACAACGGAACTGTTATTGATGATGACCGCTTCCGGCTGCTTCTTCAGATGCTCGATCAACGCGCCGCTGACACGCACCGGACCGAGCAGATTGGTTTCGATGAGGCGCACGGCTTGGGCATCGTCGAGCGGGCCGGTCACATCGTCGAACGGCATGATGCCTGCGTTGTTGATCAACACATTGAGCGCCGGATAATCGCGCATCAGCGTGGCGGTCACGCTTGCGATCTGCGCCGGATCGCTGACATCGATTTCGATCGCGTCCATGCCGGGATTGGCGCGCGTGACTTCATCGAGCAATGCCTTGCGCCGCCCGCCGATGATGACCTTGTTGCCCCGGCTATGAAATGCTTCGGCGAGTCCCCGTCCGATGCCCGACGTCGCGCCCGTAATGAAGATGGTGTTGCCGCTCAGTTTCATCGCATGCTCTCCTGAATATGTTTCGGGTAACGAACTAAGTGATTCACTGCTCGAACACGGCGCGATTCGCTTTCACGAAGTCGCGAACGGTTTGCGGCGCACGTCCGGTGATCTCGCCGATGACGCCGTCCTGCCCGGCAAAAATGCCGTTCTGGTAATCGACTGCAATCGCGAGAAAGTGCTGGATCAAGAATTCGGGCAAGCCGAACTTTTCCAGATGCGCGCGATAGGCGTCGATGCTCGACGGCTCGTACACGATCGTGCGGCCGAGTTCCTTGCCGATTTCATCGGCGATTTCCTGCTGACTCAACTCGACAGGCCCGCACAGCGTGTACGTCTTGCCGATATGATCCGCGGGCTGCGTGAGCACCGCGGCGATCAGGCGCGCCTGATCCTCGGCGGCGATCGGCGCGTGACGGCCGGCGCCGTAGGGCAGCGTGATCTTGCCTTCCTGCACGATCTGATCGCGTACCCACGGGAAGACGAACCACTCGGAGAAGAACGTCGGACGAATATGAACGACCGGCACGCCCGACCAGTCGAGCACGCGTTCCGCGATCCAGTGATCGCGCGCCGCATGACTCTTCGAATCCTCGCGCGCCGAAATCTGCGACATCTCCACGACAACCTCGACACCCGCGCGCCGCGCCGCATCCGCGAAATACGCGGCCGCCTGGATATAGCCGGGGCGCACGGGATAGCAGAGATATGCGCCGTCTACGCCATCCAAAGCGCGGATCACGTCGTCATGTTCGAGCAGATCGCCCACGACGATTTCCGCGCCCAGTTCGCGAAGCGCTTCGCTGCGCGCGTCCTCCCGATGCACGAACGCACGCACCGCGTGCCCGCCCTCCAGAAGATGACGGATGGTATGGACGCCGGTCTTGCCCGTGGCGCCGGTGATAAGGAACTTGCGTGCTTGCATGATGGCTTCTCCGGTTCTAGTGCATATGCACAGTTAAGGCAAAAACAAAAGGCTCGTGCAGAGCCTTCGATATCGGTCAGATTGCTTCGAGATGTTGTTTGACGTCGTGCAGAACGGCCCGCGACGCGTCGGGATCGTCGATGATGCGCGCCATCGTGACGGCGCCGATCATCGCGGAGAGTGCGAATACGGCTTCCGAACGCGCGGCGTCATGATGAGCGCGCCCGCTGCGCTTCGCGATGACATCGACGAGTGCTTGAAATCCGCGTGCTGCCGCGGCGCGCGTGGTTTCATCGGCGCGGGCCAGTTCGCTGCCCATGCCCGCGAGCGGGCAGCCGCGCTCGGGACCGTCGCGGTGCGAGGCGGACACGTAAGCATCGACGATGGCCTTGAAACCTTCGCGGTCCATGTTCTTGCCCGCGGCGGTTTCGAGAATCTCGATCATGCCCGTGATGCCCGCGGCGGTGGCTTCCGCGACGAGTTGATCCTTGGAGTCGAAATGCCGGTAGAACCCGCCGTGCGACAGACCCGCTTCCGACATGATGTCTGCGACGCCGGTTGCCTGAATGCCGTTGGCGCGAAACTCCCGCGCCGCGACCTCGACAATCCGCTGACGCGTTTGCGCCGCTTCGACTCTGGATTTCCTCATGGCGTGCCGCTCCGTGACTCCATGTTTTAGATGATAGTAGTCATCTAAAAGGAAGTCAACGAAGTTTTACGATTGACGGGCCACGCACGCCCGTTCGCGAAACGCGCGGTGTTACGCGCTTTCCTGCGATGCTTTTTCCGCGGTGTCCGTCGATGCAGGAGCAGCCGGAGCAGCCGACTCGGACGACGCAGCCGCGGCCAGACGCGCCTGACGATTCGATTCGAGATAAACCGCGCGCGCCGCATCGGCGGTCGTGACTTCGCCCGCCGGGACGCCCGCGAGATCGACGCGCGGCGCGCCTTCTACGAGGGACGTCCAGTAACGATTGCCCCGGCACCACACCTTGATGGCGCCGCGCAATTCGCGCTCGTTGAGCTGAAGCTCGGCCGCGTGTGTCATCAGATCTTCGAAGATGCCGACCTTCAGCGGAACCTTCGGTGCCGGATTCTTCGGAAACGCCAGAGGAAACCGCTTCTGCAGCTTGCCGATCGTGTGCACGACCGGGTCCACAGGCTTTGTCGGCTTTGCGGGCTTCGTAGGCTTCGCGGGTTTTGCGGCCGCCGCAGCGGAAGCAGCGGAAGCAGCAGAAGCGGCGGGCGCAGGCGTCGGCCTCGGCGCTTTTCGCTCGCGCGGCGGCTTCTTCGCGCGGGCCTGCTCGGCCTGCTGCGCAAGTTGTTTTTTCAGTCCTGCTAGTTGTTCGAAGCCCATTACATCGTACCTGTGGAAAGCGAACATCAATTTTAGCAGCCCCGGTTGACACGCTCAGGACAGCGGCTGTGATTCACGCTATTCGTCATCCGACGATGCGCCGGGTTCCAGCCGTTCGAGCAGTTCGTCGATCTGCTGCAACTGCGTCGGCAACAGGTTGCCGTCGCTCATGAGCTTCTTCAGCCGGCGACGCCAGTAGGCAGGCGGCAGCGCCGGATGATCGTCCCGCACCGACGACTCGATCGCGAGCCGAAGATGCGCGATGTCCGCGTCCATGAGGGCGAGGCGTCGGGCGTCGGTGAGTCGGTGTTTTCTGCGGTTCATGCCGCTTTTCTGGGAGATTTATTAAGTCCTTATGGTGCCCAGAACCGGTCGCCGCCGAACACCCTCCGTTGGAAGGTAGAGAGAAGGGGGGAAGGTCGCGGCGCCGGTCGCGCGCCGCGTGATGCAAGCGTGCTGAAAGCGCGTCTTAGCTCTGAAAATCGGTGGAAGCCGACAGCGCCTTCCACGTTTCGGTTTCCGTCGCGACATACGCATTTTTTTCGGCGATGGCTTTCAGCGTGTCCGTACCGAGCGCGAGACGCAGCGGCGGCGTCGGGGCATCGACGAGCGTGACGAGCGCCGTCGCGAGCTTGTCGGGGTCGCCGGGCTGGTTGTGGTTCAGTTCGACCGCGATCTGGCGCACCTTGCCCGAAGTCGCGTCGTAATCGTCGATGATCTCGCCGCCCACCACGAGCGACGACGCATCCAGAAAATCGGTGCGGAAATAGCCCGGCTCGACGACCGTCGCGTGAATGCCGAGCGGCTTCAGTTCGGCGTGCAGCGCTTCGGTGATGCCCTCGACTGCGAACTTCGTCGAACAGTAGACGCCGAAGCCCGCCGCCGAGCGATAGCCGCCGATCGACGACATGTTGATCACATGCCCCGAGCGCCGACGCCGCATGACGGGCAGCACCGCGCGCGTCACGTTGAGCAGGCCGAAAACGTTGGTGTCGTACATGCGGCGCACGTCGGCGTCGCTCGATTCCTCGACGGCCGCAAGCAAGCCGAAGCCCGCGTTGTTGACCAGCACGTCGATGCGCCCGAACTTGCGCACGGCGGCCTCGACGGCGGCGTGCGCCTGCGCTTCGCTGGTTACGTCGAGCGCGACGGGCAGCAGCGCGGGCGATTCGCCGAGCCGCTCGACGATCGCGGCGGCGTTGCGGCCGGCCGCGACTACGGCGTTGCCGTCGGCGAGGGCCGCGCGGGCGATCAGCGCGCCCAAGCCGCGCGATGCGCCGGTGATGAACCAGACGCGCTTGTATTGCTGTTCGATGACTTGACTCATGGTGTGCTCCGTGGTGTCGGTGTGAACGTGAGACGAAGCTTAGTTCGCCCGATTCGCACGAACTAGACGCGAAACGCTAGACTGATAATCAACCTAAATTTGCGAATCGGGAGTGAGGCCATGAACGAAGTCCGCGCGATTTCGATCTTTGCGCGCGCCGCGGTGCTCGGCAATCTGCGCCGCGCGGCCGTCGATCAGGGGATTTCGCCGCAGGCCGCGAGCCACGCAGTGATGCAGCTCGAAAAAACGCTCGGCGTGCGGCTGTTTCATCGCACGACGCGCAAGCTGAGCCTGACCGAGGAAGGCGAACGTCTGCTGCAGGGCGTCGAGCCGGCGCTCGCGATGTTGTCGTCGGCGATTGCGGACACGCGCCGCGCGAAGGAAGACATCGCCGGGCCGCTGCGCATCAGCGCGCCGAAGGCGCTCGGGCGCGCCATGCTGTGGCCGTCGATAACCGAGTTCGCGGCGCTTTATCCGGACGTGCAGATCGATATACGCTTCGACGATCACTTCACGGATCTCGTCGAGGAACGCGCCGACGTCGGTTTTCGCGGCGGCTCGCCGCCGGCGGGCGGGGCAATCGCGCGGCGTCTCGTGCCGATCCAGCTGATCGTCTGCGCGGCGCCGGCCTATATCGAACGGCACGGCGCGCCGCGCGTCATCGACGATCTCGCGGCGCATCGTTGCACCGGCTATCGGCGGGCGAACACCGGCAAGCAGGCGCCGTGGGAATTCATGATCGGCGATGAAATCGTTTATCGCGAGATTGCGGCGGCGCTCTGTACCAACGACATCGACACGGAAGCCGACGCCGTGCTCGCCGGACTCGCGATCGGCCAGCTCGGCAGCTTTTCGGCGGCGACGCACATTCGCGCGGGGCGGCTCGTGCCGTTGCTCACGGCGCATCTGACGCAGCGCGAGTCGGTCTACATCTACTACCGGCACCGGACGGAGCAGCCGTTGCGGGTGCGCACGTTCATCGACTTCATGGTCGGCAAGCTCGCGGACGATCGCACGTTCTTCCTGACGCCCGCGGAACTGCGCGCGTTTCAGCGGCTCGCGCCGAAATAAGTCCACGCGAAGCCATCGGCGGTGCGCGTGATCTTGCCCGCCGATGTGTGCGGAAAATGCGCGCTGAAGACCGCCGCGCGACGATCGGCGGCGCGGTCGAGCAGCCACGCGCGCGCACGGAGGGCGTCGTCCGGATGGCGGCAGAACATCGATTTCCAGTGCGGCCGCTCGACCTGGATCGGACTGTGCATGACGTCGCCGGAAAAGAGCGCGACTTCGCCGTCCGATTCCATCTCGATCGCCATGTGTCCCACGCTGTGGCCGAAGGTCGGCCAGAAGCGGATGCCGTCGACGAACGTGGCGCCATCGTCCGGAATGACGTACATCTGCCCCGCCTCGATCAGCGGCAGGACGCTGTCCTCGTAGACCATGCGGCGCGGCGCGCCTTCGGGCGTATCGAAGAACGCGCGCTCGCGTTCGGCGAACACATGCGTCGCGTGCGGAAACACCGGCGTCCAGCGGCCGTTTTCCCACTGCGTGTTCCAGCCGACATGATCGACATGCAGATGCGTGTGCAGCACATAGTCCACCTTCCGGCGATCGAACCCGGCGGCCGCGAGCCGTTCGAGCACGGGATTGTCGAGCCGGTCGAACAGCGCGCTGAACGCACGCGGTTTGCCGTTGCCGATGCCCGTATCGACGACGATCGTCCGCCCGCGCCGCTGCACGATCCACAGATGCGTGCGCAGCGGCACTTGATCGCTTGCATGTCCGGCGCGGCGCGCGAGATCGTCCGCGCTTGCCGCCTCCCAGTGCGGGAAGAGCTTCTCCGGCGGGAGCGCAAAGCTCGTTTCGTCGATGCGCGTGATCGTCATGTCGCCGATGCGGCAACTGAACGGGGTGGCGTGCATGCTCAGATCTCCTTGCGAGTGGACGGGACGCGCCGCGTCGCGCGTGCATAGAGCAGCGCGCTCGCGAGCGCCGATCCGCCGCCGACGATGGCCAGCGCCGTGCCGAGCCCCGCGTGGCCGCCGCCGAGATGCTCGTTCAGGAAGCCTACCGCGAGCGGACCGACGCCGCCGCTGATCGCGTTCGTCATGAACACGAGCAGCGCCAGCGAGCGCCCGCGCATGCGGTTCGGCACGGCAATTTGCAGCGGCACGGGCGCGAGCGCCATCGCGACACTCGCCGCCAGCGCGCACAGGCCGTAGAGCAGGATCGCGAGCGTGCTGTCGGCGACGAGCGGCATCGCGATTGCGGCGGGCACGAGCGCGGCGACGGCACAGGTCGAGAGCGCGAGCACCTTTTGCAGCGCGCGTTCGTCGGTGACGCGCGCCGCCAGCATGCCCGCGGCGGCCACGCCCAGCACGCCGCCGATCATGTACGCAGGCGCGGCCATCTTGCCGACCTCGGCGGGCGCGAGATGGAAATGGCGCATGAGCAGCGTCGGAAACCATGCCGCGTGCGAGTAGAACAGCGTGATCAGCGCGACATAGGCGGCGAAGTAAGGCGCGCAGAAGCGATTGCGCACGAACAGTTCGGCGAGCACTTCGCGCAGCGGCGGCAGCGTCTGATCGACGGACGCCACACCGGTTTCGCGTCGCGCGGGCTCGCGCACCGTCGCGGCGACGAGCGCCGCCAGCACGAGCCCCGGCGCGCCGACCAGCACGAACACGGCCTGCCACGGCGCGAAACCATGCGCCGCGAGCCATGCGCCAGCGCCGCCGCCCGTCGCCGAAAGCAGCACGCCGCCGCCGAACAGCGCGAGTCCGCCGCCGATATACGGCCCGAGCATAAAGACGCTGCTCGCCCGCGTGACTTTGCGCGGCGGAAAGATATCGCTGAAGATCGACAACGCGGCGGGACTCAGCGCCGCCTCCGCGACGGCGGTCCCGGCGCGCGCGGCGAGCAGTTCGGCGAAGTTCGTCGCGAAGCCGCACAGCGCCGTCGAGACGGCCCAGATCGCGACGCAGGCGGCGATCAGCTTCACGCGGTTGGCGCGGTCCACGCGACGCGCGATGAACACGCCCGCGGTCGCATAGCACATCGTGAACGAGAAGCCTTGCAGAAGACCGATCTGCGTATCGCTCAGTGCGAGCGTGAGCTTGATCGGCTGCACGAGAATGCTGACGATCTGCCGGTCCAGATACGAGAACGCGAAACAGGTGAAGAACAGCAGCACGATATACGTCGGATGACGCACGTCGGGGAACGCATTCGCGTGTGTGGATGCGTCTGCGTGTGCGTGCGCGGCATCGCCCTGCGGCGAAGGTACGGGATAAGCGCCCATGCGAGCTCCTTCGTGATCAGTCGAGAGAGGTTTCGGCCGCGAGCAGCGCGATGCAGTCGCCGGCTTCGACGCGCGCGAAGGTGCGCGCGCACATCACGCGGCCATCGCCGCCGAACGCGATCTCGCGCGGCGCGCGCCACGGCTCGTGCGGATCGAAGAGCCGCCCGGCGAGCTGGCCCGCGCGCACGTCGTCGTCGAGCGAAAAGGCGGGCTCGAAGACGCCCGCGTGCGGCGCATAGACGTAGTGCCGCGCGCCCTCGACGCGCAGCGTGCGCGTGCGCGGCGGCGCCGCGAGGTCTTCGTCCGGCACCACGCCGAGCTGCTGCAACACACGCTGCAAGCCGCGTTCGACGATCGCGAGATTGCCCGCGTCGCAGCCCGCGTGGCCGCCGAACTCGCCGCACAGAAACAGCGTGCCGTGCCGCTCCGCCGCCGCCGCGAACGTGCGGTCTTCGCCGAGCAGATCCATGACCATCGTGTTCGGTGCGCCGAATGCGCGCATGAGATCGAGATAACGCGCGCGCCGTGCGGGATCGCTTGCGGGCGGCGGCGAGGCGAGCAACGTCGGCGCATGGTCGAACGATGCGCCGCCCGCATGAAAGTCGAACACGATATCCGCGCGCGGCAGCAGTTCGGTCTCGACGTAATGCGCGATCATCTCGGTCGGTTTTCCGTGGCGCGCGCCGGGAAAGAGCCGGTTGAGATTGCCGCTGTCGATGGGCGAAGTCCGCGTGCCGTTCAGAAACGCCGGAAAATTGAGTGCCGGAATGACGATCAGGCGGCCGCGAATCGCGAGCGTGGGCAGGCGCTGCATCAGCTTCATCAGCGCGACGGGGCCTTCGTATTCGTCGCCGTGATTGCCGCCTGTGAGCAGCACGGTGGGGCCGTCGCCGGCATTCAGGACGGCGAGCGGAATCGGAATGTGACCGTAGGCAGAACGGTCGTGGGAATACGGCAGACGTAGCGTGCCGGTCTGAAAGCCGGCGCGTTCGTAGTCGATATCGGTCGCGATGAGCGAAGCGGACGTGGACATGAGCGGATAGCGGATCGAGTGAGGACGATTCCACTATTGCCGACGATCCTCCGCGTGGCCAATGCCGTTTTCTGCGGCGGCCGATGCCTTGCAGGCATCACGCGGGTGGCTGGCTGTGCGCTTTCAGCAGATCGATGAAGCGTTGCAACGCCGCGTTGCCGTGCCGATCGATGAAGCAGAATTCCAGCGGCAGACGCACGTCGAGATCGTGCACGTCGACGAAACGCACGCGCGCAGGCGGACGCTCGCGATTGGCCGCATTGACGAGCGCCGCGCCGACGCCCGCCGCGACGAGCGAGAGAATCGCGGTTTCGGTGGACGCTTCCTGGCGGATGTCGAGCGTGAGCCCGCGTTCGGCGCAGGCGGAGATGAGACGGTCGTAGTAGGCCGCGTACACGTGGCGCGGAAACGCGATGAACGGCGTGCCCGACAAATCGCGCGCGCTCACAGGCCCATGCTTGCCGAGCGCGCTGTGCTCGGGCACGGCCAGCACGACGCCCTGTTCCAGAAGCGGCAGACTCGCGAAGCCATCCGGCCACGCGCCGAAGCGATAGCAAAAGCCGCCGTCGAGCCGTTCGGCGGCAATGGCGTCGAGTTGCTCCGGCGTGTTCATCGGCTGCAATTCGAGCGCAACGTCGCCGGCTGCCTGCTGAAACGCGTTGAGCGCCGACAGCACCAGCCCGCTCCACGACGCGTTCTCGACGAAACCCACACGCAGCCGCCCATGCACGCCCGACGCGATGCGGTGGGCGAGCCGGTTCGCGGCATCCACGCGCGCGAGGATGTCGCGCGCTTCGCCGAGATAGGCGCTCCCCGCTGCGGTGAGTTTCAGGCCGCGCGGCGTGCGCTCGAACAGCGTCGCGCCGATGGCATCTTCCAGGTCCTGAATCTGCCGCGAGATGGCCGGCTGCGTGACGTGCAGATGCTCGGACGCCGCACGCACGCTGCGCATTTCGGCAACGGCGATGAAGTAGCGCAGATGACGGAGTTCCATCGGACGCGCGCCGGGCGATGCGTTACCGGTCCGCGCTCAGCTTGTCTTGCGTGCGTGTGTCGAAGTCGGAGGCGTCGTGGCGCTCGTGCAACTGACTCGCGGGGTCGCCGGCGGTCCGGTTGACCATGCGGCCGCGCCGCGCGGCGGGACGCGCGCCGATTTCTTCCGCCCAGCGCCGTACGTGCGTGTATTCCTGCACCGAAAGAAATTCGGCCGCGCCGTACAGCCAGCCTTTCACGAGGCCGCCGTACCACGGCCAGATCGCGATATCGGCGATGGTGTATTCGTCGCCCGCAATATAGCGATGGTCCGCGAGACGCTTGTCGAGGACGTCGAGCTGGCGCTTCACTTCCATCGTGAAACGGTCGATCGGATATTCCATCTTGCTCGGCGCATACGCATAAAAATGCCCGAAACCGCCGCCGAGATAAGGCGCGCTGCCCATCTGCCAGAACAGCCACGAGAGCACTTCGGCGCGCCTGGCCGGCTCGGTCGGCACGAGCGCCCCGAACTTTTCCGCGAGATAAAGCAGAATTGCGCCCGATTCGAACACGCGCACCGGCTCGGCGCCGCTGCGATCGACGAGCGCGGGAATCTTCGAGTTCGGATTCACGTCGACGAAGCCGCTGCCGAACTGATCGCCCTCGCCGATGCGGATGAGCCATGCATCGTACTCGGCGCCCGTGTGGCCGAGCGCGAGCAGTTCTTCGAGCATCACAGTGACCTTCACGCCGTTCGGCGTGCCCTGCGAATAAAGCTGCAGCGGATGCCGTCCGACAGGCAAAGTCTTGTCGTGCGTCGGCCCGGAAATCGGGCGATTGATGTTGGCGAACTGTCCGCCGTTTTCCTTGTTCCAGGTCCACACGGCGGGCGGCACGTACTCGAAAGTTTCGCTCATGTTGTCACGCTCCTGCGTCGATACGATTGATTCTGGCGAGGTTAGCAGGTCATTCCGAACCGTGCTCGGACGGGCTGCTTTGTACGCGCTTTGTACAATCGCGCAGGTTTTCGTCAGGAGATGAAGCATGAGCCAGCGGCCGCCGCATAAACCTTATCGGCCTCGAAAGACACCCGCGCAGTCGCGTTCGGAGGCCACGGTGGCGTCCATCGTCGAGGCGGCGGCGCAAGTCCTCGAAACCGAGGGTTTCGAAGGCTTCAACACGAATGCGGTCGCGCGGCGCGCAGGCGTCAGCATCGGTTCGTTGTATCAGTACTTTCCGGGCAAGGATGCGCTGACCGTGGCGCTGATCCGCCGCGAAACCGCGCGCTTTTACGACGACGCGCTGATCGCGCTCGGCAAGCGCAGCGGCCGGGCCGCGCTCGAATATCTGATCGGTGCGGCGGTGCGCCAGCAGTTGCAGCGTCCGATGCTGGCGCGCCTGCTCGATATCGCGGAAGGACGGCCTGCGTTACGCGGCGAGGTGAACACCACCGCGATGGAGGAGCTGATTACGACGGTCGTCAGGCGCGCGGCACCGAAGCACGCGCGGCCCGAGACGGCATCGGGCGATCTGTTCGCCATCGTCCGGGGCATGGTCGATGCCGCCGGCGAGCGCGGCGAACGCGATCTCGACGATCTCGAACGACGCGTGCGCGCGGCGGTTTTCGGCTATCTGGCGAGAAGCGGCGCCGCGTGATCGCGCGGACCAAAAAGTGAGCAACGCTGTGTGATCGAGTCGGCTGAAATCGTCGAAAACCCCTTTCTGCAAGGCGTTTCGACGCGTACCGGCAGCATCCGCAAAGCGAGTAGTGAATGTGAGCTTTTGCTTATATTCTGAACGTCATCGGGCGAATACGGCATGGGGCCGCGCCCACTGTGAACGAGAGACAGACGATGACCGACTCGATTCAAAGCATGAAGCTCAACCACCTCAGCTTTCCTTCCGCCGACACGCCCGCGACCGCCCGCTTCTTCGAGCGGTATCTCGGCTTTACCATCGCGGGTACGTGGGAGCAGTCGTATATCCTGAAGCGCCCGGGTTTCGACGTAGTGATCGATCACCACGCCGACACGCCCGAGTGGCCGCGGGCCTTTCACGTCGGCTTCGAATTGCCGGCGCTCGATGAAGTGCACACGCTGTATGAGCGCTTCGCGTCCGAAGGCGTGGAGATGGAGACGGGCGTCTTCAACAACGGCCGCGGTTCGCGCTTTTTCTGCCGCGCGCCGGGCGGCGTGATGTTCGAGATCAACACCCGCGCCGACGCGGCCGCCGAGTATCGCGGCACGTTCGACAACTAAGGCACGCGCGGCGCATGACGCGGCTTACGAGCCGCGCGCCGCGCCGATTGCATTGCTGGCGTCGCCCGCCTGTTGCCAGCCGAGGCCGAGACTCTTCTGCAGCGACACGAAATCCCTCAGCAACTCGCCTTGCGCGGCCACCACGTCCTGTTGCGCGGCGAACTGCGTGCGCTGCGCATCGAGCAGATCGATGAGCGTCGACACGCCCGCCGTGTAGCGTTGACGCACGAGCGTCGCCGAGCGTTCCGCCGACGCCTGCACTTCCTGCAGGCGCACCACATGTTCGCGCTGGTTGCCGTAACGCGAGAGCGACGAGTTCGCGTCCTTGAGCGCGGCGAGCACGGTCTTTTCATAGCGCGCTTCGGCTTCGTCGCGCGAGGCTTCGGCGGCATCCACGCTCGCGGCCGTGCGGCCGAAATCGAATAGATTCCATTGCAGATACGGCACGCCCAGCCACGAGAAATTCTGCTTGCGCAGCAGATGGCCGGGGTCCGCCGCCGAGAAGCCAATATCGCCGAGCAGCGACACCTTAGGAAAATAGTCGGCGATATGCTGGCCGATCTGCGCATTGCTCGACGCAAGCCGCCGTTCGGCCGCGCGGATATCGGGACGCTGTTGCAGCATCGTCGCCGGATCGCCGATTGCAACCGACGCCGGCAGCGCAGGCAGCGGCGCGCGCGTGGCGAGTTCGGCATCGAGTGCGCCGGGCGCGCGGCCCGTCAGCACGGCGAGCTGATCCAGCGAGTCGGTGATCTGCGCCTGCAGCGGCACGAGCGTCGCACGCGTGGTGTCGACCTGCGTCGTCAGGCGTTCGACATCGACCTGTGCCGCCGTGCCGCGCGCGCGGCGCTGCTCGGTGAGCGTGAGCATCTGCTGCTGATAGTCGGCGGTGCGCTCGGCAAGCGCGAGCCGCTGCTGCTGATCGCGCAGATCGATATACGCCGATGCCACTTCCGCCGCGAGCGACACCTGCGCATCCGACAGATCGGCGTGCACGGCATCGGCTTCGTCGGAGGCGGCCTCGATTGCGCGGCGCGTGCCGCCGAAGAGATCGATTTCCCAGGAAGCATCGAAGCCGAGCGTATAGAAATCGACCGGACCGCGCCCATTCGATGCCGGCGCGCCCTGATCGCCCGATGAACCGAAGATCGACGTATCGGGCGAGCGCGTGCGCAGCGCCGCCGCCGACGCCGACACCTTCGGCAGTTCATTGGCGCGCTGCCCGCGCAGTTGCGAGCGCGATTGACGCAGACGCGCCTGCGCCATCTTCAGATCGGGATTGTGCGCGAGCGCGGCGTCGATCAGCGTGTTCAGTTGCGGGTCGTTCAGCGCGAGCCACCACGCGGCGGGCGCGTGCGTGGCGACGATGCCTTGCGCCGGCGCGCGCACGAAAGCGCCGCTTTTTGCCGCTTCGGGCGCGATGTCGGGCGCGCCGTGATAGTCGGGTCCGACCGTGCAGGCGGCGAGCGCGAGAACGGCGAGCGGAAAGAGGCGCGTGACGCGCCGGGCGCGGAGAGAAATCGTTGAATCGTTCATGACATCAGTGGCCGGCGGAGGACATGTCGCCAGCTTGCGCGCGCGGCGTCTTGAGCAAGAGGGCGAGCGGCAGACACGCGAGCAGCGCGATCGCCAGCACATAAAAGGTTTCGGAGTAGGTCATGACGACGGCTTGCTGGCCGATCTGCATCGACAACTGGCCGAGCGCCTGCAGCTTGGCATGCGCGATGTCGCCGCCTTGCGCGGCGAAGTTCGCGGCACTCGCGGCGATGCGTTCCTGACCGAGCACGGAATTGGCCGTGAGCGACTCGCGGATCGCGGCGGAGTGGAAGTCGTTGCGCCGGTCGATCACCGTGCCGATGATCGCCAGGCCCACCGAGCCGCCGAGATTGCGCGCCATGTTGTACAGGCCCGCGGCATCGCCCGATTCCTCGCGCGAGACCGCGGCCATCGAGGCCTGATTGAGCGGCATCATGGCGAGCATCTGGCCGAAGCCGCGCAGGATTTGCGAGCCGTAGAAATCGTGGCCGACGCTTTGCGCCGTGAGCGCAATATCGAGCAGGCAGCTCGCCGCGAAGCACAGCAGGCCCGCGATCACGAGTATGCGCGAATCCACTTTGCCGAGCAGGCGCGGCAGGATCGGCATGATGAGAAATGCGGGCACGCCGGAGATGAGCATGATCGAACCCGACTGCAGCGCGTTATAGCCCGAGACGATGCTCAGGAACTGCGGCAGCAGAAACGCCACGCAATAAAGCCCCGCGCCGACCACGAAGACGATCAGAATGACGCTCGCGTAACGCGCGTTGCGCAACAGCGAGAGCCGCACGATCGGCTGCTTCGCGATGAACTGCGAGAGCGCGATCAGCAGCATGCCGAACGTGGTGATGCACGTCAGCATGATGATCTCGCTCGATTCGAACCATTGATTGCGCTGGCCTTCTTCGAGCACGACCGTGAGCGACGAGAGGCCGATCGCGAGCCCCGCTATGCCGATCCAGTCGGCCTTGAAGAACGCTTCCCAGTGCGGCTTGTCGGTGGGCAGGCCGGTGATGAGCAGCGCCGCGAGCGCGATCCCGACGGGCAGGTTGATGAAGAAGCACCACGACCACGCGATGTTCTCGGCGAGCCAGCCGCCGAGCACCGGACCGAGCAGCGGCCCGAGCAATACGATAAGCCCGAAGATCGTCATGCCGATGGGCATCTGCTCGCGCGGCAGCCGCGTGCGGATGATGGTCTGCGCGGTCGGGATCATCGCGCCGCCGGTGAAGCCCTGGCCGATGCGGCCCGCGACCATCATCGGCAACGAGGTGGAGAGGCCGCACATCACCGAGAACAGCGTGAAGAGCACTGCATTGCCGAGCAAGAAATTGCGCAGGCCGAACACGCGCGTGAGCCACGCGGCGAGCGGGATCATCACGATCTCCGACATCAGGTAGCCCGTTGAAATCCAGGTGCCTTCGGTGCCGGTCGCGCCGATTGCGCCCTGGATCTGCGGCAGCGCGGAGTTGGTGATCGAGATGTCGAGCGTGGCCATCAACGCGCCGAGCGCGCCCGCCGTGACCGCGATCCAGTCCGTCGCGCTCGCGCGTGCGTACGGCTCACTCATGACGATTCTCGGCGGCGATGCGATGGCTGTCGTCGTCGGCGGATTTGGTGTCGATGTCGACCGTCACGGACAGCCCCGGCAGCAGCACCTTGCGCGTTTCCGGACCCGTATCGACGCGAATGCGCACCGGCACGCGCTGCACGATCTTCGTGAAGTTGCCGGTCGCGTTCTCCGGCGGCAGCAGCGCGAACTGCGCGCCGGTGCCGGGCGCGAAGCTTTCGACGACGCCATGCAGCGCGGTGCCCTTGAGCGCATCGACGTGGAGCGTTGCCGGCTGGCCCACGCGCATGCGGCCCACCTGCGTCTCCTTGAAGTTCGCTTCGAGATACAGCGCCTCGACCGGCACCACGGTCATGAGACGCGTGCCCGGCTGCACATACTGGCCAACGCGCACGGTGCGGTCGCCGACGCGGCCCGCCACGGGACTCACGAGCGTGGTGTCGTTCAGATCGAGCTTCGAATTGTTCAACTGCGCCTGCGCCGCTTCGTTCTGCGCGTGCGCCTGCGCGATCTGCGCCTCGGTCGCGCCGATTTGCGTTGCGGCGGAACGGGCGGCGGCGAGATTCGCGGCCAGCGTGGCGCGGGCCTGATCGCGCGTGCTGACGAGACTCGCGAGACGCTCGGCGGTTTCGGCGCCGGTCGCGACGAGCGGACGATAGCGCGTCACGTCGTCTTCCGCGTGCGCGAGGCTCAGGCGCGACACTTCGGCCTGAGCCTTCGCCTGCTCGGCGTTGGCCTGCTGCTGCTTCAGCTGGGCTTCGGCGTGCTGGATGTCGGCGGCGCGTGCATCGAGCGTGGCGCGGGCCTGATCGAGCGATGCCTGATACTGCCGCGTATCGAGGCGCGCGAGCGGTGCGCCCGCTGCGACGGCCTGATTGTCGTCGACGAGGACTTCGGTGATGTAGCCGCTCACCTTCGGCGCGATGGTCACGCTGTCGGCTTTGAGATACGCGTCGTCGGTGCTTTCGATGAAGCGGCCGACGGTCCACCAGCGAAATCCCCATGCGACACCGACCACGACCGCGACGATGCCGATTGCGATCAGCACGCGCTTGCGCGATGGTTTGCTGCGGGCGGCGTCGGCCGGTTGATCGCCTCGTGCGGGCGCGGTTGCTGACATGATTTCTCCGGAATTTTCCTGCCACCGCGTGCATGCGGTAGCCTTCGATGAATGCGGGACGGCGAGGCGCGCGGCGTTGAAATTCACTCGCGCGATGCACTCGCCAAACTAGACGATGTCGTCTAGTATGCATGATTCTAGACGGTGGCGTCTAGTTCGACCCGAGGTTCGCAATGGAGAGGAAGCACCATGAAGAAGCCCCGTCTCGATACTGAAAGCGGATTGCAAGAACAGGAGCGCGGCGGCGTTGCGCGTTCGCCGTTGCAGGCGCGCGGCCGTGCACGGATCGAAGCCGTGCTCGACGCGACGGCGGAGTTGATCGTCGAAAAAGGACTCGCGGGCGTAACGATGCACGGTGTCGCGCGGCGAGCGCAAACGCCGATCGGCTCGATGTATCACTTTTTTCCAGATCGAGACAGTTTGCTTTCGGCGTTGTGGGATCGGCACATCGCGGCGCTGAGCGAACTCGAAGACGAACTCGGGCAGATCGATACGGGAACGTGGAAAGCGTTGTCAGCGGAAGCGGTGATCGATCGCATCATGACGCCGCATATTCGCTACTTCGAGCAGAACGCGGACTGCCTGATACTTATGTCCGTGATGCCGCACGATGACCATAAGAACAATCGCAAATCGGACATGCTGCGCAAGGTGATCGATGCGCGCATGCCGCGCGTGAAGCCCGCCGAGCGTGCGTTGTATGTGGAGATGATTCGCGCGCTGGCGGGCGGCGCGCTCGCGATCAAGCTGCGCCCCGCCATGGGTGACGTGCAACTCGCGCAGCGTTATCTGCGCGAAGTGAAGCGGGCGCTCGCCGCTTATCTCGCGGCGGTGGAAGCGGGCGTGCCGAAATAGCGCGGAGAATGCGTCACGCTTCGCGCTTGCTCTGTTCCTCGACCGTCAGAATGGCTTCGGGCATGACTTCGAGACGCGCCTTCGGAATGGGATCGCCGCTTTCGTCGGACAGACCGTAGGTGCCTTCCGCGATCTTTTGCAGTGCGCGCTGGATGTCGTTGATGCGCCGGTCGTTCACATCGAGCAGCGCGCGGTTCGTGATGTCCTGCGCGATGCGTTGCGCATCGTCTTCGAGTTCTCCGGCTTCGGTGCTGCGCGCTTCCTGCTGCTGGCGTTCGCCGGCAATGGTGCCTGCTTCGTCGCCGAGCAAGTCGCGCCGCAGCGCTTCGAGACGTTCGCGCTGCTTCGCGATGAAATCATCGCTCAATCCGCTTGATTGACCGGCCATGATCGTGCTCCCGTTTTAATGACGACGTTGCCTGCTGCCTTCAAACGTACGCTTCGGATAACCGCATTGTCAATGCGGCGCGCGATGCGTCTGCGTGAACTATGCTGAATCACATGTCCGCGACATCGAACGATCTGGAGGCACGCCATGCAGCAACAGCAAGCAGAGTTCGACTTCTACATCAACCTCGCCAAGCCCACGCTCGGGCTCTACGTCCGTAAAGGCGCGGGCCTGCCGGATCTCGCCGACGCCAAACAGTGGCAATTCTCCGGACACGTCTGGCAAAGCGAGCTGTCGCCCGACATCTTGAAAGGCCTCGACGCGAACGGTCACGCGTTTCAGGAGCTGGGCGGCTGAGTTCGCCGCCGCGCTCCCGTTGAATCGCGCGATCAGCTTTCGCTCTTCGCCGATTCCTTCTTGCTTTCCGACTTCGCCGCGCTCTTCTTCGCCGCGGGCTTCGCTTTCTTTTCTTTGGGTTTCGCTTCGGCCTCCGGCTCGATCTTTTTGAACGCGACCTTCTCGGTGTCCTTGTCGTAGCTCACATCGACCGTGTCGCCGGACTTGAGCTTGTCGCCGAGAATTTCCTTCGCGAGCCGCGTCTCAAGTTCCTGACGAATCTGCCGCTTCAGTTCGCGCGCGCCGAATTCCGGCCGATAACCCACATCGGCAAGATGATCGATGAGCGAGTCCTGCACCTTGAGCGTGATGTCCTGCGCGGCCGCCGTGCGCGTGACGCGGTCGATCTGAATCTCGACGATCGAGCGAATGTTTTCGCGCGAAAGCCCATGAAACACGATGATTTCATCGATGCGATTCAAAAACTCCGGACGGAAGTGGCCCTTGAGCACATCCATGAGCCTGGCGCGCATTTGCTTTTCGGTATCGCGCTCCTTGTCGCTCTTTTCCAGGTTGTCCATGATGATGGACGCGCCCAGATTGCTCGTCGCAATGATGATCGTGTTGCTGAAGTCGACGACGCGGCCTTTGCCATCGGTCAGGCGGCCGTCGTCGAACACTTGCAGCAGCACGTTGTTCACGTCGGGATGCGCCTTCTCGATTTCGTCGAGCAGGATCACGCTATACGGACGGCGACGCACGCGCTCGGTCAACTGGCCGCCCTCGTCATAGCCGACATATCCCGGCGGCGCGCCGATCAGCCGCGCGACCGCATGCCGTTCCATGTATTCCGACATGTCGATGCGGATCACGGCCTGCTCGTCGCCGAACACGGTTTCCGCGAGCGCCTTCGCAAGCTCGGTCTTGCCGACGCCGGTCGGTCCGAGAAACAGGAACGTGGCGATCGGCCGGTTCGCCTGTCCCATGCCCGCGCGCGACAGGCGCACGGCATCGCTTACGGCGACCACGGCTTCGTCCTGACCGACCACGCGCTCGCGCAGCTTGTTCTCCATGTCGAGCAGCTTCTGGCGCTCTTCCTGCGTGAGTTCGGTCACGGGAATGCCGGTCAGGCGCGACACGACTTCCGCGACCGCCGCGACCGTCACTTCGAGCGTCTCCGATCCGGTCTTGCGCTGCCAGGCTTCGGTCAGCTCTTCGAGCTTCGCCTGCTTCTCCTTGATGCGCTCCTCGAAGTTCTTCGCTTCATCGAAACGCTTGCGCGACGCAGCGTAGTCCTGTTCGCGCTTCAACTGCGCGATCTCCGCTTCGAGTTCCTGAATCTCGGGCGGCCGCGAAGTCGCGCCGATGCGCACGCGCGCCGCCGCCTGATCGATCAGATCGATGGCCTTGTCCGGCAAAAAGCGCGACGTGATATAGCGATCCGAAAGCTCGGCCGCAGCGACGAACGCATCGTCGGCGAATGTCACCTGATGATGCGCTTCGAGTTTGTCGCGCAGGCCGCGCAGAATCACGATGGTCTGCTCGACCGTCGGCTCCGGCACGAGCACCGGCTGAAAGCGCCGCTCCAGCGCGGCATCCTTTTCGATGTACTTCTGATACTCGTTGAGCGTGGTCGCGCCGATGAGACTCAGCTCGCCGCGTGCCAGCGCGGGCTTCAGCACGTTGGCGATATCGAGGCCGCCTTCGCCACCGCCTTGCCCCGCGCCGACGATCGTATGCAGCTCGTCGATGAAGACGATCAACTCGTCTTGCTTCGCGGTGATCTCGTCGATGAGCTGCTTTGCGCGCTCCTCGAATTCGCCGCGATACTTCGCGCCCGCGACCATCGAATTGAGGTTGATCTCGATGAGCCGCTTGTTGCGCAGGTCCTCGGGCACGTCGTCGTTGACGATGCGCTGCGCCAGCCCTTCGACGATCGCGGTCTTGCCCACGCCCGGCTCGCCGATCAGCACCGGATTGTTCTTCTTGCGCCGCGCGAGCACTTCGATCGTGTTCTCGATTTCGAGCGCGCGCCCGAGCACCGGATCGAGCTTGCCTTCACGCGCCATCGCGGTGAGATCGCGGCCGAACTTGTCGAGCGTGGGCGTGCCCGTCGGCGTATCGACGCGTCCGTCTTCCGCGCCCTTGCCGACCACTTTCACGATCTTCTGACGCAGCGCCTCGGACGTGACGCCGTACTTCTTGAGCAACGCACCCGCGATGGAATCCGGCACGGCTGCAAGCCCGATCAGCACATGCTCGGGACCGACATACGAGTGCCCGAGTTCGCGCGAGGCCTGGAATGCATACTGAAACGCTTTCTTTAAGCGCGGCGAAATCGTCATCTTGTCGATGGGCGCATCCGCGTCGGCTTTGCCTTTTTGCGCGTGCTCGTCGATATAGCGCTTGATGTCGTCGGGGGAAAGTTTCAGTTCCTTGAAGAGCGCCTGCACGACATCGGTGTCGGCGAGAACGTACAGCACTTGCTCCGTGTCGAGCTCCGTTTTCTGCAACTCGTGCGCTTTTTCGGCGGCACGTTGCAGCAGTTCCATCGTTTGCTCGCTGAAGGCATCAGTCACATCGACGGATTCGCGCGGCACGGAGGCGACCATGTCGTCGTCATCCGCTTCGTCGTCGGCGCCGGGCAGGCCGCCCATCAGACGCGACAGGCCGCCGCCGCCCAACAGCGAGTCGAACGGATTCAGCATGCTTTGATGCCGCATCAACTGACGGTAGTCGTATTCGCAAATCGACATCGACTTGCGCTGGCCGTTCTGCACGACGGTCACTTGTGCAACCGCCGGCCGGGCATGACAAATTTCGCAAAGGGCAGCCATGATCAGTCTTTCTCCATTATTCGTGCGGCTGGAGATCGACCTGAACAAGCACGCGCCATGCTGCGCCATCGGAGTTCAGGCCGAACCGCCGCCTGTTGAACGGTTTGTTCTCCCCATGTGTTCCTTTATCGTTCGATGGGTTCTGATGCGGCTATTCACCCGCCGCGATGGACACCGAAGCTTCGCTCGTCAACATCAGGAACGTCAGCGTCTCGCGAAGATAGAGCTGTACGGTCGTATCGGTATGGCTCGAATAACCGATCGACAGATCCTGTCCGATATGCAGTTCGTAATCGCCGCCGCGCGTCGAGAGCACGCAGCCGCCTTGCAGCGCGGGCGCCCAGACGAGGTCTCCGCTCACGATGCGCTTGATGTGCTGAATCACCGGATAGCCCTGATCGCTCGCTTCGGCAAGCGCGGTATAGGCATCCGCACCGAGCAGCACGGAGTAGGGACCGTCGACGCCCGCGAGCCTCAGCCGCTCCAGCGCCTGACTGATGGCGGCGGGATAGTCGGCGACGTCTGAGGGCAGCATCGTCGGCGCGTTCGAGCTGCCCTCGCGGATGCCCACGATGCCCGCCGCCTTGTAGCCGTCGAAGATCGCGCTGTCTTCGGCGAGCGCGAGTTCGTTCGCGGCGGTTTTCGCCGGTTGCCAGTCGCCGTCGTTCGAGCCGCGCTCCACGCTGTCGATAGACTCGCGCTGCAACGTGAACGGCACCGTCAGTTGCACGAGCGACTTCGTTTCATACAGCTTCGCGCCGACGCCCTGTTTGGGCGATGCGATATTGCTCTGATGCCCCGTGCCGATGCCCGACAGCGCCGTGCCGCCGGGCTCCTTCACGTCGACGACGCGCCGGCCGGCCAGCGACCGTTTGAATGTGCGGGCGACTTCCGCCTCGATCTGCGACCACGCGGCGCTTGAGACCGGTGCGAGCTCTCGATGCAGGTTATTCATGTTGTGGCGTTCCTTTGAGTGAGCCAATGTTCAACGTGCCGTCGCGGCTTTCTTCGTGATCGTCCTGATGGCTTTCATCGATGGAAGATGGCGCGGCGGCCGGCGTTCTGTCGGGAAGTTCTTCCAGCAAGTCGGCGGACGGCACGAAGAACAGGCCGCCCGTCACCGCGCGGCTGTAGTCGAGCAGGCGGTCGTAATTGCCCGGCGGCCTGCCGACGAACATGTTTTCGAGCATCTGTTCAATAGGCTTCGGCGTCTTCGCATAGCCGATGAAATACGTGCCGAACTCCTTCGAGCCGGGTCGCCCGAAGGCCATGTTGTGCCGCAGGATCTTCACTTCCTGACCGTTTTCGTCGATGGTCGTGAGCGAACTGTGCGAGCACGACGGCTTGATCGATTCGTCGAGTTCGACATCCGACAACTTCTCGCGCCCGATGATCAACTCCTGTTGCTCGACCGTGAGTCCGTTCCATGCGTCGAGGTTATGCAGATACTTCTGCACGATCACGTAGCTGCCGCCGGCGAAATCGGCATCTTCGTCGCCGATGATCGTGTAGTTCGTGGCGCTGCGGCCTGTCGGGTTCTCCGTGCCGTCGACGAAGCCCACCATGTCGCGCAGATCGAAGTAACGAAAGCCGTGCACTTCATCGACGACCGTGACCGCATCGCCCAGCTTGTTGAGCATTTGCGACGCAAGCTCGAAGCACAGGTCCATGTGATCCGCGCGGATATGCAGCAGGATGTCGCCCGGCGTGGCGATCGCGCGCCGATCGCCCGCGCCGACCTCGCGAAACGGATGCAGCCCCGCCGGACGCGGTGCGCCGAAGAGCAGGTCCCACGCGTCCGCGCCGAAGCCGCACACGCACGAGAGATTCGCGCTCGGTGCACGCGTGCCGACCGCGCGGACCAGCGCCGCGATATCGCCGCACCACGAGCGCACGGTCGCGGCCCGTTCTTCGCCGCGCGCCACCGTGGCGACGATAAAGATGGCACTTCGGGAAATCGGATTACAGACGGCTTGTGGTTCTGGTGTGTTGTTGGGCATCTGAAGAGATTCGATTGCGTGCAGCGGTTGATCGGGTCGAACGGTTCAAGCATGCAAATGCCCGCATGCCTCCGCAAAGCGAGGCATCCGCAAGCAAGGAACGGGCTTATTTGGTGTGTGTGAAGACGTTGCCTGAGAGACGCTCCGCCTCCGCGCTGAACCACGTCTGCGCATGCTGGCGGGTCGCGACCCACGAATGATTGTCGGCGGGCGTGAGATGCTGCGCGATCACGCGCCGCGCCCGCTCGATCCCGTCGCGCAGGGCCTCGTTCGCGGTGCTCCATTCGGGCTGAACGGTTTCGGGCCACGCGAACGGCGACTTGCCGTCGCGTTGCACGTCGAGGTCGGCGACCCATGCGCCGCGTTCGTTGCGCCGCGTGGCGACCGAAATCTGGTATCCCGCATAGACGTCAAAGGCAGAGTCCATTGCTTCCTCCGATGCGCATCGGGCTATCGAACGAGCGGTCGATAACCGGGGCTGACAGGCTCGGCTCCCGTGAATTTCTGCGAACCGGGCGTCGCCTGCTTTTCGTGTCCGAAACTTTGTCTGAGATTACAACAAGTCTATGCAACAAACACTGCAAAAGGCACGATGCGACACATGAACGCACGCTACCTTTGCACGCCCATGACGGAGAGACGACGATGAAGCGCGGCGCAATCGCCATGACATGGCTCTTGCTGCTTGTGTGGACGGGGCACGCGCGCAGCCAGAGCGCGCCTTCGACCGACGCGCAAATGCTGGGTGTGGTGTTCGTGGCGAATCAGGCCGAGATCGCGGCGGGGAATCTGGCGTTGAGCCGAACGCGCTCCGCGAGCCTGCAGGCGTACGCGCGGCGGATCGTGGCGGAGCATGGGCAGGTGAATCAGGAGATCGTCGCGCTGACGCAGGGATTGGGCGCGCAGCCGCAACGCAGCGCAATAAGCGACGCGTTGACGAAGCAAAGCGCCGAAGACCTCGCACGCCTCGACGACACCGGCATCTACAACTTCGACGAAGCCTATCTCGATCGCGAGCTGGTGTATCTGAAGCGTCTGGTCAATACCGTCGACGACTATATTCGCTCGACGGCGAGCGCGGACGTGCGGACGCTGTTCGTGCGTGCGCGTCCGTCGTTCATTCTGCAACTTGATCAGGCGCAGCGTCTGAAGCTCACCGTGGGCAGCCCGGGCCTCAACCGATGATAGACAACCGTTTATTGCTTGGGCGGGCGACCATTCGTTCGAATGTTCGCTGCGTGGGGCGTCCCTAGGACGGCCGGTCGCTGCCGCTGCCCTAACGCGTCAGATTATCCGCGCGTGTCGATCCAGTCCCGTGCCCAACGGCGCGAGTAAGCGATCGCCTGCGCCTCTTGCGGAAAATAGCCGAGCGAGAAAAACCGATATTGCGAGTCGGATGAGTGTCCGTCAGCGCGTTTGATTAACAGGTTTGCCGAAAACGATTCGTCGCACAAACGATGTGCGGAAGGGTGCACCGCATAGCCGCGGTAGCTTTGAGTAGATGCCATGAGTTTTATGTTTTTAATGTGAATGCAGCCGTTCAAATGCAGGGAGCCTGAGAACGGGATGTCTGGCGCGATGCCAGCCGAGGAGAATCTAACGTTTTGACATCGTCACGCTGGATGCGTGGCGAAGAAGAGAGAGACTTCGGAGATGCTGCGGGATCCGGCCAGCGAATCCCGCGGTGCTACGCTAAACGCTTACAGCGGCTTGATGTCCGATGCTTGCATGCCCTTGGGGCCGCGCTTCGTTTCGAAGCTCACCTTTTGGCCTTCGGCCAGGCTCTTGAAACCCTCGCTGCGAATTTCCGAGAAGTGAGCGAACAGGTCGTCGCCGCCCTTATCCGGAGTGATGAAGCCAAAACCCTTGGAGTCGTTGAACCACTTGACGGTACCGGTATCCATGAAAATCCTTTAGTAAATAAGTTTTGCTCGATTGAGCAGGGGAAGCATCAAGGAGGGAGTGGACAACGAATACCGACGAACGACAGGCGGACTATTGATGAGCAGCAATCGACTTCTTGAAACTATCCCATATTCTGCAAATTCCCAACGAAATTGTCAAGTATTTTCGCGTCGTATGCGTGAGCAGGCGGGTCGTGGCGGGTTTATGACTCAAGCGGCACCGCGCTCACGCATTTGAGTTCGTCGAGACACACGCTCGATTTGACGCCGTTGACGCCCGGAATGCGCATCAGCGTATCGAGCAGAAACTCGGACAAGCGTTTAAGATCCCGCGCGATGACTTTGAGCATGTAATCGATATCGCCGGTGACGGCAAAACACTCCTGAATCTCCGCGAGTTTGCCGACGGCGCCCTTGAATTTCGCCAGATCGCGCACGTGACCGCGTTCCATCGTCACCTGAATGAAGGCGACGACGCCAAAGCCGAGCGCCTGCGCGTCGAGCCGCGTTTCATAGCCCTTGATCACGCCCATTTCTTCCAGCCGCCGATGACGCCGCAGCGTCTGCGCGGGCGACAGATTGATGGCCTCGGCGAGTTCGAGGTTGGAGATGCGTCCGCGGGTTTGCAGGATCCCGAGTAGACGCACGTCGATACGATCGATCTCGATGGTCTGCAATTTAATTTCTCCAAAAGGTCCGATGAGGAAATCCGAATGCCCAAACTAGGGTTTGTCTGCGGTTCTTAGGAAATCATATTGTGCGGCAAGAAATTTACACTGATTGCCCTGAACGAGCGGCGCACGCTTGCTTTCCGAAGCGTGAGGAATCAATCGCAAAAAACGCAGAAAAGGAGAGAGACACGTGGCACATGAAGGACACGGCACGCTCAAGCGTGGCTTGAAGAACCGTCACATTCAGTTGATTGCGCTCGGCGGCGCGATCGGCACGGGGCTATTTCTCGGCATCGCCCAGACGATCAAATCGGCGGGACCGTCGGTCCTGCTCGGTTACGCGATCGCGGGCATCGTCGCTTTCTTCATCATGCGGCAGCTGGGCGAGATGGTCGTCGACGAACCGGTTGCCGGTTCCTTCAGCCATTTCGCGGACAAGTACTGCGGGCAATACGCGGGCTTTCTGTCGGGCTGGAATTACTGGGTGCTCTACATTCTCGTGTCGATGGCCGAGCTCTCGGCTGTCGGCATCTACGTGCAGTACTGGTGGCCGGGCATCCCGACATGGGTCTCCGCGCTCGTATGCTTTTGCCTGATCAACGCGATCAATCTGTCGAGCGTGAAGTCGTATGGCGAACTCGAATTCTGGTTCGCGATCGTCAAGGTCGTGGCGATTGTCGGCATGATCGGTTTCGGCGGCTATCTGCTGGTGTCGGGCCATGCCGGACCGGAAGCGAGCGTGACCAACCTCTGGCGTCACGGCGGCTTCTTTCCGAACGGCGTCTCGGGTCTCGTGATGGCCATGGCCGTCATCATGTTTTCGTTCGGCGGGCTCGAACTGGTCGGCATTACCGCAGCCGAAGCCGATGATCCGTCGCACACCATTCCGCGCGCGACCAATCAGGTGATCTATCGCATTCTGATTTTCTACGTGGGCGCGCTCGGCGTGCTGCTTTCGCTGTATCCGTGGCAGAAAGTGGTGAGCGGCGGAAGCCCGTTCGTGCTGATCTTCCACGCGATGAACAGCAACTTCGTCGCGCATGTACTCAATGCGGTTGTCCTCACGGCGGCGCTGTCGGTCTATAACAGCGGCGTGTACTGCAACAGCCGCATGCTTTACGGCCTCGCCAAGCAAGGCAACGCGCCGCGCGCGCTGCTCAAGGTCAATGCGCGCGGCATTCCGCTCGTCGCGCTCGGCGTGTCCGCACTGGCGACGGCCGCATGCGTGCTGATCAACTACCTGATGCCGGGCGAAGCGTTTCAGTTGCTGATGGGACTCGTCGTGTCGGCGCTGATCATCAACTGGGCGATGATCAGCCTCATCCATCTTCGCTTTCGTCGCGCGAAGGCCCGTGCCGGCGAAACGACGCTGTTCCGCAGCCTGGGCTACCCGCTCACCAACTATCTGTGTCTTGCCTTCCTGGGCGGCATTCTGGTGGTGATGTGCCTGATTCCCGATCTGCGCATCTCGGTCTATCTGATCCCTGTCTGGCTCGCCGTGCTGGGCGTGGGCTACGTGCTGCGCAACCGGCGCGCGAATGCGTCGCTGTCCTCGCGCGCGCCGGTGCGCTGAACGCTCACGGAGTCGTTCGCGTAATCTTCGTGCCTTCGAGAGAGACGCCGGCCATGAGGCCGGCGTTCGTCAATACGAACACGTCGACAGGACTGGTCGCTGTCGTCGTATCGAGCTGACCATTTGCGCCGAGCTTGAGCACGGCGACCGTCGCGTCCGTGCCGGCCGCCCAGCCATCGCGCCGTTTGAATTGAGCGAGGGCGTCGTCGGTCAGGAACACGAATATCAGCGCTTTAGATTGAGCGCCGATCTGCAAGCCGAACGACCCGCCGACGAGATCGTAATAGCCGTCGGTGCGGCCATCGACACGCAGCGCCCCTTCGCCATACTGCGCGCCCAACCAGAAGCCCGCCGCGATCACTCTCGGAAACACAAGCACGCCGTGGGCTTTGCCAACAAGTTCGCGCGACCCGCTGACGGACGCATACAGCCGCTGCAAGGTGGAATCCACAGAGGCATCGATGGCCCGGCGGCTGTCGGCGGTGGCCGCTGCGTTTTCACCGGATGAGGGACCGGTGGTCGTGCATGCGTTCATGCATAGCGCGGTCATGGCGATACCACCAGCGAGTACGAGACGCCTTCTGTTCCTATGATTCATACGCTTCCCATGATGACGGGTTGACAGGCTCGTGAACTATACAAGCTGCCGCACGCATGAAGCGATGGCGCAACCACAAAACGCGCATTGAGCAGACAGAAGCGGACCGATAACTGCTACTCGCATGTCGCGATGTTTGTCCGCTTGATCAGACGTGAGGCGCACATGAAAAGTAATCGTGTTGGCTTTCGCTTCAGCTTTAACCGTGGGTGGACCGGACCGCTCATGTGTCTGGTGTTGTCGTGCCTTATAAACCCGCTAAGCCCGGCGTTGTCTGCCGAACAAGCGGAGCCCACGAATGGCAATCACGCGAATCATCGAGCGGCTCAAGGTCACAGCGTCGATCGCTCCGGCAAGACGCGCAAAGGCAAGGCTTCGTACTATGGCCGGAATTTTTATAAGAAGAAGATGGCCGACGGTACGCAGATGAATCCGCAGTCGAATGTGGCCGCCAGCAAGACGCTTCCGCTCGGCACCAAGGCGAAGGTCACGAACCTCGAGAACGGCAACAGCGACGTGGTGGAAATCAGGGATCGCGGTCCTTACGTTAAAGACCGTATTGTCGATGTGTCGCCCAAGACGGCGGACAAGCTCGGCTTGAAGAAGGACGGCACGGCGCCCGTCGAGGTCAAACCGATCGATGTCCCGCAAGCCGACGGTACCGTCAAACCTGGCGATGGCGCGCAATAACGTGCACAGTTTTCGGCCCATTTTTTAAGCATGCTTCTTAGCTAAAAACGACGCGCTCCAAGCGAGAAACGACAATCGCTAATGAACGTTCGATCTAAGCTCGTGCTAAGCCCGCTGCAAAAAAACGCTAAGAAAGCAGGTTCGTTTCGAATCGCGCGATTATGCCGAAATCGTCATGCGAACTTAGGTAAATCGCCAAGACGCAATGGCTTGCCCCTTCCTAAGATACGCCCCACTCGATGACTGGTATGCAAGTGGACTTACATGTCCGCTTCATCACGATTTCGAAGCGCGCGGCCGTTTTGTTTGACGATTAACGCCTCGCGCGCAGTTGCCTTCCAGCGCTCAGATGGCAACTGGCTCACGCGTCCTGAGCGCGACCTTATGGCATCGTTTTCAGGGCAATGGGCATCTATGAATCCGCGAGACTATGCAGACATCCTCCCTTTTGCAAATTGCGTGCGAGCAGCGGGCACCGTCGATTTCGGCAATAGCCTGATTGCGGCGCTTGGCGGTCTTGTCGACATCGAGCATTGCGTGCTCGTGAAAGTCATGCCGCGACATGCGGACATTGCGGCGCTCGCCAGTCGTCAAGCCAGGCACGTTGCAACGCGCTTAACGGAAGCCTACGTGGGCGGCTATTATCGCGAGGACCCGCTGGTGCGCGAATTTTCGTGCACGGAATCGGCTTCGCTTGCCGCGCCCGTCGTGCGTCCGCTTGCGCTCAATCGCCAGTCGAATGTCGAGTACTACGAGCGTTTTTTCATCGAGCCGGGCATCGCGGACAAGCTTTCGATCGTGGCGCCCGGGTCCGATCACACGGCCTTTTTAAGCCTCTATAAATCCACGGCGATGGGCCGCTTCAGCGAGCGCGAGAAGGCTTGCGTCTCTGCCTTTGGCGACTTGCTCGCCGCACTCGCCTCGACACATACGAAGCTCTTGTCGACGCCAAGCGTGCCGCGCGAAGTGTCGATCAAATGGCATACGGCGCTCTCGGAGCGTGAACGTTCCGTTGCGCGACTGCTCGGTCGCGGCGAGACGGCGAAGACAGTCGGTGCGATGCTCGCGCTTTCTCCGGCAAGCGTGGTGACGTACAAGCAGCGCGCGCTCGCGAAGCTCGGCATCGGCAATCAGCGCGAACTGGTCGCGCTCGCAGCGTTGCTGGGCTAGCGCAAACGACTGTCCCGTTTCGTGAGGACAGACTTTCGAATCGAACGCTTCTAAACTGCTTTAGCTCGACCGGTCTCAGGAATGAAATAGAGCATCGGCGAGCGTGTGGAAACATCAGGCAAAATGAAATGTAGTCCTTAGTAAAAGGGCATGCGTTGATGTTTCATCTTTCTGAACGAAATACGACGAACGTCGGAACAAGAAGAAGGAACATCATGCGCGTGTTACTCGTTGAAGACGATTTGACCGTCGGTCAAAGCCTGTTTAAAGCCCTGAAGGCAGTCGGTTACTGCGTGGACTGGGTACGTGATGCGAAAGCAGGCGGTCTCGCCATCGATGCCGCTTATTACGCCGTCGTGCTGCTCGATCTCGGGCTTCTGTGCGGCGGCGGTCTCGACTTGCTCAGGGCGTCGCGTGAGTCGGGCAATAAAGTGCCGGTGCTGACGTTCACGTCCTGCGATGACCCGGAGACGCGCGTGCGCAGTCTCGATGTCGGCGCCGACGACTGCGTCCTCAAGCCGTTCGACGTGCGCGAAGTCCTTGCTCGCATTCGTGCGGTGTTGCGTCGTCAGGCGGGTTATGCAACATCACGTATCGGCGACGAATCCATGAGTCTCGATCTCGACTGCCGCACGTTATGCCGCGCGGGCGTGGCGTTCACGCTGTCTGCACGCGAGTTTGCGCTCATGCACGCGCTGCTCGAACGACCCGGTGCGATTCTCACTCGCGCTCAGCTCGAAGAGCGCATCTACGGCTGGGGGCGCGAAGTGGAAAGCAATGCACTCGACGTGCTCATCCATTCGATGCGCAAGCGTTTCGGACGCTCCGTCATTCACAACGTGCGCGGTCTCGGCTGGACGGCAACGCGCCCTGAAGCGTCGACGCCCGATCATCGCAACGTTCGGCCTCATCGCGAAGAGGCTAAGTTAATATTGTCGTCATCGATCCATAACTAGAACGCGAAGGACGGAGATCCATGAACGCATCGGAACGAATCGACGAGTTGATCGCGGGCATCACCGACTGGCGCCGCGACACCTTTGCGCAGGTACGCAAGATCATTCTCGAAGCGGATCGGGAGATCGTCGAGGAATGGAAGTACATGGGCAGCCCCGTGTGGTATCGCGATGGAATGATCGCGGTCGCCAATGCGCACAAGGGCAAAGTGAAGCTGACGTTCGCGAACGGCGCGCAGCTTCCCGATCCGCATAAGCTCTTCAACGCAGGCCTCGAAGGCAATGCGCGTCGCGCGATCGACTTCCTCGAAGGCGACAAGATCGACGCGCAGGCGCTCAAGAAACTCGTACGCGCGGCGATCGAATACAACCAGTCGAAAACGAAGAAGAAGCCGCAGAAAAGCGCGCAAGCCTGACGCCGGATCAGGACGCTACGTCCGCGTGCGTGCCCACGCGCCGATGAAAGCCGGCGGTTGAAGCACGCCATCGAGCGCGAGCACTTCGTTGCGCAGGCGATCGGCGAAAGTGTCGATGCCGACTTCGGCCGCGCTCGCAATGCCTGAGCGTTCGGCAAGCGGCAGCAAGGTTCTGAGGACCTCGGTCAGATACTGATACGCGAACGAGTCGGGTCCCGCTTCGAAGCGCGCCGACAGCAGCATCTGCGGATCGGGCAGGCCCGCGCGGCGAAACGTCGTGTAGAGCTTCGATCCCATGTCGGTCTCGACGCCGGCGCGCCGAAACGTCTGGTAGATCCAGCGCATGCCTTGTGCGCAAAGCGGCGCCTCGGGCATCGAGCGCGCCGTGCTCATGTCCATCTCGTGAAACACGAACAGCGTACCGGGCTTCGTCTGCGCGGCCAGGCGTTGCAGAGTCGCGGCGGGATCGGGCAGATGAAGCAGGATCAAACGGCCGACGACGGCATCCACCGGCTCGACGATCTGATAGTCCGCCACGCTGCCCACCTCGAAGCGCACCTGATCGAGATGCGCGAGCGTAGCGCGCCCGCGCGCCTTCTCGATTGCCCCGGGCGCCTGATCGATGCCGAGCACGCTTCCTCCCGCGCCCACGAGCGATGCCGCGAGGAAGGAAACATCGCCCGTGCCGCATCCCAGATCGAGCACGCGCATGCCGGGCGCGAGACCCGCGCGGCGCAGGATGTCATCGGTCAAATCGCCGATGAAGCGCGCCTGATTTTCGAGCCGCTGCACTTCCGGATCGGAATGGCCGAGCACGTAAGTGTTCATGTCGTGCCCCCGCATGGGCGAGTCGAATGACGACGACGCGCGACCGCGCGTCGCCCGCTTTCATGGTAGCGGCATCCGAGACCAATCGCGTCGCGCCCTAATTGTTTTCAACTTCCTTTCGGTCCGACCTGTGGTTTCCGGACAAAAACGCGCGAATAGATTCTTTACAAATATAAAACGTCGCGTCACAATTCGTCCCGCTAATAATAACGATTCGCATTTACACACGCAACGGCATCCAAGAGAAGAGTATGAGATCAGACGAAAGGAATTCGATCGCGTTACGGCCTTTGAAGCTGGCGGCGCTGCTGCTGTTCGCGGCAGCGCCGCTCGCTTACGCGCAGTCGACGGGCACCGCAGCAACCGATGCAACCGATGCAGCCGACACGGCGACCGCGAACGAAAGCACGCTTCCCGCGGTCAAGGTGACGGCGCAGAACGAAGACCAGCCATATGGTCCGACGAATGGCTACGTCGCCCGCGAATCGAGCGCGCTGAAGGGCAGTACGTCGCTGCTGGAAACGCCGCAGTCGGTGTCGGTCGTCACGCGCCAGCAGATGGATCAGCAGAACGCGCAGACGCTCAATGCAGCCGTGCGCTATGTCTCGGGCGTGACGCCGGAAACGCGCGGCGGTGTGGCCACGCGCTATGACATGCTGAAGGTGCGCGGCTTCGATGCCGACAAGTACTGGAACGGGCTCAAGATGCTCGACAACGCCTGGTACGCGACGCCGCAAGTCGATCCGTATCTGCTGGAGCGCATCGAAGTGCTGAAGGGTCCGGTATCCGTGCTGTACGGTCAGGCGGCCGCGGGCGGGCTGCTCGATCAGGAAAGCAAGATGCCGACGACGCAACCGCTGCACGAAGTCGGCATCGAGTTCGGCAACTATGCGCACAAGCAGGCCAAGTTCGATTTCTCCGGACCGATCGCTGGCGATCAGCGCTATCTGTTCCGTATCACCGGTATCGCGCGCACCGAAGACGGGCAGGTTCAATCGACATACAACAAGCGCATCGCGATTGCGCCGTCGTTCACGTGGCGGCCGGATAACAAGACATCGCTCACACTGTTCGGCTTCTATCAGCACGATCCGCGCAGCACGTCGTATGGCAGCGTGCCGCCGCAAGGCACGGTGCTCTTCAATCCGAACGGCAAGCTGCCGAGCGACTTCTACGACGGCGATCACAACTTCGAAAGCTTCAATCGCGTGCAGGAATCGATCGGCTACAAGTTCGATCGCAAGCTGAACAACGCGTGGACGTTCCGCGCGAACGGCCGCTTCCTGCATCTCGCGCAGGACTACAAGAGCGTGTATGCGAGCGCGCTCGAAGACGATCTGCGCACGCTGGATCGCGGCACCGCGGCGTCAAAGGACAACCTCAATACCGTCACGCTCGACAATCAGATCGAAGGCAATTTCTCGACCGGTCCGATCGATCATACGGTGCTGTTCGGCTTCGATTATCAGCATTACGCGAGCAACTTCGATACGGGCTTCGGCACCGCGCCGACGCTCGACATGTTCGCGCCGAACTACAACCAGACGATCACGCCGCCCGATCGCTATCATCAGGTGCTGAGCGGGACGCAGTACGGCGTCTATGCGCAGGATCAGGCGCGCTGGGGCCACGTCATCCTGACGCTGGGCGGCCGCGAAGACTGGGCGAGCAGCGATTCGAACAACACGACTTACGGCTTGCAGTCGCATCAGTTCGATCGCGCGTTCACGGGCCGCGCCGGCTTGAGCTACGTGTTCGACAGCGGCATCGCGCCGTATGTCAGCTACACCGAATCGTTCACGCCGCAAGCGGGCACCGATATCACCGGCAAGCAGTTCGAACCCGAGCGCGGACGTCAGTACGAGATCGGCATCAAGTTCCAGCCGAAGGGCTACAACGCGTTCTTCTCGGCGGCGCTGTTCGATCTGACGCGCAAGAACCTTCTGACCGTCGATGCAGCGAATCCGAACTTCCAGTCGGCGGTCGGCGAGGCGCGCTCGCGCGGTCTCGAACTCGAAGCGAAGGCGAGCCTGACGGATTCGTTGAACGTCACCGCGAGCTATACGTATCTGAGCACCAAGTACACGCAGGACAACAGTGGACTGGAAGGCAAGTATCTGCCCGCCGTGCCGCAGAATCAGGCTTCGTTGTGGGCGTATTACACGATCAATCGCGGGCCGCTCGCGGGCTTGTCGGCGGGCGCGGGTGGACGTTATACGGGTACGACTTACAGTTCCGACAACAGCTTCAAGGTGTCGAGCTTCTTCCTGGTCGATGCCACGCTGCGTTACGACCTCGGCCGCGCCACGCCGCAGTTGAAGGGCGCGGAACTGTACGTGAACGCGCAGAACCTGTTCAACAAGGAGTATGTGGCGTCCTGCTATTACGGCAGCTGGTGCGCGTTCGGCTACGGGCGTCAGGTCTTCGCCGGCATGAACTATCACTGGTAAGACGCCGCGCTGCACTGCGCCGCCGCTCTGGCGCAGTGCACGACGCGCCTGCATCGCAAATCCTGAATCGTCGTGAGCGCCTCTCCGGCGCTTATCGCAAACGAAGCTATCCGTATCGCGATTTCTTCGTTCGCGTGCGAAGAGGCGGCTTGTACATTGAGTGCTTGCCGCCGCTCTTCCACGACATCCCCGCATGACAACAACCTGTTCGCTGCACCGCTTCTTCGCGATCTGCGCGTGGCTGGCGGCATTCGCATGGCCGATGCATCCCGCGCATGCCGAGGGCCGCGTGAGCATCGTCGATCAATACGGCATCGGCTCGCTGCTGCTGAAAGTGGTGAAGGACCAGAAGCTCATCGAGAAAGAGGGCGCGCGCACGGGACTCGACATCGACGTGCAATGGAACACGCTCTCGGGCGGCGCGGCCGTGAACGAGGCGCTGCTTTCCGGAGCCGCCGATATCGCGACGATCGGTATCGGTCCGCTCATGACCATCTGGGATCGCACGCGCGAGCATCAGGATTTTCGCGCGATGGCGGCCCAAAGCGCGGTGCCGGTCTATCTCGTGTCCAACGATCCGCGCATTCGCAGCATCAGGGATATCGGCGAGAAGGATCGCATTGCGGTGGTTTCGGTCGCGGTGTCGCAGCAAGGGCGGCTTCTGCAGATGGCATCGGCCAAGGCGTTCGGCGACGCGAACTATGCGCAGCTCGACCGCTTCGAAGTCAACATGCCGCACGCCGATGCAACGACCGCGATGCTGTCGGGTAACTCGGTCATCAACCTGCATTTCTCGAACGCGCCTTATCAGTATCAGGAACTCGAAAACCCGAAGATCCATAAGGTCGTGAGTTCCACCGATATTCTCGGCGGTCCGTCGACGGCGAGCGTGGTGGTCACGTCCGCGAAATGGCGCAAGGACAATCCGAAGACCTATGCCGCCGTGCGCGCGGCGCTCGAAGACGCGGCCAAGCTCGTCAGCAATGATCGCGAACAGGCCGCGGCCATCTACATTCGGCAGGACGGCTCGAAGCTATCGCCCGCGTTCGTCGAGCGCATTCTGAACGACAAGGAAGCGAGCTTCGGGACGTCGCCGCAAAACACGCTTCAACTGGGCACTTTCTTGCACAAGGTCGGCGTGATCCGGCACGAGCCGAAGTCATGGCGCGATTACTTCTTCGCCGACGCCCCCAACGCGCAGGGCAGTTGAACGCCCCATACCATTTATCGAAATATATATAGGAGTCCGAACGTGAATGCAGCCGCGCAAGCCTATGAAACGGAAGTGATCGTCAAGCCGCTCTCGGCGCATATCGGTGCGGAAATCGGCGGCGTGGATCTGACACGCCCGTTGTCTGCCGATCAGGTGAAGTCGATACGCGCTGCATTGCTCGAATGGCGCGTCATCTTCTTTCGCGAGCAATTCCTGTCGCACGAGCAGCACGTCGCGTTCTCCGCGCAGTTTGGCGAGCTGACGGTGGGGCATCCCGTGTTCGGTCATGTCGAAGGTCATCCGGAGATTTATTCGATATCCAAGTACCGCAAGGCCACGCGTTTCGAAGGGCAGTCGTTGCTGCGTCCTTGGACGGGTTGGCATACGGATGTCACCGCCGCGGTGAATCCGCCGTTTGCGTCGATCCTGCGCGGCGTGACGATTCCGCCTTATGGCGGCGACACGCAGTGGACCAATCTCGTGATCGCATACGAGAAGCTTTCCGCGCCGCTGCGCGCGTTCGTCGATGGTTTGCGCGGTGTGCATCGCTTCACGCCGCCGCAGGGCGCGAGCGGCACGGATGCGTTCAGGAAAGCCGTCGACGATCACACGCTCGTCAGCGAACATCCGCTCGTGCGCGTGCATCCCGAGACCGGCGAGCGCGCGTTGTATGTGAGCCCGGGCTTCCTCAAGCAGATCGCCGGTCTGACGCCGCGCGAAAGCCAGGCGCTGCTCGAACTGCTGTGGGAACACGTCACGCGGCCGGAGTTTACGGTGCGTTTCAAATGGGAGCCGGGCAGCATCGCGTTCTGGGACAACCGCACGACGGCGCATCTCGCGCCGACCGATATCTTCGATCTCGACTTCGATCGGCAGCTTTATCGCACGACGCTCGTCGGCGACGTGCCCGTCGGTCCCGATGGACGGAAGTCGGTTGCGATCGAAGGCTCGCCGGTGGGCGCGGCGGCTGCGGTCGCGCTGAACTGATTCGTTTCAGCCGATAAGCGCGCGGGCTCGCGATGGCATCCGCGCGCGATTCGGTTTCATCATTAATTAGATTGCAACTAACGGTCTTTTCTCACCCCGGCCTTTGCCAGCTTCGCCACCGAAAACCAGCTTTCAGCGTTTTGTCTGACCACACGCGAGCGAGCCGTATAATTCCAGCCTTCTGGATTCGCACTTCAAGAAGGACCGCTCGCGTGGAAGAACTTTTCCATTCCGTGAATGCTTTGTTCGCTTTCATCGCACCCATCTCGGATTTTCTCTGGGACTTTCCGACCAACTTCAAGGCCTACGCAGAGATCCCCGTGATCGGGCAGTTCTCGTTCGCGATCCTCTTGCTCGTGGGCGTCGGCGTTCACTTCACGATCCGCACGCGCTTCATCCAGACGATGAACGTCGGCAAGATCGTGCGCATCATGCTGCGGCGGCAGTCGTCGAAAACCGGCGTCAGTGCGCTCGCGTCGTTCATGCTCGGGCTTGCGATGCGCGCGGGGCCGGGCAATATCGTCGGCATCACGGGCGCCATTTCCGTGGGCGGACCGGGCGCGTTGTTCTGGATGTGGGTCGCCGCGTTCTTCGGCATGGCCACCGCATTCATGGAATCGACCCTCGCGCAGCTCTTCAAGGAAAAGAAGCACGACGAGTTCGTCGGCGGACTGCCTTTCTACGGACGGCGCATTCTGGGCGATACGCGCATCGTCGGCACGTTTTTGTCGATCGTGTTCATCGTCTATGCGCTTTTCAACGTGCCGCCGCAAACGTTCAACGTGTTCACCGCAATCGGCACCATCGCCGATACCGTCACAGGCCAGCATCTCGCGCGTCAGTCGACGGTGTATTACGTCATCGCGGCCGTGCTCATCGCGGCGTGCTCGTTCATCATCATGGGCGGCATTCGCCGCGTAACCGCCTATACCGATGTGCTCGTGCCGATCAAGGCGACGCTGTTCTGCCTGATGTCGTTCGTCATCATCCTGATCAATCTGCCGCTCGTTCCGTACTTCTTTCATGAAGTGATTGTCGGCGCGTTCGCGCCTCATGCGCTGTTCGGCGGCGCGATCGGCACGGCGCTCGCTCAAGGCGTCAAGCGCGGGCTGATGTCGAACGAAGCGGGGCAGGGCACCATCACGATGGCCGCCGCCATCGCCGACAACGATCACCCCTGCGAACAAGGCTTCGTGCAGAGCCTCGGCGTGTTCTTCGACACGATGGTCATCTGCACGATGACCGGCTTCATCGTCGTGATGGCGCACGTGTGGACCGGCACCATCGACGGGCAAGCGTGGGAGTCGGTGAGAGCGTCGAAGATCACGGTCTATCTCGCTTCGGTCGAAACGCTCGTGCCGGTGGCGGTCGCGCATGTCGTGAAGATCATCATGTGCGTGTGTTATGGCCTGTTCGCGTTCACCACGCTGCTGGGCATGATTTCGTTCGCGGAGATTTCGGCCAACTTCATCTCGCGTGGGCGCGGCTTCATTACGGGGATTCGTGTCGTCGGTTCGCTCGTGTTCGTTCCGTTCGGCGCGTTGACCGTGCTCGCGGGACTCGAATTGCCGAACCTGTGGGCGCTTTCCGATCTGATGAACATCGTGATGGTGCTGCTCAACGTGCCGATCCTGCTGATCGGGCAACGTCTCGTGTACAAGGCGCTCGCCAATTACCGTACGACGCGCGGCAAGCCCTTCGTGTCGGAGGACATCGGCGTGAAGACCGAATACTGGAAGGCTTCGCGCGAAGTTCGCGAGCACACGCAAGCGGCTCGCGAACGCGTCGAGAGCTGATCAACTGAAGAAGTCCACCGCGCCCGTGCTCAGGTTGTACATCGCCCCGGCGATCTTGATGGTGTGCTGGCTCTCCATCTCGCCGAGCACGGCGCTGTCGCGGCGAATCTGCGCAATGGTCAGTTCCACATTCTTGCGCGCCACTTTATCGACGAACGTGTAGTTGGTCGCCGAGCGTTCGCCGTCGTACTGCGTGGCATCGACAGCGGGCTTGATGCGCGCGAGCAGGGCAGTGAGATGACCCAGCTCGGCATTAGCGATAGCGCCCTTGATGGCGCCGCACGACGTGTGCCCCATCACGAGCACCACTTTCGCGCCCATCAGCTTGCACGCGAACTCCATGCTGCCGAGAATATCGTCGTTCTCGATGTTGCCCGCGATTCGGCAATTGAAGATATCGCCGATACCCAGATCCATGATGACTTCCGCGGGCGCGCGCGAGTCGATACAACTGAGCAGCACGGCCGCCGGATACTGGCCCTTCGCGCTTGCTTTCTGTTCGCGCAGATAATTTCGGTCTTTACGCTCGCCTCTCTGGAAACGCTCGTTGCCGTGCTTCATCAACGCGATGATTTGCTCCGGCGTCATGCTGTCGCGCTGCGCGTGCGTCAACGCATCGGCATGGGCGGAGGTCATGAGAAGCGGCGGCGCGGCCACGCCGGCGATAGTTGCGGATGCAACCGATTTCAGAAATCTTCGGCGGCACGCGGGCGTGCATTGCAGCGGATGCTTCATTTCTTCGCGCATGACCTTGCTCCTCGGTGTAAGGATTCGGCCTTCTTGACGCTCTTCTTGCGAACTGAAGTGTTGGACGAAAATGCGTCGAATGCAATGCGCGCTTGTTCTGATGACAATGTCACGCCGATGACGTAACGACCTGCCGCGCGATGTCGAGAAAGTTGGCGGTCTTGGCGGCCGTTGCGTCGATGCGCGAGGCCAATGCCAGACGAATGGTGATGGCGCTGCCGAGGGCATCGGTGTAGGCGACGCCATCGACCTGTATCTGACACACGGACGCCGGCACCAGCGACACGCCGAATTCCGCCGCGACCAGATTCACGACTGACGAAAGCTGCGGCGCCTGCTGCCCGGCGATCGGCTCGAAACCGGCTTCACGGCACGCGCCGATGATCACATCGTGCAAGGTCGGGCTCGCTTCGCGCGGCAGCAATACGAACGGGTCGTCCGCCAGCGCCGCAAGCGGCACCTTGCGCTTTTTGCCGAGCTTGTGCGTGGCGGGCAGCACGATTTTCATCGGCTCGATGGCGATGTGATGGATCTGCACGCCCGCGGGCGACTGGCTGCCGAGGCGCACGAACGCTACATCCACGCGGCCTGCATCGAGATGAGCGAGCAGTTGCGCCGTATTGCCTTCGGTGAGCGTGAGCGTGACGTTCGGGTACGCCTGCCGGTAAGAGCGGATGAGCTTCGACACGACCGGATTGAACGCCGCCGACCCCGTGAAGCCGATATTGAGCTGCCCGATCTCGCCGCGCCCCGCGCTCTGCGCCTTTTCGACGGCCAGGCGTGCGTCGTTCATGAGGCGTTTGGCATCGACGGCGAACGCTTCGCCCGCTTCGGTCAGCACGACGCCGTGCCCCGTGCGCCGGAAGAGCCGCACGCCGAGTTCGTCCTCCAGCGCATGAATCTGCTGGCTCAACGGCGGTTGACCGATGCCGAGCCGCTCCGCCGCGCGCGTCACGTTACGCTCCTCTGCGACGGCCAGAAAGTAGCGGATATGACGCAGTTCCATGCGATATCTTTATAAAATATTTCAGAAAGACGAGATAGATATTGGACAGTATATCAATCGCGCGACAAAATACCGCTATCGCGCAGTGCGCGGGCTAAAAACTTTTCCCCAAAACATCGCCGGGCGCTTTTCGACGTGAACCGGCCTGGGCGAGTCGCGCCCGTGTCGTGCATCGCCGGCGCGCGAATCGTCAATCAGATTGGGAAGGGGTCTAACGTGGCTGAAGCTTTAAAGAAACCCAGACCGGAATACCGGAACATCGGGATCGGTCAACTCGCGAAGTACCGCCTGCCTTTGGCGGGGAAGGTATCGATCCTGCATCGCGTGAGCGGCCTGCTGCTCTTCGTGTGTCTGCCGTTCATCCTGTATCTGCTCGATCAGAGCCTCACCTCCGAGATCAGCTTCGAGGCGTTCAAGGGTTTTCTGGCGAACCCGATCGTCAAGATCGTCGTGCTGGTGTTGTCGTGGGCGTATCTGCATCACTTCTGCGCGGGCATTCGCTTTTTGCTGCTCGACACGCACGTCGCGGTGAACAAGGAAGGCGGCAAGCAGACCGCGCTCATCGTGCTGATCGTGTCGCTGTTGCTCACGCTTGCGATGGCGCTCAAGCTCTTCGGCGCCTTCTAAGGAGATAACAAGAACATGGCAACCCACAATCGAGTCGGTCCCAAGCGCCTGGTCGTCGGCGCGCACTACGGTCTGCGCGACTGGCTCGCGCAACGCATCACCGCGGTCGCGATGGCCGTCTACACCGTCATTCTTCTCTTCTGGTTCTTCGCCGCGCACAACTTCTCGTATGAAGGCTGGGCGGGCATCTTCGCGACCCAGTGGATGAAGCTCGCCACTTTCGTAGCCTTGCTTTGCCTCTTCTATCACGCGTGGGTCGGCATTCGCGACATCTGGATGGACTACGTGAAGCCCATGGGCGTGCGCCTGTTCCTGCAGGTGCTGACCATCCTGTGGCTCATCGGATGCGCCGGTTACGCTGCACAGATTCTCTGGAGAGTTTAAAGAACATGGCTGCAATCAAGACTTCCCTGCCGCGTCGTCGCTTTGACGTGGTCATCGTGGGCGCAGGCGGCTCGGGCATGCGCGCGTCGCTGCAGCTCGCGCGCGCGGGGCTCTCCGTCGCGGTGCTCTCGAAGGTGTTCCCCACGCGCTCGCATACGGTGGCCGCGCAAGGCGGCATCGGCGCCTCGCTCGGCAACATGAGCGAAGACAACTGGCACTACCACTTCTACGACACCATCAAGGGCTCGGACTGGCTCGGCGATCAAGATGCGATCGAGTTCATGTGCCGTGAAGCGCCCAATGCTGTGTACGAACTCGAACACATGGGCATGCCGTTCGACCGCAACGCGGACGGCACGATCTATCAGCGCCCGTTCGGCGGCCACACCGCGAACTACGGCGAGAAGCCCGTGCAACGAGCGTGCGCCGCAGCGGACCGCACGGGCCACGCGTTGCTGCATACGCTGTATCAGCAGAATGTCGCCGCTAAAACGCACTTCTTCGTCGAATGGATGGCGCTGGATCTGATCCGCGACGCCGACGGCGACGTGCTCGGCGTCACCGCGCTCGAAATGGAAACGGGCGAGGTCTATATCCTCGAAGGCAAGACCACGCTGTTCGCCACGGGCGGCGCGGGGCGTATCTTCGCGGCATCGACGAATGCGTTCATCAATACAGGCGATGGCCTCGGCATGGCCGCGCGCTCGGGCATCGCGCTGCAGGACATGGAGTTCTGGCAATTCCACCCGACAGGCGTTGCAGGCGCGGGCGTGCTGATCACCGAAGGCGTGCGCGGCGAAGGCGGCATCTTGCGCAATGCGAATGGTGATCGTTTCATGGAGCGTTATGCGCCCACGCTGAAGGATCTCGCGCCGCGCGACTTCGTCTCGCGTTCGATGGATCAGGAAATCAAGGAAGGCCGCGGCGTGGGTCCGAACAAGGATCACGTGTTGCTGGACCTGTCGCACATCGGCGCCGAGACGATCATGAAGCGTCTGCCGTCGATTCGCGAGATCGCGCTCAAGTTCGCCAACGTCGATTGCATCAAGGAGCCGATTCCTGTGGTGCCGACCATCCACTATCAGATGGGCGGCATTCCGACCAACATGCATGGTCAGGTGGTCGGCACGGCGCGTGGCTACAACGATCCGGTCAACGGCTTCTATGCCGTGGGCGAATGTTCGTGCGTCTCGGTGCACGGCGCGAACCGCCTGGGCACGAACTCGCTGCTCGATCTGGTCGTGTTCGGGCGCGCCGCGGGCAATCACATCATCAAGCACGCGAAGGAGTTGAAAGAGCACAAGCCGCTGCCGGCCGATGCCGCCGACTTCGCGATGGAACGTCTCGCGGTGCTGGAGAAGTCCACATCGGGCGAATACACGCAGAGCATCGCCAACGACATCCGCTCGACCATGCAGGCGCATGCGGGCGTGTTCCGCACCTCGAAGCTGCTGGAAGAGGGTGTCGGCAAGATCGATGAGTTGGCCGAGCGCGTGAAGCACGTGCATCTGAAGGACAAGTCGAAGGTGTTCAACACCGCGAAGGTCGAGGCGCTGGAGTTGGCGAACCTGATCGAAGTGGCGCGCGCGACGATGGTGTCGGCGGAAGCGCGCAAGGAAAGCCGCGGGGCGCATGCGCACAGCGACTACGAACATCGCGACGACGAGAACTGGATGCGTCATACGCTGTGGTTCAGCGAGGGCGATCGCCTCGACTACAAGCCGGTGCAGATGAAGCCGCTGACGGTCGAATCGGTGCCGCCGAAGGCACGGACCTTCTAAGGCACGAGAGCGCAAGGAAATCGAAATGGCAAAGAGAATTTTTGAAGTCTATCGCTACGATCCGGACAAGGACGCAGCGCCGCGCATGCAGACGTACGAGCTCGATCTGACGCATGAACGCATGCTGCTCGACGCGCTCGTGAAGCTGAAGGAAGTGGATGAGACGCTGTCGTTCCGTCGTTCGTGCCGCGAAGGCGTGTGCGGCTCGGACGCGATGAACATCAACGGCAAGAACGGTCTCGCGTGTCTGACGAATCTGAACGAGTTGCCGCAGAAGATCGTGCTGCGTCCGCTGCCGGGACTGCCCGTGGTGCGCGATCTGATCTGCGACTTCACGCAGTTCTTCAACCAGTATCATTCGATCAAGCCGTATCTGATCAACGATACGCCGCCGCCGGAGAAGGAGCGTCTGCAGTCGCCCGTGGAGCGCGATGAACTCGATGGTCTCTACGAGTGCATTCTGTGCGCGAGCTGCTCGACGTCGTGCCCGAGTTTCTGGTGGAACCCGGACAAGTTCGTGGGCCCGGCGGGCTTGCTGCAGGCTTATCGCTTCATCGCGGACAGCCGCGATCAGGCGACGGGCGAACGCCTGGACAACCTGGAAGACCCGTATCGTCTGTTCCGTTGCCATACGATCATGAATTGCGTCGACGTGTGCCCGAAGGGGCTCAATCCGACCAAGGCGATCGGCAAGATCAAGGAATTGATGGTGCGGCGGGCTGTCTGAGATGGCACAGAAGAAAATGGCGCAGCCTCGAAAGAGCCTGCGCCATTTTTTTGGTGCCTTCAGCTTAAGCGGCCGCGAGCGCGTACCGTCTGCAGTGTTCCAGATAGCCTGTCTCGTGACTGCCCACGAGTTCGACGATACTGCTCCATAGCCACAAGGGCGCATCGATCGATCGGGTTTTCGAGCGTCGCAATTCCGCGAGCCAGCTGCGCCGCGTGCTCTTGTCCATTTGCCGCGCGTGCGCTCGACCGACAACGAGCGCGAGATAGCGCGCCACTTCCATCGCTTCCTCTTCGCCGATCTGCTCGATCTCGAGCTTCAGGTCCTGCGGCAGCAGTTCGCGCAAAATCACGGGCCGGCCTTGCAGGCTCGCTGCGCGCATGCGCTCGCCGAGATGCGGCGCGAGATGGCGCGCGCCTTCGACCACGCGTTCGGCATTGTCACGCGGCATCGACGTGTCGGGATAACGCGGCGCCGCCGCCTTCACGCCTTCCTTGATGTCGATAAGACAAAGATCGTCGCCTTCGATCACGCCGCCGTCAACGTCGAGCAGCACTGCATAGCGCAGCCGCCCGAGCGAACTGCAACCTTTGACCCAGTACGCCGCGTCCAGCACCGTGACGTCGCCGCTATTCGCGCGGCCGCGCAGGCTGGTGGCCAGTCGCGCCACCGCGTCGTTGCGAAAGAGCGCTTCGATTTCCGCGCGCTCCTTCTTGCTGATCGGCCAGAAGCGATTGCCGAAGGGGATCGTGGGCTGAATGTCGTCGAGCCTTTCGCGCGCAAGATGCTTCCACGAACGGCGTACCGCTTCGCGCATCACGACGCGCACGAGTTCCGGCCTGCGCACGGGTTCATCGGATTCGCGGTCTTTATCGAACGCTTCCGCGTAGCCGGCGAAGAGCGCTTCGATCATGTTGATCGTGGTGACGCCCGGCAGCGACGAGCCGCGCGCCGCCGTCGCCAGCGACAGTCCGAGGCGAATCAGATCGTGCGCCGGATTGCCGATGACGGTCTGATCGAGATCGCGAATCTGGATTTCGATGCGGCCTTTGGCATCGGCGACGGGACCGAGGTTGCCTGTGTGGCAGTCGCCGCAGATCCAGATTGCCGGGCCGTGCGGCAGACTGCGAATCTCGGCCTGCTCGAGCCAGTCGTAGAACTTGATCGTGTTGCCGCGCACGTAGGCGTGCGTCGAGCGCGCCATTTTGGTGTTGCGCCGGGCGTTGAGGAGTTGCTGCCGGTCTTCGAGATCGGGCACCTTGGCCTTCGGGGGCTTGAGCATGAGCGTTTTTGAACTGGTCGTTGGATGGTGCGCGCCAGAGTCATCGCACATGTCGTGCCTGAGCGGTCAGCGCGCCGCAGGCTTACCGGTCCGCAAAAAGCTGAACGCATTCAGCTATTTATTCGAGGCGCTCGGCGAGCCGCCGGGTCCGTACGGATCAGGATTGCCGAATCGCGGCAGGGAACCGTTCATTCTGGCTTGCCGCAGTTCCTCCTCGACATCCTTTCTCGTCTTGGGCCGTGGCGCAGACGTCACGACCGGCTCATCGAGATGCGGACTCGCAACCTGTGCGGTCGATGGCGCGGCAATACTGGGCGCCGGAGCCGCGACCGGCGATGCCTCATGCACCGGCGCACTCACGTTCGGTACATCGTCCTGATGCTGCTGCGCCACGTCCGCCGGCCGCTTCACGCCGTTAGTTTTCTTCACGCGCGCGGCGACATGCGGCGGATGAGCCTCGGCGGCTTTGAAGTCTCGCGCGCGATTCGCCGGAGTGGCGATCGTCACGTGGTTCTCCGCCGGCGCATCAACGATCGGCACTTCGCTGACTTCGGTCCGATCGTTCGACGTCGCGGGCGCCGCCTCACGCACGACGCCCATCGCGACGGAAGCGCGCTGCCGCGACGACCACACCGACTGGTCCGCATGATGTCTCCCATGCTTCAACAGATACGACGACGCAGCGATCGACACGGCCACGACGCAAAGCCCGACGACAAAAGAGCGATCGGAAAATCTGATCATCGATACATTTCCTCTCGGTTTAAATCGACGGGCTTCCGTTGCCGTCAGGCGAACGCGCTGCTCATATGCAGCGTGCCGTTCACACCCGCGGGGAAAAAGCCTCCCTGCGAGACCGCACCTTTGTTCAGATAGACGATGTTGAGCACATCGTCGTAACCGCGGCTGAACGCGATGCCGTTGTTATCGAGCGGAACGATATTGGAGATTTGTGAATTCACACCGGCGATTCCCTGATCGACGTCGCTCGACGAATCGAGCGAATCGCGCGCGTCCGAAATGGCTTGCGTCGCGGTCACGAGACTCGGCGTCTGGATTCCCTTCGAATACAGCACCGTTCTGACGAGGCCCGCATGATAGGCCTCGGCAGCGAGAATGCCCGCCGCGGCTTCGAGATAGGTCTTGTTGGTGATGAGCGGCGCAGCGCCTTTATACGCAGTCACGCCGACATCTTCGAAGATGAACGCGCCGAGCAGGAAGGAGTTGTCGTTCTGATACGGGTTGAAAGGCGTGCCCGCAGGCACGAGTCCCGCCGCCTGCGCCGCGAGCGAGAACGCGCCGTTCGGGTCCGTGCCGCCGACATCGAGCGAGGGCATGGCGACCGCCGAGGCGCCCAGTGCGGTGCGCAGAAAGGCTACGTGTTCGAGCTCGTCTTTCGCGATTTCTCGTGCATAGGCAGCGACGACGGGATCGGAAAACGTCACCTGCTGGCCCGGAATCACCTTGCCTGCCGTGCCCGTGCCGCTCATGAGATTCGCGGGCAGACCCGCGCCGGTGGTCGCGTAGGCATAGAACGTCGCTTCGAGATACTCGAGGTTCAGGGCAAAGTTGAGGATCTCGGGATCGGTCGGTCCTGTCGCCGCGTTGGCGCTGTCGCCCGAGCCCCCTCCGCATGCGCCGAGAATGGTTCCGCCTACGAGGCCGAGCCCTAATCCGCCGGCGCTGCGAAAAAACTGACGGCGCTTTTCGCGACGTTCGACGCGCCGATCAAGTACGTCTGTCAGTGGATTGCTGGTAGCCATATCCGTCTCCTGAAGGTCGAGTAATGGACGGCGTCGAGCCAATCCCATCGCGCATCGAACCAGACGCCGCGAAAGCGGGAAGCCTTGCCGGGCATGACTGTCCGTAGAAGCGCAGGCCACTCTCTTTTGCCGATACGTCGACGGAACCCGCCTCGGATTCAGGCCGTAACAGACGCTTTCAATTGCGACCGTGTCTTGCGATTCTTTACCGATCGTCGCGCTGCGAACCGGCAATCTCGACATTGCGTCGATTTTGTGGCGTTGTGGAAGCCTTCCGCGCCCGGTCTCACATTTTTAATTCGGCATACGAATCAATTAGCGAAGATAACGCACGATGAGACACGTGGCCTCATCGATGAGTGCGTCGAACGCTTCGTCGGAGAGACTCTGCGAGTGGTGCAGCACGGCGGTATGCGTCAGCGCCTCGATGCAGGTGAAGCAGACGAACGTGGCCAGTTCGAGATCGAGCGCGCGAAACTCGTCGCGATGGTCTTCGAGATAAGTCCTGAACAGCAGATACGTATCGTTGCTGAGCGCCTCGACATGCTCGTGTCGTCCAACACGCGGCATTTGCTCCGCAAGCACGCAATGCAAGCGCGGATCGATGCGATGCGCCTCGATCGCCGCGACGACGAGTCTGCGCATCGCCTGCTCCATCGGCAGTGCCGCGCAGTCGGCGAGCGCATTGCGCACGATCTGCAGAAGCTCCCGGCTATGTCGCTCCATCACGGCGGCGACGAGCGCCTCCTTGCTGGGGAAATACTGATAGAGCGAGCCGACGCTCACGCCCGCCTTTTCGGCGATGCGGTTCGTGCTGGCCTTTTCGAAGCCATCCTTGACGAGAATGCGAGCGGTTGCTTCGATCAGTGCATCGACCGTGGCGCGCGATCGTTCCTGAGACGCGTGTTTGCGGGGTTTCGTGAGCGTTTTGCGCGGCATTTTTCGCGCTCCAAATGCGAGTAGGAAAATACGAGCAGTCGCTCGTATTATGCCTTCAGCAAAGCGAAGGGCAACGAAGCAGCGGTCGCCCATCGCATGCATTCGCCAACTATGAACGTGAAAGGAGAGCCTGCATGAGTCATCAGCCCCACGCGCAACTGATCGCCATCAAACGATGGGCCGACCGTGGCCTCTGCGATGTCGTCAGCCGGAACATCGAGCGGATCAACGCGGAGGATGCGTCGATCATGATGCGCATCCTCGATCACATTCATGTCGTCGATCGGATCTTTCAGCATCATCTGCAAGGCATGCCGCACACGTATCGCGCGGCGCGCTCGGAGCGCATGCCGGAACTCGAAGCGCTTGTGCAAAGCATTCAGAAGGTCGACGACTGGTACGCGTCGTATGTGGATGCGCTCGGCGAGCGCGATCTGGAGCAAGCGGTGGATTTCGTCTTCACGAGCGGCAAGCCGGCACGCATGCGACGCAGCGAGATCATCCTGCATGTGTGTCTGCACGGGACCTATCATCGCGGCAATGCGGGGGCGCTGCTTCAGTTGCGCGGCATCGATCCGAGTCGCGACTCGATCACGGATTTTCTCGAGTATGCGGCGTGACTAGCGTGTCGTGATCGATACGCTAATGATGATGTTCGACCTTCAGCCGCTGATCGATCTCGAAGCAGCCGCGCAAAATGTGCTCGCGCATCAGATGCTCGGCGCGGCTGCTGTCGCGCGAAGCCACCGCTTCGAAAATGCGTACGTGTTCTTCGTGATAGCGGCGCATCGAGGCGGTGTCCATTACCGGTTCGGTGAACGGCTTGTGCGGCGTGCGATGCACCATCTCGTGACTGCGCCGGAACAACTCATTCGTCCACGCGTCGTTGATCTGCGCATGAAACCAGTCGCTGCGTTCGCGCATCGCCTGCACTTCGTCCTTGTCGAGCGTGCGTTCGCCGATGAGCATGCCGCCCGTTTCGGCGAGATACGCGCGCATCGTTTCGATGTGTTCGTCGCTGAAGCCGCGCTGCGCCGCGAGCGCACTCGCATAGCCTTCGAGGACCGCGCGCAGTTCGTATGAATCGCGCAGATCGCGCAGGCTGAATTGGCGCACGCTGAAGCCGCGATTACGCTCGTACACGACCATGCCGCGCGTCTCCAGCGCGACGAGTGCTTCGCGTACCGGCGTGCGCGACACGTTGAAGAGCTCGCCCAGTTCGGCTTCGCGCAGTTTCGCGCCGGGCTTGAGCGTGCCGCTCAGGATCATCGCCTGCAAACCGTTGACGACGGTTTCGGTCTGGGAGTTTTCGCTGCTGTCCGCCGTGTCCATGAGAGTCGTGCCGGTAGTGCGTCGCGAGTTTGCGTCGCGTGTGCGGTGATCCGGCGAAGTATATCGAATGCGTGCGCTCAGGCCGCCGCTTGAGCGGGATAGTGACATGCGACGAGCGTGCCGTCGCCGCGTTCGGCGAGCGCGGGATCGTCGTGTACGCAAGCGTGCGGCAGCGGGCCATGGCGCGTGTCAATCGCGCGGATCGGAATGATCGCGCGACCCGCGATATCCGGCTGCGCGGCGAGTTCGCGCGCCCGCACGCAGCGCGGATGAAAGCGGCATCCGCCCGGCAGATTCGCAGCCGAGCCGATTTCCCCGAGCACGCTCACGCGCGGTTTCGCGCGCGCGGCGGCCGGATCGGCGACCGGCACGGCCGCCAGCAAAGACTCCGTGTACGGATGCGCGGGCGACGCAAAGAGCTTGTCGCGCGTCGCAAGCTCGACTATGCGTCCGAGATACATCACCGCGACGCGATGGCTCACGTGCCGCACGACTGCCAGATCGTGCGCGATAAACAGATACGCGAGCCGCCGCTCGCGCTGCAATTTGCCGAGCAGATTGATGATTTGCGCCTGAATGGAGACGTCGAGCGCGGACACGGGCTCGTCGAGCACGAGCACTTTCGGGTTGAGCGCGAGCGCCCGCGCAATGCCGATACGCTGCCGCTGCCCGCCCGAGAACTCATGCGGATAACGGCTCGCGTGCTCCGGATTCAGCCCGACGGTGCGCATCAGTTCGCGCACGTGTGTCGGGCCGTCCGCGTTCCATGCGCCGTGCTCCTTCATCGGCTCGGCGATTGCCGCACCGACCGCGCGGCGCGGATCGAGCGAACCGTACGGGTCCTGAAACACCATCTGCACTTGCGCGCGCATCGCGCGGAGATCGCGGCCGGCCAGCGCGCCGATATCGACGCCATCGAGAAAGATATGCCCCGCGCTCGGTTCGAGCAGACGCACCGCGAGCCGCCCGAGCGTGCTCTTGCCGCTGCCGCTTTCACCGACGAGCCCGAGCGTTTCGCCGGCGTCGAGCTGCAACGAGACGTCATCGACTGCGCGCACGAGCGGCGCGCGCCGTTGCAGAAGCGAACGCTTTGCGCCGAACGTGCGGCTCACGGCATCGATCTGAAAGAGCGTCATGCGTTCTCCATCGTGACGAGCGAGCGCCAGTGAAAGCACGCGCTGCGATGCGCGGCGTCGTCCGTTTCGACGAGCGGCGGACGCAGCGTGCAGCAGTTCTCGCGTCCGCGTCCCAGCGCGCAGCGCGGCTCGAATGCGCATCCGGCGGGCAGGGCGGCGACATCGGGCGGGCTGCCTTCGATTGCGTGCAACGCGGAGTCCGGCTCGCCGTCAAGCGCGGGAATGCTGCGAAACAACGCCTGCGTGTACGGATGACGCGTCGCGCCGAACACGCGGTCCAGCGAGCCGCGCTCGACCACGCGGCCGGCGTACATCACCGCGACGTCCTGCGCGTAGCGCGCGACCAGCCCGAGATCGTGCGTGATGAGCACCATCGCCATGCCGGTTTCCTGTTGCAGGTCTGCGAGCAGGTCGAGAATCTGCGCCTGAACGGTGACGTCGAGCGCCGTGGTGGGCTCGTCGGCGATCACGACTTTCGGCCGCAGCGCGACCGCCATCGCGATCAGCACGCGCTGGCGCATGCCGCCCGACAGTTCGTGCGGATAGGCGTCGAGCCGCGCGCGCGCCTCGGGAATGCGCACGCGTTCGAGCAACTCGGCGGCCCGCGTGCGTGCCGCCGTCCGGCTCACGCGTTCGTGTGCGCGCAGCAGCGTCGTCATCTGCTCGCCGATGGTGAAGACCGGGTTGAGCGCGGTCATCGGGTCCTGAAAGATCATCGAGATCGATGCGCCGCGCACGCGTCGCGCCGCCTCGCCCGACAGCCGCGCGATATCGATTCCATCGAGCAGCACGCGGCCCTGTGTCACGCGTCCCGGCGGCGCGACGAGGCCGAGCGCGGAGAGAAACGTCATCGACTTGCCCGAGCCGGATTCGCCGACGACCGCGAGCGTGCGGCCGGGACGCACCGTCAGCGACACGTCATCGACGACGACTACGCCCGAAAACTCCGTGCGCAGACCGTCGATTTCGAGCACGGCTTCGGGATCGATGCGGCCGCCGCCGCTGTATACCTCGCCGGGCGCATTGGCGGTGTCGGCGGAGGCGCTGCGGCGCGCGATCTTGAAGACGGCCGGCAGGGTGCTGTTCATAGCGTCCTCGCGTCGGCGCGGCGGCGCATTTGCGGATCGAGCGTGTCGCGCAGTCCGTCGCCGAGCAGGTTGAAGGCGATGACGAGCAGCGCGATGCACGTGCCCGCCGAGAGCGAAATAAGCGGATGCGAGGCGAGAAAGCCCTGGCCGTCGGCGATCACGTTGCCCCACGTCGGCGCGGGCGGCTGTACGCCGAGTCCGAGATAGCTCAGGCCCGCTTCGCCGAGCACGGCGCTTGCCGCGCCCACCGTCGCCACCACGATCACGGGCGGCAGACTGTTCGGGATCACGTGCACGAGCAGGATCTTCCATTGCGCCATGCCGAGCGCGGTCGATGCCTCGATGAACACGCGCGGCTTGATGGTCAGCACGACCGCGCGCATCACGGCCGCCACGCGCGGCGCGAACGCGATGGCGATCGCCCAGATGACCGAACTCAGCGACGAGCCGCGCGCGGCCACCAGCGCGAGCGCCAGCAGAAAGCCCGGAAACGCCAGCAGGATGTCGATGAGCGCGACCAGCACGCGCGCGACCCAGCCGTCGAAGAAGGCGGCCGCCGAGCCGAGCGTCACGCCGAGCACGATCGAGATGACCATCACCGAGAACGCGACCTGCAGCGAGATGCCCGTGCCCCACACGAGACGCGAGAGCACGTCGCGCCCGTACTGGTCCGTGCCGAACCAATGCGCGGCGGAAGGCGCGGCGAGCGTGTTGGCCATGTCGGCGGCGACCGGCGAATACGGCGCGATCCACCGTGCGCCGAGCGCGATGACGACCATCACCGCAAGGATCACGAATCCCGTCATGAAGCCCGGATGGCGCGCATAACGGCGCCACGAGGCGTTGCTTTTACGGCGCGCGGGTTTGAGAGACGCGGCGGGTGAACTCATCGGCAAATCCTCGTTGGGTCAGCGCCTGCGCAGGCGCGGATCGACCGCTGCGTAGAGCAGGTCGAGCGCGGTATTGACGAGCACGACGATCACCGCGAGCACCAGCACGCCCGCCTGCACGAGCTGATAATCGCGCGCGCTGACCGCCTTGAGAATGGTCGTGCCGACGCCTGGCCGGCTGAACACGACTTCGATCAGGATCGCGCTGCCGAGCGAATACGCGAACGTCACGCCGATGATCGACAGCACCGGCACGAGCGCGTTCTTGAACGCGAGCCGCCAGACGATGGTGCGTTCGCGCACGCCCATCGCGCGGGCCACGCGGATATAGTCCTGCCCGATGACTTCGAGCATCGCCGAACGCGTGAGCCGCGCGACATACGCCGCGACCGACACGCCCAGCACCGCGGCGGGCAGCACGAGATGCCGCGCGCCTTCGATCCATCCGCCACCCGAGCTTGCGCCGAGCGCGGGCAGCCATTTCAGATGCTGCGCGAACACGAGAATGCTCGCGAGCCCGAGCCAGAACACGGGAAACGAGATGCCTGCGAGCGCGACGAGCATCACGCCGATATCGACGGCACTGCCTTGCCGCACCGCCGTGACGATGCCGAGCGGCACGCCGACGAGTACCGCGATCGTCATGCCGGCCACGGCGAGCACGGCCGAATCGGGCAGGCTCTGGACGATCTCCATGAGCGCGGGCCGCCCGGTCACGACCGACATGCCGAGGTCGCCCTGCAATGCATGCCCGATGAACAACCCGTACTGCACGAACAGCGAGTGATTGAGCCCGAGTTGCTCGCGCAGGGCGGCGAGCGCGTCGTCGGTGGCGTAGTCGCCGAGCATGTATTGCGCGGGATCGCCCGGAATCATCCGCACGAGAAAAAACGTCACGGTGAGAATGCCCGCGAGCGTGATGACAAGATGCAATGCCTGGCGCGCCAGATAGCGTTCCATCACGAGCTTCCTCTCAGGCGAGCGAGACCGGATACGCGTTCATGGTGAACAGCGAGTTCTGCACGAAGCCTTGCACCTTGTTCGAATGCGCGATGAACAGGCGATCCGCATACAGCGGCACGACGGGCAGGTCCGCCATGCTCTTCTGCAGGATCTTGCGATACGCGGCCTTGCGCCCGTTTTCATCCTGCGCGGCGGCGGCCTGCGCGATCAGATCGTCGACGCCCGAGTAGTGCGACGTGTTGAGCCCCGGCGGAAACGACGATTTCGCGAGCATCGAGATGATCGGACTGTCGGGGTCGGGCGCGCCGACGACGCCGGTGATCGCGTTCGGAATCTTGCCGCCCGAGCGCGCCTGAAGATAGGCGCCGCGTTCGAGCACCTGAATGCGCGTCTGGATGCCGATGGCCGACAGATCGCTCGCAATCGGCACGACGATCTTGTCGTAAGGACTGAAGCCCACGCCGATGATGTCCATCGAAAAACTCGGCTGTCCGGCCGCCGCGAGCAACGCGCGGGCCTTGACGGGATCGTAGGGATACTTCGGCACGTCCTCGGTGTATTCGAGGAACGCGGGCGTGAGCACGCTATACGCCGTGCCCTTGGTGCCTTTGAAGAGACCCGCGATCAGCGCGTCCCGATTGATGCCGTGCATGATCGCCTGACGCACGCGCAGATCGTCGAGCGGCTTGTGCGTCATGTTGAGCACGAAGTTGATGGTGTGATCGGCCGGACGGTCGAGCACCTTCACGTTCGGGTCTTCCTTCAGGCGCGCAATCACCGCCGGTTCCTGCAGCGCGAAGAAGATGTCGATCTCGCCGTTCGAAAGTGCGGTGGCCGCCGCGTTTTCGTCGCGGATCACGCGAAACAGCACGCCATCCACTTTGGGCGCACCGCCGAAATAGACCTTGTTTGCCGATACGCGCACTTCCTGTCCCGGCGTCCAGCTCTCGAACACGAACGGTCCCGTGCCGATGGGGCTCAGCGCGTGCTTGCGATCGCCCATCTCGGTGACCGCGCGGCGGCTCACGATCCAGCCTTGATTCAGATTCGTCATCTTGTGCATGAAGCCTGAATTCGGCGCCTTGAGCGTGATGACGACCGTGTTCGCGTCGGGCGTGTCGATCTTCGCGATTGCCGCGAGTTGTCCGGTGTAGTTGCTGCCCGTCTTTGGATCGAGCACGCGCTCGAACGAGAAGCGCACATCGTCCGATGAGAACGTGCCGAAGTTCTTGTGCCACGCCACGTTCTTGCGCAAATGGAACGTGTAGACGGTGCCTTCTTTCGAGACGTCCCAGCTCGACGCCAGATCCGGCGCGATGGTGTTGCTCTTTTCGTCGTAACGCACGAGGCCGCTGTAGATATGCGTCGCGACGGTCTGGTTCTCCACCTGAAAGATGCGCGCCGGATCGAGATTGCCGATGTCCGCGCCGAGCCGCACGCGCAGCAGCTTCGGCTGACTCTGCGCCCGCGCGAGCGGCGCCACGAGATTGAGCGCGGCGGCGCCTGCCACGCCCAAAGTGAACTGACGACGGGAAAGGCTGCGGCACGAATCTGAAGTAGTCATGGCGTAGGCACCGGTCAGAGAGCGATGGGATCGATCAGGGAAAGCGCGAGGCCAGAATCGCATACAAAATTTATCGGGGCAAGGCCTCCAAAATACTAATTTCGTAAGCCAGATTAAAGGAAAACTTGTAACTCGTACCGGTTGTTCCGTTTTTTATCGGAACGATGATCCAATTATTTTCAACGTCGAGCGTGTTTACCCGAATGGCCAGCGAATCGGCGGAAGTTCAGCATTCGTTTCAGAGTTGACTTCCGAATTTTTTGCATGCAATTTTAAGTGGGCGGCGGTAGCGCGCCTTCCACGTTTTCCGCCGCACCTTCCACTTCTCTCTCTCGCCGAGGTCGACATGTCGGATACGGATATCTTCATCAAACAGAAGTTTGGGCAAAGGCTCGGTTTCGGCCGCAAGACGGCCGTGCTGGTGATCGATTTCCAGGAAGGCTTCACGCGCGAAGACGGTTTCGGCGGCTACAACATCAACGACGCCATCGCGCAGACGGCGAAGCTGCTTGCCTTCGCGCGCGAGCAGCGCATGCCCGTGTCGCACGTGTACTTCGCCGCGCAGAAAGGCGGCTTCGATATCGGCACGTTCGGCGAAAAGGTGCCGCGTCTGCGTGAACTCACCGAAGACGCGCCGGACTCGCAGATCGTGCCGTCGTGCAAGCCGCTCGACGGCGAATACGTGTCGCGCAAGCGTCATTCGTCGGCGTTCTTCGGGACCAACTATGCGTCGTGGCTGATCGCCGCGGGCATCGATACGCTGCTCGTCACCGGCTGCACGACGAGCGGCTGCGTGCGCGCGAGCGTGGTCGATGCATCGGCGCACGGTTTGCGTCCCATCGTGGTGACGGACTGCGTGGGCGACCGCGCGCAGGCGCCGCACGAACAGAGTCTCTTCGACATGGGCCAGAAGTACGCCGACCTCATGACGAGCGCCGACGTAATGGCCGCGCTCGCGAAGGACAAGCAGGCGGCGCTTGCCTGACGCGCCGCTTCAACCGCTGTCGGGCCTGAAGACGTGCCGCGCAAGAGCGCGCAGGCTCGATGTCAAATCATCGCAAATGGAGGAGATCCATGTCTGATACCGCGACGAGTGCGCGCATCAAGGTCTTCTGGCAGCCCGGCTGCTCGTCGTGCCTGCGCACCAAGGAGTTTCTGACGCAGCAGGGCATCGAGTTCGAATCGCGCGACGTGCACAACGATCCGCAGGCGCAGGCCGAACTGATCGAACTGGGCGTGCGCAGCGTGCCGGTGGTGTCGATCGGCAAGCACTACACGCTCGCGCAATCGCTCAAGGACGTCGTGAAGTTTCTGGATTTGCGCACGACGCTCGCCGAGCCCTTGCCCGCCGCCGAACTGGTCAGGCGGCTCGACACGGTGATGAGCGCCGCGTCCCGCTACGTGCGGCAATTCACGCCCGGGCAATTGCACGAGCCGTTCCGCAACCGGCGGCGCACGCCGGGGCAACTCTGCTATCACGTGTTCCGCATCGCCGAGATGGGCATGGAGGCGGCGCAGGGCATCACGCTGCGCTTCGAGAGCTTCGACGAAGTGCCGCCGGAGACCTGGACTGCCGACGACATCGCGCGCTGGGGCGACGACGTGCATCGCCGCTTCGACGCGTGGTGGGCCGCGGAGCAGGATCCGGACGTGAACTACACGGTCTCGACGTACTACGGCACGCGGCCGTTCCACGAAGTGCTCGAACGCACCGCATGGCACGCGACGCAGCACACGCGCCAGGTCATGCTGATGCTGGAGAGCCACGGCATCGCGCCGGACGGTCCGCTCACCGACGCCGACCTCGAAGGCCTGCCGCTGCCCGACGAAGTGTGGGGATGACATCGCAATAACGCAGCAATGCTTGCTGACGGAGACCGGATGGAACCGTGCATGATGTCCGCAGCCGAGGCCGCTCGCGCCATCGGCGAAGGGCGCCTGAGCGCCGAAACGCTGATGCGTTCGTGTCTCGCGCGTATCGACGCGCGCGATGCCGTGGTGAAGGCGTGGCTTGCAATCGACCGCGAGCGCGCCATTCAGGCGGCGCGCGAAGCAGACAAGCGGCGGCTCTACGCCGCGCCCGGCGTGCTGAGCGGTTTGCCGTTCGGCGTGAAAGACATGATCGACACGGTCGATCTTCCGACGACGCACAACTCGCTCGTCTATCAGGACCATCGCCCGGCGCGCGATGCGGCGTGCGTCGCGCGCGTGAAACACGCGGGCGCGGTGCTGCTCGGCAAGACCGATACGGTCGAGTTCGCCTCGTTCGGGCGCGCGGCGGCGACCACGCATCCGCTGAATCCGGCGCATACGCCGGGCGGATCGTCGTCCGGGTCGGCGGCGGCGGTGGCGGATCATCAGGTGTGCTTCGCGTTCGGCACGCAGACAGGCGGCTCGCTGATCCGGCCCGCGTCGTTCAACGGCATTTATGCGCTCAAGCCGACGTGGGGCCGCGTGAGCGTCGAGGGCATGAAGCTGCTGTCGGCGAGCCTCGACACGATCGGCTGGTACGGGCGCGGCGTCGAGGATCTCGCGCTCGTCGCGCGGGCGTTCCGTCTCGTCCCGCACGATGACGGCGAAGCCGTGTCGATGCCGCTTGCCGATCTCCGCATCGGTCTGTGCCGCTCGCCGCAGTGGAGCGCCATCGAACCAGCGGGCGTCGCGGCGCTTGAGGCGGCGGCCGAACGCTTGCGCGCGGCGGGCGCGAAGGTCGATGACGTGACGCTGCCCGCATCGTTCGATGAAATGTCCGCCGCGCAGGAAACGGTGATGGAAACCGAGGGCGCCGTCGCGTTCCTCGATTTCGTCGAGCGCGAAACGCATCGCATGAATGCTTCCATATTGGAACGCGTCGATCCGAAGAAGCTCGATTCACCGGAGACGCTCTTGCGTGCCTATCGCACGGCAGAACGCTGCCGCGCCGAACTCGATACCGTCTTCGCCGATTACGACGTGCTCGTCACGCCCGCGTCGCGTGGCGAGGCGCCGGAAGGGCTGGCGAGCACCGGCGACGCGGTCTTCAACTCGATGTGGACGCTGCTGCACGTCCCGTGTCTCGCCGTGCCGTGCACGCGTGGACCGCATGGTTTGCCGGTCGGCGTTCAGCTCGTCGGTCCGCAAATGAGCGATGCGCGGCTCCTGCGCATCGCGCGCACGCTTGCGCCGCTGATCGACGCGCAAGGCTGAACGGCAGGGCTGAACGGCGTCGTTAGCTGTCGGCGGCGTGTTTCGCGCGTTCGGCCGCGAATGCCATGAGACGCTCATCGCGCCAGTCACGGCGCGCGGCGAGTTCATCGGCGCAAAGATGCTGTCGCCGGTCGCGTTCCACGCGCGCGATCAGTTCGTCATCCCACGGGCCGTCGTTCGTGCGCGAGCGCGCAATCGAGTGATAGAGCGGACCGAGCCGCGCGGCATAGTCGGCGACACCGCCCGGCGCGTTCAGATCGATCGTCTCGAACGGCCCCATGAAGGACCAGCGCCAGCCGAGCCCGTCGCGCACAGTCTTGTCGATGTCCTCGCAACTCGCGATGCCGTCGCGCTGCAACGCCCACGCCTCGCGCAGCAGCGCCGCCTGCAGCCGGTTCAGCACGAAGCCCTCGATCTCCTTGCGCACCCGCACGACGCTCTGGCCGATGCCGCGCATCAGCGCATCGGTGAACGCGACCGTCTCTGCCGACGTCTGCGTGGACGGCACCAGTTCGACGACCGGCACGAGATAGGGCGGATTGACCGGATGCGCGATCAGCACGCGCGGCGAGATACGCAGATCGCACGCGAAGTCGGACGCCTTGATGCCCGAGCTCGAACTGCCGATGATCACGCGCGCATCGGCCACGGCGTCGAGATCGAGCAGCAACTGCCGCTTGACGTCGATGCGTTCGAGCACCGACTCCTGCACATAAGCCGCGCCGTCGATGGCCTGCGCCAGCGAATCCGCGAGCGTGAGGCGCGCGGCGATCGTTGCCGGCGCTTCGTCGATCAGTCCATGCCGATGCAGCGCCTCGAGCTGGGTCGCGGCCCACGGCAGCGCGTTTTCCGCGGTGCGCGGGTTCGCGTCGTAGATGCGCACGTCGAGCCCCGCGCGCGCGAACGCGATCGCCCAGCCCGCGCCCACGAGTCCCGCGCCGATGACCGCAACGGGCCGGTCCAGATTTGCCTTCGGTAGATTCATCGTTCGTTGTGCCTTGTCATGTCGGTTGATGTCATGCCGCCGTCCAGCCGCCGTCGAGCATGAGCGCGCTGCCGGTCACGAGCGTCGATGCGTCGCTCGCAAGAAACACGATCGCGCCCATCACTTCCTCGACGCGGCCCACGCGGCCCAGCGCGATGCGCTCGCTCACCCATTCGCGAAAGCCCGGCGCGTCGAACATGCTCGCCGTGAACGCGGTCTCGATGAAGGTCGGACAGACCGTGTTCACGCGAATGCCGTGCGGGCCGAGTTCCCAGGCGAGCGCCTTCGTCATGCCTTCGATCGCGTGTTTCGATGCGCAATACACGCTGCGCTTCGGGCTGCCGACGTGCCCCATCTGCGAGGACACGTTGATGATCGAGCCGCCTGCATTCGCGCGCAGCATGCCTTTCGCGACTGCGCGCGACACGTGAAAGACCGACTTCACGTTGAGATCGATGATTGCGTCGATGTCGTCGTCGGTTACTTCGACGAGCGGCTTCGGGCGATTCATCCCCGCGCAGTTCACGAGGATGTCGCAGGGTCCGTGTTCGTCGAGCGTTGCGCGCACGGCGGCGGCGTCGGTCACATCGAGCGCGATATAGCGGCTCTTGCCGCCTGCTTCGTCGATGAGGCGCGACGCGTGCGCGAGTTCATCGACGGAGCGCGCAACGAGCGTCACGCACGCGCCTGCCTCGGCAAGGGCCGCGGCCGCCGCGAGACCGATGCCGCGCCCGCCGCCGGTGATCAACGCGGTCTTGCCTTGCAGGGAAAAGCTGGGCGTCCGTGGCAGCATGCACGCTCCGGTAGTGATTGATTGTGATCGTTGCGTTCGACTGGAACGCGCGCCGCAAGCGTAACCAGACGCGTCCCGCGCTGCTCGCATACCTGTTATGCAAACGGCGCGAACGTCTACGCTCATGCGGGTGAATCGGTGAGCGCATCGCGGTGCATCGTGTCTTCGGTTTTGGCTCGCGCGGCTTCGCCCCGCACGAACGTCGCGGCGGGCAGAGACAGAATCAGCACACCGGTACACAGCAACACGAATCCCAGCGCATAGGTGCCGTTGGTGATGCTGCCGGTCATTTGCTTGACGATGCTCGTGATCCACGAGCCCGCGATGCCGGACAGACTGCCGAAGGAGTTGATCATCGCGAAGCCGGCGGCGGCCGCCGTGCCCGACAGCAAGCTGCCCGGGTAAGTCCAGACGATCGGCGTGAGCCCGAGCACACCCGATGCCGCGATACACAGGCAAACGATAGCCACAGGCACGTTGTGCGCGAAGACCGCGCTCAGGATCAGCCCCGCGCCGCCCGCGAACGCGGGAATCGCGGCGTGCCAGCGGCGCTCGCCGGTCTTGCTCGAATGCCACGCATTGAAGAGCATGGTCGCCGCGGCGAAGACGAACGGAATGGCCGTGAGCACGCCGATATGGAACGTGTCCTTCACGCCCGATTCGCGCACGATCGACGGCAGCCAGAACGACAGGCCATACCAGCCGGTCGCATACGTGAAGATGATGCCCGCGCAAATCCACACGCGATAGTCGCGCAGCGCCGCGCCGAAGTGATACTCCTTGTGCGCGTTCTCGCTGACGACGTTCTTTTCGAGCAGACGCTTCTCCGCATCGGTGAGCCAGCGCGCATGCCCGATCTTGTCGGCGAGACCGAAGTAGACGAGAAACGCGAGCGCCATCGCCGGAATGCCTTCGATCATGAGCATCCATTGCCAGCCGCTATAGCCGAGCCAGCCGTGCGATTGCTGCATCAGCCAGCCCGAGAGCGGTCCGCCGAAGATGAGACTCGTCGGCAACGCGAGCAGCAGGCCGAACGTCACCTTGGTCTGACGATCGGAAGGAAACCAGTAATTGATGTAGAGCAGCATGCCGGGATAGAAGCCCGCTTCGCAACATCCGAGCAAGAGCCGCAGGATATAGAACATCGTCGCGTTCCCGACGCCGAACAGCCGCGCGAGTTCGGCCGTGAACATCGTGCCGGCCGAGATGAGTCCCCACGTGAGCATGATGCGCGCGATCCAGCGCCGCGCGCCGACACGATGCAGCACGATGTTGCTCGGAATTTCGAGCGCGATATAGCCGACGAAAAACATGCTTGCGCCGAGCGCGAACGCCGAATCGCCGATATGCAGATCGCCCAGCATCTGCAACTTCGCAAAGCCGATGTTCACGCGATCCAGAAACGAAAAGAGATGACACAGGAACAGGATCGGCGCGATGCGCCATAACAGCTTCCGGTAAAGCGCTTCTTCATTGACGGGTTGCGCTGCGCCGCCGCGGCTCGCGTCGATACTCATGGGTGTCTCCTCCGAGTGATGTCGGTTGTATCGGAGAAGCGTATTGAGTGCGCGCGGCGGGCGCTTGAATACCTGTTATGCAGAGTCCGCATATCGATGCGCGGGCGGCACGTGCACAAAAAATTCGGCGCGTTTACCCCTATCGTCCGACTGTCGACAGTTTGACAGAATGAATTAAAGACTCACCGGCAATGCTCCGGCGGGCTTCTTCAGGAGACGATCGAATGCCACTTTGCGAGCGATTTCTTGCCACGCCAGGTCGGAGGCCGCGATGACGCGCGCGCCGTTCCGCCGCTCGATGCTGATCACGCCCGCGCATCGGCCCGAACGCATGGCGGGGGCGATGAAGCTCGCCGTCGATTCCTTCGTCTTCGATCTGGAAGACGGCGTGCCGCCCGCGCGCCGCGATGAAGCGCGCGCCCATCTCGCGCAGCTCATGCCGTCGCTCGATTTCGGCGGACGCGAGCGCGTCGTGCGCATCAACGCGGTCGGCACGGCGGATTGCGAGCGCGATCTCGGCGCCATTCCGCTCGCGTCCTGCGACGCGCTGCTCGTGCCGAAAGTCGAATCGGCGGAGCAACTGCGCTGGCTCGACGAAGCGCTTGCCGCGGCGCCCGCGCTCAAGCTCATCGTCACGCTGGAGACGCCGCGCGGCGTGCTGAATGCGCTCGCCATCGGCGATGCTTCAGCGCGCGTTGGCGCGTTCTTCTTCGGCTCCGGCGACTACACGATGCAAACCGGCGCCGAGATCACGCCGACCGCCTTGCTGTGGGCGCGTTCGACGATCGTCGCGGCGGCGGGCGCCGTCGGCTGCGACGCCATCGACGCGCCGTATCTGCACGGTCTGCGCGATCCGCACGGCACGCACGAAGACGCGTTGCGCGCGAAAGAACTCGGCTTCACCGGCAAGGTCGTGTTTCATCCCGCGCAGGTCGATGCGGTCAATCGCGCGTTCACGCCGACCGATACGCAGACCGCGCGGGCGCAACGCATCGTCGATGCGTTCGAGGCGGTGAAGGCGAGCGGCGAGGGCACGGCGATCGTCGACGGTGAATTCGTCGCGATCGATCTCGTTCCGCGCATGCAGCGCGTGCTCGATCTGGCGGCTTACGCAAAAGGGAGAACGTCATGAAGCAGGCAACGCTGTCATCGTTCGACGACGCGGACGTGCGCGCAGTGGCCGAAGCGCGGAGTTCGGCGCTGAACATCGCCGGGCGGCTCGAACGGCTGCCGCTCACGCGCTTCCACTGGGTGCTGTTCGCGATTTTGGGCGTCGCGATGTTCTTCGACGGCTACGATCTCACCGTGACCGGCTTCGTGATTCCGGCGCTGCACAAGCACGGCTGGCTCACGCCCGCGACCACGGCGACGTTCATCTCGGTGCCGTTGGTCGCAGCCGCGTTCGGCTCCATCGCGGCAGGCCTGCTCGGCGATCGGATCGGACGGCGCCGGCTCTTTCAGGCGACGGTGCTCGCCTACAGTCTGTCGAGCGTCGGCTGCGGACTCGCGACGAGCTACGGCATGCTGCTCACGTTCCGCACGATCAACCTCTTCGCGATCGGCACGGTCACCGTGACGGGCTACGCGTATCTCAACGAGTTCACGCCGAAGCGCTATCGCGGGCGCTTTCAATCCGCGGTCGCGCTGCTGCTCAACGGCGGCCTGCCGTTCGGTGCGTTGATGGCGCGGCTCATCGTGCCGAACACGGATGTCGAAGTCGGCTGGCGCATTCTGTTTCTGCTTTCGGTCATTCCCGCGTTGCTCGTGTTCGCGAACAAGCGCCTCATGCCCGAATCGCCGCGCTGGCTTGCATCGGTCGGGCGCGACGAAGAAGCTGCGCGCGTGCTCGACTCGATCGAAGCGACCATCGTCCGTCAGGGCCGGCCATTGCCCGATGCGGAACACACACGCGAACCGGCGCGCCATCTCGGCTGGGACGCGCTGTTCTCGCCCGTCGTGCGCGGCCGTTTCGCGCTCGCCATCGTGTTCAACATCTGCCATCTGACGGGACTCTTCGTGCTGATCAGCTGGCTGCCGACGCTCTTCGTCTCGCGCGGCCTCACGCTCGGCAACACCTTCACGTTCGCCGCCGTCAGTTTCATGGGCGGCTTTCTCGGGCCGTTGCTCGGCATCGTGCTCGCGGACCGCATCGAGCGGCGCTGGGCGCTCGTCGTGGCTGCGCTGATCGCGGCGGGCGCGGGCGTCGCGTATGCAGGGCAGACCACGCCGCTCGGTTTGATGGCCACGGGCCTGATTCTCGTCACGGCGATTTTCTTCATCTCGTCGGTCGGCTTCGCGACGTATATCCCCGAAATCCTGCCGACCGGCGTGCGCTTGCGCGGGCTCGGCACGGCCGCGCTGATCGGGCGGCTCGCGTCCGCCGTGACGCCGTTCGCCGTCGCCGCCGCGCTGCTCACGCTGAAGAACCCGCTCTACGTCGTGTCGTCGGTGGGTGTCGCGTATGTCGTCATGGCGCTGCTGCTCGCCGCGCTCGGTCCGAACGTGCGTGGCAGGACGCTCGAAAGTCTCGAATCCGGACTCGGATCAAAACCCTGAAGGAGCTGTCGATGGCGTTGTCCCGCACATTTCTGTTCGTTCCCGGCAATCACGCGCGGCGCGTCGAAAAGGCGCTCACCGCCAATGTCGATGCGGCCATCCTCGATCTCGAAGACGCCGTCGCCGCGAGCGAAAAGGTCGCGGCGCGCGCGCAGGTCGTCGAGGCGCTGCAACGTTCGCATCGCGCGCGTGCTCATGTGCGGGGTTATGTGCGTATCAATGCGCTCGATACCGACTACGCATTCGGCGACTTGCAGGCGGTGATCGCGCGCGGCGTCGAGGGCATCGTGCTGCCGAAACTCGAATCGGTCGAGCAGTTGCATCTCGCCGACTGGCTGATCGCGCAACTCGAACGCGAGCGCGGCCTCGACGCGAATTCCGTCGAACTGATGCCGATCATCGAGACGGGCGCGGGCTTCGCCGTCATCGATTCGCTCTGCGCGGCTGCCGCGCAACGCGTGCCGCGCCTGAAGCGCTTCGCGTTCGGCGCAGGCGACTTTTGTCTCGACATGAACCTCGTCTGGAGCGACGACGAACTCGAACTGCACGCGTATCGCAGCGCGCTCGTGCTGGCATCGCGCGCGGCCCGGCTCGAAGCGCCGGTCGATACCGTCTGGATACGCCTCGACGACGCCGACGGTCTCGCGCGCTCCGCCGTGCGCGCGCGCGGCATGGGCTTTCAGGGCAAGTTGTGCATTCATCCCGCGCAGTGCGACACGGTCAACCGCGCGTTCTCGCCGAGCGATGCGGACATCGGCCATGCACGCGCCGTCGTGGAGGCGTTTGCGCGCGCGGAGGCGGACGGCGTTGCGTCGATCCAGCTCGATGGCGCGTTCATCGATTACCCGGTCGCCTATCGCGCGCAACGCGTACTCGACTTCGCCGCGCAGATCGCGGCGCGGGCCGATGCGCGTGCAAACGCGTCCTGACCTGTTAGACCATTTGAACCGGAGAAACCGAATGACTGCTTCATCGTCCGCATCTTCATCGTCTGCAACACCCGCGCGCAATGTGCGCCCGCTCGACGGCATCCGCGTGATCGACGTATCGAGCTTCCTGGCGGGCCCGTTCTGCTCGACGCAACTGGGCGAGTTCGGCGCGGAAGTCATCAAGGCGGAACTGCCCGAGGTGGGCGATGCGCTGCGCCGTTTCGGCTCGATGACGGACGCAGGCGTGACGCTGCCGTGGCTCTCTGAATGCCGCAACAAGAAGTCGATCACGCTCGATCTGCGCAAGCCGGGCGGCGCGGCGCTGCTGAAGAAACTCGTCGCCGATGCGGATATCCTCGTCGAAAATTTTCAGCCGGGCACGCTGGAGAAATGGGGGCTCGGCTGGGACGTGCTGCACGAAGTGAATCCGCGGCTCATCATGGTGCGCATTTCGGGCTTCGGGCAGACCGGGCCGTATCGAGATCGTCCGGGCTTCGGGCGCATCGGCAACGCGTTCGGCGGCCTGTCGTTTCTTGCGGGCTATCCGGACCGGCCGCCGGTCACGCCCGGCTCCGCGACCATTCCCGATTACATGGCGGGCCTCTACGGCGCGCTCGGCGCACTGCTCGCGATCCAGGCGCGCGAGCGAACGGGCGAAGGCCAGTTCGTCGATATCGGTTTATACGAGCCGATCTTCCGCATCCTCGATGAACTCGCGCCTTCGTATCAGCAGAGCGGTTTCGTGCGTCAGCGCATGGGGCCGGGCACGGTGAACGTCGTGCCGCATAGCCACTATCCGACCAAAGACGGCCGCTGGATCGCGATTGCCTGCACGAGCGACAAAATCTTCGCGCGTCTGGCCGAAGCGATGGGCACGCCCGAGGTCGCGGGCACGGGCAAGTGGGGGCACATCTCGGCGCGCGAGCGCGAGCGCGCGGAGGTCGATCGCATCGTCGGCGAATGGACTGCGCAGTTCACGCGTGACGACGTGCTCGCGCGCTGCGAGCAGTTTCAGGTGCCGTGCGGCCCGGTGTACGGCGTCGACGAAATCTTCGAGGACCCGCAATACGCGGCGCGCGAGAACATCAAGTACATGCAGGACGCGCGCATCGGCGAGCTGGCGATACCGAATGTCGTGCCGCGTCTGTCGGCGACGCCGGGCGGCATCGACTGGCTCGGACCGGAACTCGGCGAGCACAACGACGAAGTGTTTCGCGGCCTGCTCGGCCTCGATACGGAGCAGCTCGCCACGCTCAGGGAAGAAGGGGCCATCTGATATGATGCCGCTTCATTTCGCGGCGGCCCTCGCATGTTGACTACCGAGCCGCGCGCCGCGCCCCAGGTCTTCTCAGCACGGCGCAATGCCATGAGCGCACACGATCAGAATTGGGACCTGCCGCAGCAACAGTCGTTGCCGCAACTCGTTGAAGCCCGCATCGTCAGCGCGATCCGGGCGGGCGATCTCAAGGCGGGCGAGCGCATCGTCGAAACGCAACTCGCCAAGCGTCTCAGCGTGAGCCGCGGGCCGCTGCGCGAAGCGCTGAAATCGCTCGAAGCGAACGGACTCGTTTTCACCATCCGCGGCAAGGGCACCTACGTCGCCGAAGTATCGCACGACGATTTCCTGCGCATGACCGGCATCCGCGCGGTGCTCGAAGGATTCGCCGCGCGGCTCGTGGCGGCGCGTTGCCGTCATGAGCCCGATGTCGTCGCGCAACTCGAACGCTCGCTCGCCGATCTCGAACGCGCCGAAGCGAATCGCGACGCCGCCGTGCTGCGCGATGTCGACTGGCAATTCCACGAACTCGTCTGCACGCTCGCCGACAACGACCTGCTGCACACGACGTGGCATTCCATCAGCTCGCTCGTGCGGCTCTATCAACAGGGCAACGCGAACTACGAGAAGCGCAGCGGCAGCGTCGTGCATCATCATCACGAATTCGTCGAGGCGCTGAAGTCGGGCGATCCGGATTTCGCCGAGCAGACCTTTCGCAGCATCATCACCGATACGACGTTTCGCTCGCTCGAACAGCCGGTGCCCGAAGCCATGACGTCGATGACCGTGCCGCCTAAGCCACCTAAGGCATCTAAGCCGCCTCATCCGCCGAAGAAGCGACGCGCCTCCGCCAAATAATCAGCCTTGCCCGCCGTGCAGCGTCGCGGCGAAATTCGTGCGCAGATGATCGAGAAAGAGCGCCGAAGCCAGGTTCAGCTCTGCTTTCGCGCGCACCAGAATGCCGAAATTGCGCGACAGGTCGATGTCGCGCACGTTCAGCGTGGCGCGCGATTCGAGCGAATAACGCTGGGCCATGTAGCGCGGCAGAAAGGTCGCGCCGAGGCCGGCATCCACGAGTCCGAGCACGGTGCCGACATTGGTCGCGTGCTGGATCGTCGAGAGCGATAAACCGCGCTTCGCCAGTTCCGCCGACAGCCGCGTTTGCAGCAACGCATAGCGGTCGAGCAGCATCAGCGGCAGATCGGCGAGTTGTTCCAGCGAGATGTCGCTCGCACCGGCAAGTGGATGCGCCTTCGGCAGCACGACGAGCATCGGCTCGCGCGCGAGCGGCTCGAACGCCACCTTGTCCGAATCGCCGTCGAACGCGCTGACGGCGAAATCCGCCTGTCCCGACTCGATGGACGCAAGCACGTTTTCATATTGCAGATCGCGGACGTGAATCTGCATCACCGGATATTCACGGCGAAACGACCGGATGAGTTGTGGCAGAACGACGGCGGCGAGCATCGGCGTGGTCGCGATCACGGTGCGCAATCGCGACGATGCCGCGCGCGCTTGAAAATCCGCCAGCAGTTCGCGCAAGCCCTGCAGCGCGAGCTTCGCGCGGCCCGCGAGTTCTTCGCCGTCGCGCGTGGGCATGACGCGCCGCGTCGTGCGCTCGACGAGTTTCGTCTTCAGCATGGATTCGAGCCGCTGCACGCGATTGGTCACGGAAGGCTGCGAAACGTGCATCTTTCTGGCAGCCGCGCTGAAGCTGCCGAGTTCCACCACCGCGAGAAAGGTCTCCAACTCGACGAGATCGAAACGCAGGTTGATCGCGTCGATGCCTTCGTCTGACGTAAAACGCTCGTCGCGGGACATGCCGGTTGTCCTCCTGCCGTCTGATTTATAACGCTATCTTATAAATCGATATTCTAATGCGAATAGAGTTTCGCGAGCCCGTTCCCGATAATTTCCTGAACACACAGGTTCGAGAACGGAGACTTCATGAAGGATGAAATCAGGATCCTGACGCCCAACGGCATACTGGGCTATGGCATTCCGGCGGCCGACTTCTGGCGCGGCATCGAGCGGCAACCCGACGCGATGATCGTCGATGGCGGTTCCACCGATCCCGGCCCTTATCTGCTCGGCTTGCCGAAGACGCTGGTGACGCGCGAGGCGTATCTGCGCGATCTGTCGCTGATGCTGGAGGCGTGCGCCACGCGCAAGATTCCCATCTACATCAGTTCGGCGGGCGGACCGGGCATACGCGAGCACGTCAATTTCATGGTCGATGTGATCGCCGAGATCGCGCAACGCGAAGGCTATCGCTTCAAGGTCGCGAAGATCTATTCGGATGTCGATCCCTCGTATGTGCGCGATGCCATGGGCGAAGGCCGCATCACGCCGTGCGCGTCCGCGCCGGAGTTGCAGGTGTCGGATGTGGGCGCGTCGTCGCATATCGTCGCGCAGATGGGCGCGGAACCATTCGCCAAGGCACTGCGCGAGCATCCGGATCTCGACATCATCGTGGCGGGCCGCGCGTACGATCCGGCGCCGTTTGCCGGACTGTGCATGCTGCACGGCATCGATCCGGGCATCTACTGGCACATGGGCAAGATCGTCGAGTGCGGCGCGAATTGTGCCGAGCCGAAAGGCAAGGTGATTCTCGCGACCATCCGCCGCGACAGCTTCGATCTCGAACCCATGAACCCGCACGAGCGTTGCACGCCTGCATCGGTCGCGGCGCATACGCTCTATGAGAAGACGCGTCCCGATCTCCTGACCGGTCCGGGCGGCGTGCTCGATCTGCGCGAAGCGACCTACGAGCAGATCACCGATCGCGCAGTGCGCGTGCGCGGCAGCCGCTTCATCCCCGCCGACGACTACACGGTGAAACTCGAAGGCGCGGGCGTGGTGGGTATGCGCACGATCTTTATCGGCGGCATTCGCGATCCGATTCTGATCGGCCAGATCGACGACTTCCTCGAACGCATCAGGCAGCAGGCGCACGAGACGTATCCCGAACTGCGCTCGGGTGACGCAATGCTGCACTTCCACGTCTACGGCAAGAACGGCGTGATGGGCAGCTTCGAGCCGCTCGCGGACACGGTGCCGCATGAAATCGGTCTGCTGGGTGAGGTGACCGCGGCGAATCAGGAGCTGGCGAATGCGATTTGCAGCAGCGTGCGCATCGATGTGTTGCACACGCCGTATGCGGGTCAGGTGGCGACGGCGGGTAACTTTGCGATTCCGCTCAATCCGCCGGAGAACCCGATCGGCGCGGTGTGCAAGTTCACGATCTATCACGTGATGAAGATCGACTCGGCCGAGTCGCTGTTTCCGATTCATATCGTGGAGGTCTGAACATGAGCGCAACGCAAACACCATCGCAAACGAAGACCTTGCGCGATCTGGCCAAGGTCGTGCGCAGCAAGAATTCCGGCCCGTTCGAAATCACCTTCGACGTCATCTTCGACGACGTGCCGCTGTACGAACGCGTGAAGGCAAGCGGCGTGCTGACCGAAGCCCTGATCTGCAAGCTTTATAACGTGAAGAACGAAGACATCGTCACGCTGATGTTTTTCGATCCGGCGCGCGCGTTCAAGCTCACGCTCAAACGCTCGTGGGCGCAAGGCAGCGTCGGCGAGCGCGACACGTTCGGCGCGCAGCAGCATGCGCCGCTGCTGACGGTCGAAATACCCGGCGTTCAGTAACGGCAGCACCCATGCGAACCTGAAATCCAGGCATGGCAAATAAGAAAGACGGAGGAGACAAATGGTCAACGCAGTCAGTGCTTCGGATATCCGGCGCGTGTCGTTCGCGAGCGCAATAGGCGCGACGCTCGAGTGGTACGACTTTTTCATTTTCGGATCGGCGGCGGCGCTGGTCTTCAACAAGCTGTTCTTCCCTGCGTTCGATCCGGTCGCGGGCACGATCGCGTCGCTTGCGAGCTTCGCGATCGGCTTCATCGCGCGGCCGGTGGGCGGCATCGTGTTCGGACATTACGGCGACCGCATCGGCCGTAAGGCGATGCTCGTGCTGAGCCTCGTGATGATGGGCGGCGTCACGTTCCTGATCGGCCTCTTGCCGACGTATCAGAGCATCGGACTCGGCGCGCCGATCCTCCTCACGACGCTGCGCTTTCTGCAAGGCTTCGCGGTGGGCGGCGAGTGGGGCGGCGCGACGCTGATGGTGATCGAGCATTCGCCCGCGAAAAAGCGCGGCTTCTACGGCGCGTGGCCGCAGATGGGCATCTCCGCCGCGCTGATTCTCTCGACCGGCGTGATGGCGCTCACCAGCGCGTACACCACGCCCGAGCAGTTCGCGGCATGGGGCTGGCGCGTGCCGTTTCTGCTTTCGGGCGTGCTCGTCGTGGTGGGCATCGTGATTCGCCGGCGCGTGTCGGAATCGCCCAGCTTCCAGAAGCTGCAGCGCACGCACACCGCGGAGAAGATGCCGATTGCGACCGTACTCGCTACGCACAAGAAGCGCACGCTGCAGATCGTAGCGGCGCAGGCGGCCGAGAATTCGAGCTTCTTCGTGATCTCGGTCTATGCGCTCGTCTATCTGACGCAAAACCTGCACATGGAGCGGCCGCTCGCCATCCGTGCATTGATGATCGCGTCGTTCTTCATGCTGTTGTCGCAACCGTTCTTCGGCGCGCTGTCGGACCGCATCGGTCGCAAGAAGGTCTATATGGGCGGGATGATCTTTCTCGGCGCGTTCATCTTTCCGTTCTTCAAGATGCTCGATACCGGCAGCTATCCGGTGATCGTCACTGCGATGACGCTCGCCATGACGATCGGCCTCGGCAGCACGCTGTCCGCGCAGCCCGCGTTGATCAGCGAGCAGTATCCGGCGGCTATCCGTTATAGCGGTGTATCGGTGGCGTATCAGCTCGCGACGGTGATCTGGAGCGGCCCGACGCCGATTCTCGCCGCGCTCTTCGTGATGTGGGCGGGCGGCTACTGGCTGCTGGCCGCGTACATCATTCTTGCGGCGGTGATCTCCGTGCTCGGTATCATGCCGTTGCGCGAGGCGGCCGGCGTCGAGTTGTCGGCGCTCGAAGAGAGCACGGGCCGCGAGCCGCGCATGGAACGTCAGTCCATCGCAGCAGGTTTGTCGGGAGAACAGGCATCGTGATTCGATTCAGGATTGGCAACGTAACGGCGACGCTCGTTCAGGAAACGGTCGACACGTCCTTCGAGTTTCTGACGTTCTTTCCGCTCGCGACGGCCCAGGCGGTGGACGAGAATCTTTCGTGGATGGCGCCCGGTCATTACGATCCCGCCACCGGACGCATGTTGCTCAGCATGCACTCGTGGCTGCTGGATACGGGCCGCCACAAGATTCTGATCGACGGCTGCGTCGGTAACGACAAGGAGCGTCCCGGCCGCCCCGACTGGTGCAATCTGCAGACGCCGTATCTCGACCGTCTCGCGGCGGCGGGCGCGACGCCCGAGCAGATCGACTACGTGCTCTGCACGCATCTGCATGCGGACCATGTCGGCTGGAATACGCGGCTCGTCGGCGATCGCTGGGTGCCGACCTTTCCCAACGCGAAGTACGTGTTCTCGAAGATCGAGAACGATTACTGGGCGGCGCGTTATGCGGCGGATGCGAAGGGGCATCACATCCTCGGCTATAAGGACAGCGTGTTGCCGGTGATCGAAGCGGGCCAGGCGCTGATCGTCGACGAGTATGCGGAGATCGCCGGCTGTCTGTCGCTCGAACCCGCACCGGGCCACACGCCGGGGCACGTCGCGATCTGGCTGAAGTCGAACGATGCGCACGCCGTGATGACCGGCGACATCCTGCATCATCCGATTCAGGTGAAGTATCCGCAATGGAGCTGTTTCGGCTGCATCGACCAGAAGCAATCCGCCGAGACGCGTCTCAGGATTCTGGAGCAGACCTGCGAGCGTCGCGCGCTATTGTTGCCCGGACACTTCATGGCGCCGCATGCGGGTTATGTCGATGAAAAGCCCGGCGGCTTCGCTTTCCGGCATCCCGAGTTCGATCAGGGACGCAAGTCATGACGCATCGTCCTGCTTCGACCGACGTCGAGATTCATCCGTTGATCGCCGGGCGCTGGAGTCCGCGCGCGTATGCGGACCGACCTGTCGCGCATGCGCAGGTGCTCGCGATGCTCGAAGCGGCGCGCTGGGCGCCGTCGGCGTTCAATGCGCAGCCGTGGCGCTTCGTCGTGTTCGAGAAGACAGTCGATGCAACTGCGTTCGAGCGCGCGTTCGGCACGCTCATATCGTTCAATCGATCGTGGAATGTTCATGCGCAGGTGTTGATCGCCGTGCTCGCGGATACGCTCACGTCGAAAGGCGCGGTGAACCCGGGCGCCTGCTACGACACCGGCGCTGCCGCGATGGCGCTGCTATTGCAGGCGCATGCGCAAGGTCTCGCCGCGCACGCGATGAGCGGCCTCGATGCCGACGCATTCCGCGCAGCCTTCGCGATTCCCGCGCGTTACGAAGTACAGAGCATGATTTCGGTCGCGCATCATGGCGATGCGCAGACGCTTCCCGCCGCGCTCGCGGAGCGCGAGCATGCGCCGCGTGCGCGCTTGCCGATGGAACGGATCGCGCACTTCGGCGCATGGCCTGAATCGGATCGATAAGAAGAAGCAGGAAGCAGCAAGCAGCATCCCGCATCGCGCGGGATGCCTTCGTTCACGCAATCATCGCAACGCGCTGCAAGGTCTCCACACACGCGTTCGCCACTTCGCGTCCCTTCACGTTCATGTGATCATGAAAGAAGCGCATGTGCTCGTCGCCCGCATGAAAATGATGCGGCGTGAGCACGGCGGAAAACACCGGCGTGAGCGTGTCGAGTTGCACGCGCATCAGTCCGTCGATGACGGCGTGCGCCACGAACTCATGCCGATAAATCCCGCCATCGACCACAAGTCCCGCCGCGACGATCGCATCATAGCCGCGCCGCGCGAGCAGCTTCGCGTGCAACGGCAATTCGAACGCGCCGGGCACTTCGAAGCATTCGACCATGCTCGCATCGATACCCCGTTCGACGACGCGTTCAACAAACGCCACGCGACACCGGTCCACGATGTCGCGATGCCAGCACGACTGCACGAAGGCAATGCGCATCGGCCCGGCCGGTTGCGAAAGCGCGTTCATAGCGCGGCCTTGTAGATATCGAGCGCGGCCGCCTCCGTCATCTCGCGCGGATTGTTGATGAGCAGACGTTGCTGCTTCATCGCGTCGGCGGCGAGCATCGGCAGATGCGAATCTTCGACGCCCACTTCGCGCAGCGTGCGCGGAATGCCGGTTTCGTCCACGAGCGTCTGCATCGTCTGGATGAAGGCTTCGGTCTTCGTTTCGATGCTCGCATCGGCGGCGACGCACTGAAGCGTATCGGCGAGTTCCGCATACAACGGCGCGGCAGCGGACGCGTTGAAGCGCAGCACATGCATCAGCACGAGCGCGTTCGACAAACCATGCGGCACATGAAAATGCCCGCCGAGCGGATAGGCGAGCGCATGCACCGCCGCAACCGGCGCATTCGAAAACGCCTGGCCCGCAAGCGTCGCGCCGAGCAGCATCGCTTCGCGTGCAGCGCGATTACGGCCATCGCGGCAAGCGGTCAACAGATTCGCGTAGAGCAAACGTAGCGATTCCTTCGCGAGCATGTCGGACAACGGATTCTTCAGACGCGCCGAGGTGTACGCCTCGATCGCATGCACCATTGCGTCGATGCCGGTCGCGGCGGTCGCTTGCGGCGGCAGGCCGAGCGTGAGTTCGGCGTCGAGCAGCGCGATGTCGGGATAGAGGATCGGCGAGACGACGCCGCTCTTCGTGGTCGCGCCCGTCGTCACGATGGAAATGGCCGTGACTTCGGAGCCCGTGCCCGCGGTCGTCGGCATCAGCACGAGCGGTAGACGCGGACCTTCGACATGGCCGACGCCATACATCGTGTCGAGCGGCTGATTCGATGCACACAGCACGGCGATGAGCTTCGCGACATCCATCGACGAGCCGCCGCCGAGGCCCAGCACGATCTGCGCGCCGCTCGCCCTGGCACGCGCCGCGGCGTCGAGCACGACGTGATCGGGCGGATCGGCGACCACGTCGTCGATCACGGTGACCTGCCAGCCTTGCGTGGCGAGATTGTCGAGCGCCGGACCGATCAGCCCGCTTTCATGCAGGAAGCGATCGGTGACGAGCACGAGACGGCGTTCGTCGCGATAACGCTCGCGCAACAACGTGCCGAGACGCCGCGCGCTGCCGTAATCGACGACGAGCGAAGGAACCGTGGTGAAACTGAAAGCGTTCATGCGATTCAGGAGAGAGAGTCTGCGGTTTCGAGTTCGAGGTGTCGAAAACCCCGGTTGTAATAGACGAGCGGCGTAGCGTCGCCGAGTTCGACCTGTTGAATCTCGCCGATCAGCACGGTATGGTCGCCGGCTTCGTGAACGTCGCGCGCGACGCACACGAGCGATGCCATCGAGCCGGGCAGCATCGGCGGATGCGGGTTGTCTTCGGTGCCGTAGCGGAAGGCGTGCGGGCCGAACTTGTCGACGCCCTTGCGCGCGAAATGCATCGCGATGTCCTTCTGTTCCTGCGCGAGAATGTTGATCGCGTAGCGTTGCGCGTCGACGAACGCGGCGTGCGAATCGGCCGTGTTGGCAATGCACACGAGCACGAGCGGCGGGTCCATCGACACGGACGAGAACGAGCTGGCGGTAAAGCCCCAGTGACGGCCTTGTTCGTCGGTGGTCGAGACGATGGTGACGCCGCTCGGAAAGGCGGACAGCGCGTCACGGAAGGTCTGTTTATTGTCGAGGGTCATGATAGGTCTCCGGGATGAGATGAGCGCACGGTTGCTTGCACTCCATGACCCGAGTCTAGGGTCGCGCGCCCGGCAGGACAATTTCGATGTCGCGATGGATTGATCGGCAAAACGGATAGATGCGCGCATTGATAGGCATCAGGTGGGCGACGCATCCGGTGCGAGCGTCGCGCCGAAATTCGCCTGCAGATGCCGCACGAAGCTGAGCGCGGCGGCGCTCAAATCGGCGTCGCGCGAGCGCAAAATGCCGAAGCGGCGTTGCAGGCGCACGTCGGCCACTTGCAGCGTGGCGCGCGTGTCGCGGGCGTAGCGCTGGGCCATCGAACGCGGCAGGAAGGTCGCGCCGAGGCCCGCATCGACCATGCCGAGCAACGTGCTCAAATTGGCCGCGTGATGCATTGGCCGCAGCGCCAGGCCGCGCTTCGCGAATTCGTCGGCGAGCGTGTCGCGCAACATCGAATAGCGTTCGAGCAGCATCAGCGGAATGAGTGCGAGCTGTTCGAGCGTCACTTCGCCCGCCTGCGCGAGCGGATGCGTCGTCGGCACGACAACGAGCATGTCCTCTTCGGTCAGTGCTTCGAAACTGAGCTTGCTCGAATCGTTGTCGAACGCGACGACGGCGAGATCGGCCTCGTTACTCTCGATCTTCGCGACGACATCCTCGTATTGCAGATCGCGCAGTTGAATCTGCACATCCGGATAGCGTTGGCAAAACGAGTGGATCAGCGAAGGCAGCATGACGGCGGAGATCATCGGCGTTGCGGCGACGATCACGCGCAGGCGCGCGGCTTGTGCATCGGACTGGAATTCCTGCAGCAGCTTGCGCAGATCGCGCAGCGCGAGTTCGGCGCGTTCGCGCAGGCGATGGCCCGCGGGCGTGGGCTCGACATGCCGCGTCGTGCGTACGAGCAGGCGCGTCTTCAATGTCGATTCGAGGCGCTGCACGCGCGCCGTGACGGACGGCTGCGAAATGTGCAGGCGTTTCGCGGCGGCGCTGAAACTGCCCAGTTCGACGACGGCAAGAAAGGTTTCCAGTTCGACGAGATCGAAGCGCAGCGTGAGCGGCGCCGCCGCGTGCGCGTCCTCGTCCGGCTTGTCGGGCGCCATGACGGGCAGTCTCCGGTGGTTTTATCAGTATCGGCTATGAGTCTATCTCATAAAGCAAATAGTGTCGTTGCGGCGCCCTCGACATAATCGGCTGCATATCGATTCCGATATCAGAGACGTTGCACGAGGAGGCATCACACATGGCACACGACACTTCGCGTCAGATGACGCTCATCGGTTTCCTGCAGGCGCAAAACTGCTCGACGTATCCCGGTTCCTGGCGTCACAGCGGCGCGATGCAGGACTTCATGTCGCCCGAGTATTACCAGCGCATCGCGCGCACGCTCGAAGAGGGCAAGTTCCATCTCGCGTTCTTCGACGACCGCCTGGCCATGCCCGACATCTACGGCGACGATCACGCGCAGACGGTCGAGCACGGTGTGCGCGCCGTGAAGATGGACCCGTCGCCGATTCTCTGCGCAATGGCGATGGCCACGACGCACCTCGGCTTGGGCGCCACGTATTCGACGACGTATTACGAGCCGTACCACATCGCGCGCCACTTCGCGACGCTCGACCTGATGACGAAGGGCCGCGTCGCATGGAACGTGGTGACGTCGCTCAACGATTCGGAAGCCGCGAACTTCGGCCGCGAGATGCATCTGGAGCATGACCTTCGCTACGACCGCGCCGACGAATTCCTCGAAACCGTGATGGGTCACTGGGATTCGTGGGAAGACGACGCGCTGATTCTCGACAAAGCGAGCGGCCGCTTCGCGGATCCGGCGAAGGTGCATCGGCTGGATCATCGTGGCGAGTACTTCAAATCGCGCGGTCCGCTGACGGTGCCGCGTTCGCAGCAGGGTCATCCGGTGCTGATTCAGGCGGGACAGAGCGGCCGTGGACGCGCGTTCGCATCGCGCTGGGGCGAGCTGATCTTCGTGGTGTATCCGAATCTCGCGGCGGGCAAGAAGCAATATGCGGAACTGAAGCAGGCGGTGTCGGCGGCGGGGCGCGATCCGGACAAGGTCAAGGTCTCGACGGCGTGTTATACGGTGGTCGCCGAATCGGAAGAGATCGCGCAGCAGGAGCGCGACTATATCGATTCGCTCGCCAAGCCGATCGACTCGCTCACGCTGCTGTGCGAAGTGCTCAACACGGACTTCTCGACGCGCGACTACGACGCGCCCTTCACCGATGCAGAGATGAAGGCCATCTCGGGCTGGACCGGTTTCCGCGATCGCGTGGTGATGCTCTCGGGCAAGCAGAATCCGTCGGTGCGCGATTTCGTCGACTTCTCGAATCGTGCGCGTCTGAACGAATTCCCGGTGTTCGCGGGCACGGCGAAGACGGTGGCCGATCAGATGGAGCAATGGTTCGTCGAAGGCGGCTGCGACGGCTTCGTGATTTCGCCGACGCACGTGCCCGGCGGCTACGAAGACTTCGTGCGTCAGGTCGTGCCGGAACTGCAACGGCGTGGCGTGTTCCGCAAGGACTACGACGGCACGACGCTGCGCGAGAATCTCGGCCTGGCGAAGCCGAAGGCGGGCGACTGGCGCGAGCAGGCGTTCGCTGGCGTCAATGACGTCAATGATGCGATGGGCGAGCCGATGCGCAAGGCCGGATAAGCCATCGAACGTGCGAGAACAAAGCGCCCGGCATGTGACCGGGCGCAACTCCTGGAGACAGACATGGCAGAAATCGCCGATATCCGGCGCGTGGCGCTCGCGAGCACCATCGGTACCACCCTTGAATGGTACGACTTCTTTATCTTCGCGTCGGCTGCGGCGCTCGTATTCAGCAAGCTCTTCTTCCCGACCTTCGATCCCGTCGCGGGCACCATTGCATCGCTTGCGAGTTTCGCGGTGGGCTTCATCGCGCGGCCGGTCGGCGGCGCGGTGTTCGGGCATTTTGGCGATCGCATTGGCCGTAAGGCCATGCTCGTACTGAGCCTCACGATGATGGGCGGCGTTACGTTCCTGATCGGCCTGTTGCCGACGTACGCGAGCGTGGGCGTCGCCGCACCGGTTCTGCTGACTGTGCTGCGCTTCGTGCAGGGCTTCGCGGTGGGCGGCGAGTGGGGCGGCGCGACGTTGATGGTGATCGAGCACGCGCCCGCGAAAAAGCGCGGCTTTTACGGCAGCTGGCCGCAAATGGGCATTCCCGGCGCGCTGATCCTCTCGACCGGCGCGATGGCCGCGAGCACCGCGCTCACGACGCCCGAGCAATTCGCCGCGTGGGGCTGGCGCGTGCCGTTCCTGCTCTCCGGCATTCTCGTCGTGGTGGGCATCGTGATTCGCAGAAGGCTTGCGGAGTCGCCGAGCATCGAACGCATGCGCCGCAAGCATGAGACGCCGAGCGTGCCGATCGCGACGCTGCTCAAACGCCACAAGCGCACGACCTTTCTGCTGGTCGCATCGCAGGCGGTGCAGTGCGCGGGCTTTTATGTGGTCGCCGTGTACTCGCTTGTGTATCTCACGCAGAATCTGCATCTGCCGCGCAGCGATGCGTTGCGCGCGCTGATGATCGCGGCGGCGTGCACGCTCGTCGCGCATCCGACGTTCGGCGCGCTGTCCGATCGGATCGGACGCAAGAAGGTGTTCATGGGCGGGATGATCTTTCTCGGCCTTTTCATCTACCCGTATTTTCTGTTGCTCAACACCGGCAGCTATCCGCTGATCGTGCTCGCGATGAGCATGGCGATGGCACTCGGCGAAGGCGCCGTGCAGGCCGCGCAGCCGAGCCTCTTCGCGGAGCAGTACGCATCGGGCGTGCGTTATAGCGGCGTGTCGCTTGCGTATCAGCTCGCGACCGTGTCGTGGAGCGGCCCGACGCCGGTGATCGCGGCCATGCTGATCGCCTGGGCGGGCGGGTACTGGCCGCTCGTCGGCTATATCGTTTTGCTTGCGGTGATCTCGGTGGTGTCGATCATTCCGTTGCGCGAAGCCGCCGGCGTGGAACTGGCGACGCTCGAAGAACAGGACGCCGCCACAGCACGCGCCGAGGATGCAGCGGATTACGCACGCAACGCGGCGATGAATTGAGTTAGCCGGAGGTTCGTGCTGGTGCATCGGCCAGCACGAAAGAAGGACCGGCCGACACGAACCTGCGCGACCCTCCGAGAGACTTCACGCCGCGCGCGGTAGCGGGGCGTCGGACATCGGTGCGGGTCTCGGCATGAAGGTTCGATGAATGCGCCGATTCTCGCGCGCCGACAGCATGCCTCACGAGATCGAACGCCAGACGCCCGCGCGCACGAGCGCATCGGTTTCCTGACGCACGATGCGATACAGCGCCTTCATCGCGAGCGTCGCTTCTTTCTTCGGCGAGAACGCGATAGACAGCACGCCCGGCAGCTTCGGCTCGACGATCGGCCGCGCCTTCAGCGTGCCGCGCTCGATGCGGCTCTGCACCGCCGCGTACGGCGCGACCGAGAAGCCCTGACCCGCTTCGACCAGTTCGAAGATCGCCATCATCGCGTCGATCTCGAAGGCGATGTTGAGCGCGAGCGAACGCGCGCTTGCGGCGTCCTCGGCGAGCGTGCGCAGGCCGTGCGGGCGCGCCGGAAGGATCCACGGCAGCTCGACGGCGTCGGCGAAACGGATCGGCTCCATCGAACGTTCGAGCACGGTGGCATCGGGCGGGCCGACCAGCAGTAGATCGTCCGACAAAAGCGGCTCGATGCTGATCGTGCTGTGCGGCCCGATGTTGTACAGCACGCCGATATCCAGTTGCCCGCTCAGCAGCCATTCGAGCATGTAGCCCGAAAGACCTTCGCGCATGCGCAGCCGCACATCGGGAAACTCGGCGCGAAAGCGGCGCACGAGCGGCACCAGCAGGAAATCGCCGAGCATCGGTGGAATGCCCATCGTCACGCTGCCGCCGGGTACCGCGCGCATCGCCTGCATGTGATTCACGGCTTCGTCGCTGCGTTCGAGGATATCGCTCGCGCGCGTGAGGAACTTCTGACCCGCTTCCGTGAGCGACATGCCGTGGCCGTTGCGATACAAAAGCGGCGGCCCGAGTTCCTGCTCCAGCATCTGGATATGACGCGTGAGCATCGACTGGCTGATGCCGAGTATCGCCGCCGCGCGCGAGACGCTGCCCTCGCGCGCCACGACCTTGAAATACCTGAGCTGCTTCAACTCCACGTGCCGGTCTCCTTTCGTGTCGGGCCATCTCGCCCGATATGCATAACAGGTATGCGAGCAGTTCACGTTCCATCTGATTACGCTTGATTCCATTCAGGAGCACAACGGAGACAACAGCGCAATGGAAGAACTCAGACTGCTCAGCACGACCGCGATACTCGGCTACGGCTTCGCGCAAAGCGCGTTCGAAGCGGGCCTCGAGCGGCGTCCGCATCTCATCGGCGCCGATGGCGGCAGCTCCGATCCGGGGCCGTATTACCTCGCTTCGGGCGAATCGTTCACGTCGCGCATGGCGACCAAGCGCGACATGCGCATCATGCTCGCGGCCGCCGTGCCGCGCGGCATTCCTGTTGTCGTCAGTACATGTGGCGGCGCGGGCGGCGACCCGCATCTCCAGATGATGATCGATATCGTCAAGGAAATCGCGCAGGAAGAAAGTCTGTCATTCAAGCTCGCCGTGATCAATTCGGAATTGCCCAAGGACGTGCTGCTCGAACACGTCAACGCGGGCAAGACGCGACCGCTGTACGGCCTGCCGGAGATGACGCCCGAACTCGTCGATCAGGCCGTGCGCGTGGTCGGCGCGATGGGGCCGGAGCCCTACATCGCCGCACTCGATGCGGGCGCGCAAGTGATCCTCTCGGGCCGCAGCACGGACCCGGCGCCCTGGGCCGCGATGGCGATCCGCGCGGGCTTTTCGCCGGCGCTCGGCTGGTACGCGGGCAAGATGCTCGAATGCGGCGCGGAGCCGGCGCTGCCCAAGCGCGAGGGATGCCTGCTCGCGACGATCCGCGACGATCACGTCGAACTCGAACCGATGCATCCCGAACAGGCCTGCACGCCGAAATCGGTCGCGTACTTCGCGCTGCACGAGAACAGCAGCCCGATTCATCATCATGAGCCGGGCGGCATGCTGGACACCTCCGAATGCGCGTTCGAGGCCGTCACGGCGCGCGCCGTGCGCGTGTCCGGTATGCGCTGGCGTCCGATGCCGTACACGGTGAAGCTCGAAGGCGTCGAGGCACGCGGGCATCGCGTCATCACGCTGTGCGCGACGCGCGATCCGGTGCTGCAGGCGCAAATGGACCGCTATCTTGCGCGGGCGCGCGAGATCGTCGACGAGAAGGCGAGCGCGTTCGGCGCGCCGTCCGATAGCTATGCGCTCAACTTCCGCGTCTACGGCCAGAACGGCGTAATGGGCGAACGCGAGCCCTTGCCTGCAAGCGAACGTCATCCGCATGAGACGGCCATCGTCGCCGAAGTGGTCGCGCAGGATCGCGACACCGCGAAGGCCGTGCTCGCAATCGCACGCACGACGATCCTGCACTCGGAGTTCCCGGGCCGCCTCTGCAAGGAAGGCAACATGGCGATTCCGTTCTCGCCGTCCGATCTCGATCTCGGTCAGGTCTACCGCTTTTCCATCTGCCATCTGCTGGAGCCGGAGAATGCGCTCTCGCTGTTCCCGATCCGCTACGAAGTCATCGGAGATCGCCATGCCCGCTATTAAAGATTTCGCGAGCGTCTGCCGCAGCAAGAACGCGGGGCCGTTCATGGTCACGCTCGATATCGTGTTCGAAACGGATGAGATTTACGACCGCGTCGCCGCTACCGGTGTGCTCAAGCCCGAGCTTTTCGCGCGTCTCTACGACGTGTCGCCTGAACAGGTCCAGTTCACGCCGTATCGCGCCGCGCGCGCGTTCAAGGCAACGTTGCCGCGGCTCGTTTCGTCGGGCGATATCGGCGACACGGACGTGTATGGCTCGCAGCAACACGCGCCGCTGCTCGACATCGACATTCCCATCGAACTGGAGAACACGCGATGAGCGAAGCTGAACTTCAGGCGCGCCCTGCCGCCGCCGATACGAACGATGCGAACGATGCGAACGATACGAACGATACGAACGATGCGAACGATACGGAAGAACTGACGACCTCGTTCCGGCAGGCGATGCGCAGGCTCGCGGGCGGCGTCGCGCTGGTCTCGACGGTTCACGACGGCGTGCGCCACGGCATGACGGTCACGGCCGTCACCTCGCTGACGATGGACCCGCCCGCGCTGGTCGTATCGGTGAATCGGCATGCGTCGGCGTTCGAGGCGCTCGTGATGAGCGGGCGCTTCTGCGTGAACCTGCTGACGCAGCAGCACGCGGACCTGGCGGTTGCGTTCTCGCGCAAGCCGGATGGCGACGCGCGCTTCGTCAACGGCGCGTGGCGCACGGGCGAATCGGGCCTGCCGACGCTCGATGGCAGCGTCGCATCGATTGCGTGCCGCCTGCACGATCTGGTCGAGTTCGGCACGCACGCGATTCTGATCGGCGCAGTCGAGCATCTGGAGATCGAGCCGCAGCCGATGGCCCCGCTCGTCTATCTGAGCGGACAGTTCGGCGGCTTCTGGCCGTTGACGGCGTAAGGAGCGCGCATGTTCGACGCGAAATATGAGCGCAGCAATTTCCCGCGCATCCGGCCCGAGTGGCTCGCGCAAGTTGCGGAACCTGCGGTCGAGCCGGAGTTGCCGGTCATCGATCCGCATCATCATCTGTGGGATGTGGAAAGCGCGTTTTATCACGCGCCCGAACTTGTCGCGGATGCGCGCGCGGGGCATCGCGTGCTCGCGACGGTGTTCGTCGAATGCAAGGCGCGTTTCGATACGAATGCGCCCGCCGGCTTCGCGCCGGTCGGCGAAACGCGTTTCGCGGTTGCACAGGCGCAGGCGGCGGCGCAGCTTCTGCCGAGCGATGCGGGTCTCGTGAAAGGCATCGTCGCGTATGGCGATCCGTTCGTGCCGAATCCGCAAGCGGTGCTCGAAGCGCACCTCGACGCGGCGCAGGGCCGCCTGCGCGGCGTGCGCGTGCGTGCCGCATGGCATGCCGATCCCGCGTTCGCCGCGCCCCACGATGGTCCCGACGAACACACGATCGCTTCGCCCGAACTGGATCGCTACTGCGCGATCCTCCAAGAGATGGGCCTCGTGCTGGACCTCTGGGTGTATCACACGCAACTCGACGACGCAGCGGCGCTTGCGCGGCGTCATCCGCGTTTGGCTGTCGTGCTGAATCATTGCGGCGGGCCGCTCGGCATCGGGCCGTATGCGAACCGGCGCGCCGACGTACGCGAGGCGTGGGGCAAGTTGCTTGCGCGCGTGGCGTCGAACGATAACGTCGTCGTGAAGATCGGCGGCCTCGCGATGCCGCGCACGGGCCTCTCTTTCGCCGATGCCGCGAAGCCCGCGACCTGCCTCGAACTCGTCGAACGCTGGACGCCTTATGTGCGCACCTGCATCGACTTGTTCGGCGCGGAGCGCAGCATGTTCGAGAGCAATTTCCCCGTCGACAAGGGCAGTTGCAATTACGTGTCGGTATGGAACGCGTTCAAGCTCGCGAGCGCCGGTTATCCGGCCGCGGCACGACGCCAGATGCTCGCGGGCACGGCGAACCGCGTGTATGCGCTCGGCGTCGCGGAACTGATGACGGAGGCGATCTCATAAGCCTGCAAAACAGGCGTTCGATACATCCGTCAAGCCGAATAAAGACAAAGACTGTCCGGCGCACGATGAATCGTGCGCACGGATATCCGGAGGAGACACATGAAAAATCGCCGCATCTTCATCTACATCTTTTTGTTTTCGCTCACGAGCATCAACTACATCGATCGCGTTGCGCTGTCGGTGGCCGCGCAGCCGATCGCGCACGAGTTCGGCATCAGTCCGATCCAGATGGGCTTCCTGTTGTCGTCGTTCATCTGGACGTATTTCGCGAGCCTGATCGTCTGGGGCCTCGCGCTCGATCGCTGGGGCACGCGCTATGTCAATGCGGCCGGCATGGCGATCTTCTCGATCGCCACGGTCGCGACCGGCTTCGCGTGGAGCTACATGTCGATTCTCGTCACGCGTCTCGTGATGGGCGCGGGCGAGGCGTCGTCGTATCCGGCGGGCGGCAAGGTGATCCGCGAATGGATGCCCGCGCGCGAACGGGGCATCGCCGCGGCGACGCTCAACAGCGGCTCGTACGCGGGCCCGGCGATCGGCGCGTTGCTGGTTGCGTGGGCGGTGCAGCTCTTCGGCTGGCGCACGGGCTTTGTGATCGTCGGCAGCTCGGGCGCGATCTGGCTGTTCTGCTGGCTCAAGTGGTTCAGGAAGCCCGAGCATGCCAGCTTCATCGACGATCAGGAACGCGCGCTGATTCTGCGCGAACGCAACGGCGGCCTGCCCGATACGCCGAGCGGCCCGACGCTTTCGATTCCCGACCTGCTTAAATCGACGAGCGTATGGGGCCTGCTCATCACGCAAGGCTTCGGCTCTTACGCGCAGTTTCTGTTTCTCACGTGGCTGCCGAGCTATCTGCAAACGGAGCGGCATCTGGACATCGTGAGAAGCGGCTACTTCACCGCGTTGCCGTATGCGCTGTCGGTGCTGCTCGCGCTCGCAATCGGCAAGCTGAGCGATCGCCTGCTGACCGGCGATGCATGCAGCAAGGGCGGACGACGCAACATGGTCGCGGCGTCGATGCTGCTGACGTCGGTCGTGCTCGCCACGCCTTTCGTCGATGACATGTGGGTGATGGTCGCCGTCTTCACGCTCTCGCTGACCGGCGCGCAAGCCGCGCTCGCAATGAACATTGCACTGATCGGCGACCTGCTGCCGTCGTCGGCGGAAGTGGGGCGCGGCACGGGGCTGTTGATTACCGGTGGCGCATCGTTCGCGATGATCGCGCCGATCGCCACAGGTTATGTGGTCGCGCTCACGCACAGCTACAACAACGCGTTTTATATCGCCGGCGCGCTTGCGCTGGCCGGCGCGCTCGTGAGCCTCTTCATGACGCGCACGCCGATTCGCCGTCACGACAGCGTTGCCGCTGTCGGTGAAGTATCGCTCGGCGCCTGAACTCATTGAATAAGGAACACGAAATGACGAAGAAACAAATGACCCTGATCGGCTTTCTCCAGGCGCAGAACTGCTCGACCTATCCCGGATCGTGGCGGCACAGCGCGGCGATGCAGGACTTCACGACGCCCGAGTACTATCAGCGCATCGCGCGCACGCTGGAGGAAGGCAAGTTCCATCTCGCCTTCTTCGACGACCGCCTCGCGATGCCCGACATCTACGGCAACGACCACGCGCAAACGGTCGAGCATGGCGTGCGCGCCGTGAAGATGGACCTGATCTCGATCCTCACCGCGATGGGCATGGCGACATCGAAGCTCGGTCTGGGCGCGACCTATTCAACGACCTACTACGAACCGTTCCATCTCGCGCGCACGTTCGGCACGCTCGATCTGATGACGAAGGGCCGCGCCGCGTGGAACGTGGTCACGTCGCTCAACGATTCGGAAGCAGCGAACTTCGGCCAGAGCGCGCATCTCGAACACGATCTGCGTTACGACCGCGCGGACGAGTTCGTCGAAACCGTCATGGGTCACTGGGACACGTGGGAAGAGGGCGCGCTGATTCTCGACAAGGAAAGTGGCCGCTTCGCCGATCCGGCCAAGGTGCATCGTCTGGATCACGAGGGGCGCTTTTTCAAGTCGCGCGGGCCGTTCACGGTGCCGCGCTCGCAGCAGGGTCATCCGGTGCTGATTCAGGCGGGACAGAGCGGGCGCGGGCGGCTGTTCGCGTCGCGCTGGGCGGATCTTATCTTCGTGGTGTATCCGAATCTCGCGGTGGGCAAGAAGCAGTACGCGGAGATGAAGCAGGCGCTCGCCGATGCGGGCCGCAATCCCGACGACGTGAAGATTTCGACCGCGTGTTACACGATCGTTGCGGAGTCGGACGAGATCGCGCAGAAGGAACGCGAATATATCGATGCGCTCGCCAAGCCGATCGATTCGCTCGCGCTGCTGTGTGAAGTGCTCAACACGGATTTCTCGAAGCGCGGTTACGACGATCCGTTCAGCGACGCCGAAATGGCCGCGATCTCAGGCTGGACCGGTTTCCGCGATCGCGTCGTGACGTTGTCGGGCAAGAAGAATCCGTCGGTGCGCGATTTCGTGGACTTTTCGAAGCGCGCGCGTATCGACGAGTTTCCGGTGTTCTGCGGCACGCCGAAGACCGTGGCCGATCAGATGGAGCAATGGTTCGTCGAGGGGGGCGTGGACGGCTTCGTGATCGCTCCCACGCACGTGCCCGGCGCCTATGAGGACTTCGTGCGCATGGTGGTGCCCGAGTTACAGCGGCGCGGACTGTTCCGCAAGGAGTATCAGGGCTCGACGCTGCGCGAGAATCTCGGCTTGCCGATTCCGAAGTCGGGCGACTGGCGCGAGCAGGCGTTTGCGGGAACGCGCGAGGTGAGCGCGGCGTGAGCGCGGGCGTGAAGTAGCCCGCGCTTGCCTTTGTCTCGCAATCGACGGAAGTGTTTCTTGCGTTACGCGCAGTCGTTCACTTGCCGATGCCGAGCAGTTCGACTTCGAACGTGAGGTCGCTGTTCGCCGGAATGATGCCGACGCTGCGATCGCCGTAAGCGGTCGCTGCCGGGCACGTCAGCTTGGCCTTGCCGCCGACCTTGATCTTCTGCACGCCTTGCGTCCAGCACGGAATTACGCGGCCGAGCGGGAAGGTCGCGGGGCCGCCGTGCTTGTCCGAGCTGTCGAATTCGGTGCCGTTCGCGAGCGTGCCGCGATAGTTCACGCGCACGACATCGTCGGCGGTCGGTTGCGGTCCGGTGCCTTGCTTGATCTGCTCGACCACGACGCCCGACGGCAACTTCTCGGTGGGGCCGGCGGCGAATGCGGTCGATGCGAAAGCCGATGCGGCGAGCAAAGCGATGATCGTTCTCATGTGTAAGTCCTTTGTGATCCTCTGTGAATGGCGCACCGATTATAGCGGGGCGTTTCCCGCGTCCGTCGAAGGCGCTTTGTCAGGCTGCGACCCAGCGCCCAGCGCCCAGCGCCCAGCGCCCTGCGCCATTCGTCACGCAAACGCGTAGGGACCGCCTATCTCGATCGCGGCACGGTACGCAGGCCGCACATGCACGCGCGCGAGAAACGCATTCAGATGCGGATAGCGTTCGTCGAGGCCGCCACGTTGACGTGCTGCTTCGAGTGGAAAGCTCATCATGATGTCGGCGGCGGTGAACGTGTCGCCGGCGAACCATGCGCGCTGAGACAACTCGTCGTTCAACCACGTGAGGTGCACGGCGAAGGCGTGCCGCAGATCGTTGGCCGCGTCGCGCGCGACATCGCCCATCCGTCCGAGAACCAAAAGAGCGAAGAGCGGCGGCATGAGCGAGCCTTCTGCATAGTGGAAGAAGTGCTGATACCGGCGCGCGCCATCCGGATCAGCGGGTTTGCCGATATCGACGTTGGATTGTTCGAGAAGATGTTCGAAGATCAAACCCGACTCCGCGATGATCAGATCATCGTCCTGCAAGAGCGGAAGCTTTCCCAGCGGATGTAACGCCGCAACGGCGGGCGGCGCGCTGCCCGTCACGGCAGCCCGGCTATAGCGCACAACCTGATAGGGCAAGTTCAATTCTTCGAGAAGCCAGAGTACGCGCTGCGATCGCGAGTTTTCGAGGTGATGAACGATGATGCTCATAAGACGGTTCCAGTGAAGTTCGTCAACATAAGACGGAGACGGCCATGACGGAGCGGCCGTTGCTTCGGCGGAATCTAGCAGCACATCCAACTCAAGCGAATGCATCGATTCGCGAATTCAGTTTTCCCGAAACGCGAAAGGCGATCTCGATGGCATCAAAGCGCCTTGCCTGAAGGCCCGAATCGAACTATTGGTCCTGCCTATAGCGTCTATCGAAACTCGGTCTTGGACGTGGCCGCTGCGCTGGCGAATACTCGTCTCATCGCTTGCGCATGAACCGTCGAAGGGGAAACAGTTATGCAAGAGGTCATCGAAGGCTTTCTGAAGTTCCGCCGGGACGCGTTTCCGCCGCGCGTGGGTCTGTTCAAGGAACTCGCCACCCGTCAGCATCCGAGAACGTTGTTCATTTCATGTTCCGATAGCCGGATCGTCCCCGAACTCGTCACCCAGCGCGAACCGGGCGATCTGTTCGTGATCCGCAACGCAGGCAATATCGTTCCGTCGTATGGGCCTGAACCCGGCGGCGTCAGCGCGACGGTCGAATATGCGGTCGCGGCGCTCGGCGTCACCGACGTCGTGATCTGCGGTCACTCCGACTGTGGCGCCATGACCGCCATCGCCACATGCCAATGCCTCGATCACATGCCGGCGGTGCGCAACTGGCTGCGTTACGCCGATTCGGCAAGAGTCGTGAATGAGGCTCGCCAGCACGAGAGCGAACGCGACCGGATCAGTTCGATGGTCCGCGAAAATGTGTTCGCGCAACTGGCAAACATCAAGACGCATCCCTCGGTGCGGCTCGCGCTCGAACAAGGCCATCTGGCGCTGCACGGCTGGGTGTACGACATCGGCACCGGCAGTATCGACGCCATCGACGGCACCACCGGCACCTTCGTTCCGCTCGCCGAAAACCCTCACGTGTGTGCTGTTCCCGCTCGTCTCGGCCTCGCCGCCTGAAACAAGCAGTTCTCGCTACTTACCCAAAGGAGTGTGTTATGACGCAATCGCAATTCGATCAAGGGCCGCGTCAGGCGCTGACGGACAAGATCATCGACGCAAAGATCAGGAAGAACCTGAGCTTCGAGCAGATCAACGAAGGCAGCGGACTCAGCATCGCGTTCGTCACGGCGGCTTTGCTCGGCCAACATGCGCTGCCGGAGCAAGCGGCAAAGGTCGTCGCCGACAAGCTGGAACTGGATGACGATGACGTTCGCCTGTTGCAGACGATCCCGCTGCGCGGCAGCATTCCCGGCGGCGTGCCGACGGACCCGACCATCTACCGCTTCTACGAGATGATTCAGGTGTATGGCACGACGCTCAAGGCGCTGGTTCACGAACAGTTCGGCGACGGCATCATCAGCGCGATCAACTTCAAGCTCGATATCAAGAAGGTCGAGGACCCGGAAGGCGGCTCGCGCGCCGTGATCACGCTCGACGGAAAGTATCTTCCGACCAAGCCGTTCTAACGTTGCGGACGCGCCTGCGCCCGGTCAAGCCATGCGAGACTCCTTTATGATCGCCGGTATTGGAAAAACCAATACTTGGAGCCGCTATGTTGCTCAGGCACGTCCGGTATTTTCTGGCAGTGGTGGAGCACCGCAATTTCACGCGCGCGGCTGAAGCGTTGCATGTATCGCAGCCGACGCTTTCGCAGCAAATCAGGCAACTGGAGGATTCGCTCGGCGCGCAGTTGCTCGACCGCTCCGCGCGCACGATTCAGCTAACCGATGCGGGCGTGGTCTACGCGGAGTTCGCGAAACGCGCGCTGCGTGATCTCGATGACGGCAAGCGCGCCATTCACGATGTGCGCGAACTCACGCGCGGCACCTTGCGTCTGGCGATTACGCCCACGTTCACGGCTTATCTCGTCGGGCCGCTGCTGGAGAAATATCACCGGCGTTATCCGGGTCTCACGATCTCGGTGAACGAAATGCCGCAGGACCGGATGGAAGCGATGCTCAACGACGACACACTCGACGCCGGCATCGCATTCCACGAGACGCAGTTGCCCGAGATCGAGGCGCATGCGCTCTTCAGCGAAGAACTTGCATTGATGGTCGGCAAGTCACACGCGCTGGCACGAAAGGGCACACGGCTCGACATCGGGAAGTTTGCAGAGACGCCGCTTGTGCTGCTCAACGATAGCTTCGTCACGCGTCAATGGATCGATCGCTATTGCAGACAACAGGGCGTCATTCCGCGGGTCGCGATCGAAGTCAATTCGATCAACGCCGTCATGGCGATCGTGCAGCGAAGCACGCTCGCGACCTTGCTGCCCGCGCCCATCGCGCAGGAACATTCGCAATTACGGATTGTCGGTCTCGAACCCGCGCTGCCTCAGCGGACGGCTGCGTTGCTGATGCGAAAGGGCGCGTATCGCAGTGCGGCGACCGAGGCTTTCGTCGAACTGGTGCGTGAAGAATTCGACGTCGCAGGAACGAGGCGACGGTGAAAAGCCGGTTCGCGAGCAATGCGGTAAGCGCATGGCCTTGCAGCAGGTTCGTGAGCACCACGACGAGCACCGTGCCGCCCGCGGAAAAACCGCTATACATCACGCAGACGAGCACCAGCGGAATGATTGCGCCGTACACGTCCGCACGCGCGAACCGGCCGCCGACGTCGCCCGCGTTTTGTCGGACGTGAGCGCATTCGAGTGCGCAGCCGCGCGTCATGCCGGCCTTTCGCGCGTTACTCTATGGGCTTTCGCGACCCGTGACCGATATGACCACGTCCCGATCCGCAACCGATTTCCGCGCGCCCTCGGCTGCGCGCCTCGTCGTCGTCACGGTGCTCGTCGGTCTGGGCGCGGGTGTCGGCGGCATGTCGCTCGCGCTGCTGCTGCACGCGGTGCAACATCTCGCGTTCGGCTACAGCCTCGACGCCGTCGTGAGCCGCGAGTCGTTTCTCGAAGGCGTGACGGCCGCCTCGCCGATGCGGCGCTTGATCGTGCTGACGCTTGCGGGCGTGATCGCGGGAGCCGGCTGGTGGTGCGTGTACCGTTTCGGCAAGCCGCTCGTCAGCATCCGCCGCGCGATCGCCGCCGACGATCCGCGCATGCCGGTCGTGAGCACGCTCGCGCATACGTTGCTGCAGATCATCACCGTGGCAATGGGTTCGCCGCTCGGCCGCGAGGTCGCGCCGCGCGAGATCGCCGCGTTATGGTCCGGCTGGCTCGCGCACTTCGCCGGTCTCACGCCCGCGCAGGCGCGCGTCATGGTGGCGTGCGGCGCGGGCGCGGGTCTCGCCGCCGTGTATAACGTGCCGCTCGGCGGCGCGGTCTTCGTGCTCGAAGTGTTGCTGGTCACGTTCGAATGGCCGATCGCAGTCGCCGCTTTCGCCACGTCCGCGATCGCCGCGCTCGTTTCGTGGGTCGGCCTGGGCGACGCGCGCCAGTATCAGTTGCCCGTGCTGACGCTGAACGCGCAGATCGTCGCTTTTGCGGTCGTGACGGGGCCGCTGTTCGGCGTGGCGGCGTGGGGTTTCGTCAAGGCGACGTCGGCGGCGCGTGCGGCCGCGCCGCGCGGCAATGCGTTGCCCGGGCTCGTGCTGCTCAACTTCATCGTCATCGGCGTACTGTCGATGAGCTTTCCGCAACTCGTGGGCAACGGCAAGGGCGCCGCGGGTCTGTCGTTCGGCGACGAGATCACGCTCGGACTCGCCGGCATCCTGCTCGTCCTCAAGGTGCTGGTCGAATTGAGCACGCTGCGCGCGGGCGCGGAAGGCGGGCTGCTCACGCCGGGGCTGACCAACGGCGCGCTGCTCGGCGTGATTCTCGGCAGCGTGTGGAACGCGTTCTGGCCCGGCACGCCGCTCGCCGCGTTCGCGATCATGGGGGCGGCGTCGTTTCTCGGCGCATCGATGCAGATGCCCTTGACCGCCATCGTCCTGATGATCGAATTTACGCACTTCAGCCAGGACTTTCTGATTCCGGCGGCGCTCGGCATTGCGGGCGCGGTTTGCGCGTATCGCGCGGTCGAGGCGCGGATGTCGCGTCCGGCTTTGCCGCAGAATGCGCCGGCCAGTGGCGTCGATGGAATCGTGCCCTGAGGCGATTGCTCGCGCTGCGCGTTCGATGACACGACCATCGTGAACGGGCGTGCCGAACACGGGCTTGGCGCGGTTTTAGCGTGACGCCCGCCCCATCACGCTCCTGCACGTTTTCAGACCCGATTCGCGAACCCTGTCTACACTTACGCTCAGCGTGCCTGTTTCCCGGACGATGGCGCGTCACGTCGGTCGCGGCGCAAGCGGTCCGTTCGACGTCTTCGTGAAACCGTCATCTCACGTCAAGAAGGAAACGATCATGTCCACGCAGGCCTACGGCTATGACATCCTCCATAATCCCCGGCTCAATCACGGTACGGCGTTCACGCTGGAAGAGCGCAAGAAGTATCGTCTGGAAGGCTTGCTGCCGCCGGGTGTGAACACGCTGGAACTTCAGATCGCACGCACCCATGCGCAACTGAATAATCTCGACAACGACCTGCAACGCTATCTGTTCCTCTCCGACCTGCAGGCGCGCAACGAGACGCTCTTCTATGCGCTGCTGATGTCCGATCCGGCCACGTATATGCCGATCGTCTACACGCCGACGGTCGGCGAAGCCTGCCAGAAATTCGATCACGTATTTCGCGCCACGCGCGGCCTCTATATTCCGATCGATGCGCGCGGCCGCGTGAAGGAACTGCTGGGCAACTGGCCACAGCAGGATGTGCGCTTTATCGTCGTGACGGACGGAGAGCGCATTCTGGGACTCGGCGATCTCGGCGTCGGCGGCATGGGCATTCCCATCGGCAAGCTCGCGTTGTACACCGCCTGCGCGGGCGTGCCGCCGATGCATTGCCTGCCCGTCATGCTCGACGTGGGCACCAACAACGCGTCCTTGCTCGACGATCCGCTCTATCTGGGCATGAGACAAGAGCGCGTGCGCGGCGATGAGTATCACGCGTTCATCGACGAATTCGTGAATGCGGTGCAGGACGTCTATCCGAAGTGCTGCATTCAGTGGGAAGACTTCGCCAACTTCAACGCAGTGCCCTTGCTCGCGCGCTTCAGGGACAAGGTGTGCACCTATAACGACGATATCCAGGGCACCGCCGCCGTCGCGCTCGCGGGTGTCTATGCCGCGCTGCGCATTTCGAAGCAGAAGCTGACCGACCAGCGCTTCCTGTTTCTCGGTGGCGGATCGGCTGCAACGGGCATCGCCGAGTTGATCAGCGAGGCGATGGTGCTGGAAGGTCTGGATATCGATTCGGCGCGCCGCCGCAACACGCTCTACGACGTCAACGGACTGATGGTGCAGTCACGCACCGATCTGGCCGATTTCCAGAAGGTCTTCGCGATCGACCATGCTCCGGTCGATACGTTCGTCGATGCGGTGCGCGCGCTGAAGCCGACGGGCATCATCGGCGTCAGTACGGTGCCCAAGCTCTTCAGCCAGCAAGTGATCGAAGCGATGAGCGAGATCAACGAGCGGCCGATCGTCTTTCCCTACTCCAATCCGACTTCACGTTCCGAATGCACCGCGGAGGAAGCGTACCGGTGGTCGCGAGGTCAGGCGATCTTCGCGAGCGGCAGCCCGTTCGGGCCGGTCGAGATCGAAGGGCGGACCTTCGTGCCGGGGCAGGGCAACAACGTCTATATCTTTCCCGCGATGGGCATGGCTGTCTTCGCGACGGAAGCCACGCGCGTGACGGAGGACATGTTCATCGTGGCGGCGAAGGCGGTGGCCGAGCAGGTCAGCGACGAGAGTCTCGAGAAAGGTTTGATCTATCCGCCGCAGAGCCGGATTTTCGAGGCATCGATGCATGTCGCGGCGTCGGTTGCCGAGTACATCTTCGATCATGGTCTCGCGCGCGTGGAGCGCCCGGCCGATCTCGTTGCGCACATCAAAGCGGTGGCGTACTCGCCGGCTTATCGGTCGATCTAGCGCCTGCAACGGCGAGGATTGTGCGCATTGCCGCCGAAGCAACACAGGTATATATATTCGAAAATGCTGCGGAAAGCCCCGAAGCTCCGGGGCTTTTCATCGGACGATGGATGACGCTCAAATAGCAACTCAGACTTCAACGCAGAAGGTCCCGCACGAACCAGGAGCTATCGTGAAAGCAAAGATTGCAAGCATCGGCTTGTCGATGATCGTGGGCGCCGTGGGCGCTTCCGTCGCGCCGTTGTCGTACGCGCAGGATACCGGCTCGACCGCCACCGACGCGACGCAAGCCGCACCGATGACGAAAGAACAGAAAAAAGCCGCGCGCAAGCAGGCCCGCGACAAGAAGAACGCGGAACTGAAGAAGCTTCAGGATGCCGGCTACAACCCGGGCAGAGCCAACGATCCGCACTATCCCCAGGATTTGCAGAACGCGCAGAAGAAAGCGGGCATCGGCGCGGGTGCGAGCCAGTAGCCCTTGCCGGCCACGCATCGACGAGACTTAGACCGGCGCTGCGTTACGCTCGCCGAGATAAATCTTGTGGATGTTGCGCGGATAGACCCATTCGCTGGCGTGACCATGAATCAGGTCCATCAGCCGGGGCGGGCCGCTGCAATAGACCTGCGCGTTGGCGCCGTTCGGACTCAGCGCATGCGAGACAGCCTGAGCGATCTCATCGACACTGAGCCCCACGCGATGATGAATCTTGCCGAACGACGCAAGCGCCTGAAGTTCATCGCGCAGCAACGTGCGATCCGACGATTGCGCGAAGTGATGTAGCTCGAACGGCTTTCCTGCATCGGCGAGGCGCTGCGCGATGCCTGCGATCGGCGCCACGCCGAGGCCGCCCGCGAAGAGCATGTAGCGCGCACGCTCATCGACGGCGAGCGGCAGATTCGTCGGCGGACGCACGAGCAGTTCGCTGCCGGGACGGAACATCGTATCGTCTGCTCGCGTTTCGACGCCCGCGTCCGACTGCGTTCGCACGCCCACCACATAGGTCTCGCGTCTCGATGCCTTGCGATGCAGCGGCTGGCGCCTGCTGCGGTTCGCATGCGCATCCACGATCACGTCCAGCATGGCGCCCTCGTCGAAAGACGGAAGCGCCGCATCCTGTTTCGCGCGCAATTCGACCGCGCGATATCCCGTGGCCAGCGGCCAGGTGCGCGACACCGTAACCTCGATCAAGCCGTCGTACATGTCTCCTCCGATTCTTGGCTGTTACATGGAATGGCCGGTCGGGTGGGTGCTGCGCGTGACGCGAAGGGCAGTTCGCGACGTCGAGTTCAGAGTAGGAGAGGCGCGGGCATACGGCAATCCGCGGCGGCGGTATGTCGGTCATATCAGCATGCAAATGCCGACATCGAGTCGACGAATCATCCAGCGCGATTATTTGCGTTTCGCAAATGGCGTGTTCGCCGCGACTGCGATTCTTTTCGACTGCCGCTTGGTCCACTCTCTACTTCGTCGGAGCGCCTTGGCAAAGGGCGTTCAAACGACACTGAACGAAGAATCAGGAGACGAAGATGACTGCGAAGTGGGATACCTCATACGAATGGAAGGCCGTGACGCTGCTTGCGCTCGGATTCGGTCTGGTCGGCCTCGACCGATGGCTGATTGCGCCGCTCTTCCCGTCCATCATGAAAGACCTGCATCTGACCGCGCAGGATGTCGGCAACTGCATCGGCATTCTCGGTCTTTCATGGGGTGTCTTCGCTGCGCTCATGGGCGGCATCTCCGACAAGTTCGGGCGTCGCAAGGTGCTGATACCGGCCATCATTGTGTTCTCGCTGCTCTCGGGTTTCTCGGGCATGGCGGGCGGTCTCGTGAGCCTGCTTGCCGTGCGCGCGCTGATGGGCGTCGCCGAAGGATCGTTCTGCCCGACGAGTTTCGCCGCGACCGCCGATGCCTCGCATCCGAAGCGCCGCGGCTTCAATCTCGGGCTTCAGCAGAGCGGATTCGCGCTGTTCGGGCTCGCGCTTTCGCCGATCATCGCGACTCAGTTGCTCGGCGTGATGACGTGGCGATGGGTGTTCGCACTCGTCGCCATTCCGGGGTTGATACTCGGATTGCTGATGTACTTCGTGATCCGCGAGCCGAAGACGGAAGTGGTGCAACCTACGCAACTGCAGACGCACCACATCGCGCGCGGCAACTGGCGCGACGTGCTCAAGAGCCGCAACATCCGCGTCGCGATGGTTGCGTTGTTCTGCGCGATGACGGGCGTCTTCGTGCTGGGCGCGATGCTGCCGCTTTACCTCACCGAGTATCTCGCCCTCGACACGCAACGCATGGGCATGGTCGTATCGGCGATCGGCTTCGGCGGCTTCGTCGGGCAGTTCGGCTTGCCGGGGCTCTCCGATATCGTCGGCCGGCGGCTGGCGAGCATCGTGGGCTTCGCGGGCACGGCGGTCATGCTGTACGTGTTTCGCGGCGTGGGCGCGCAGCCGCTGATGCTCTTCATCGTGCTGTTCGTGTCCGCGTTCTTCACGCTCGGACTCGTGTCGCTATTGTCCGGGCCGGTCGCGACGGAGGCGGCGCCTGTCGGCATGGTGTCGACGGCAATCGGTATCGTCGTGGGTGCGGGCGAGATTTTCGGGGGCGGCGTGGCGCCCGCGCTTGCCGGTTACGTCGCAACAAATTTCGGAATCCAAAATATTATGTGGCTGCCGATTTTCGCGGTCGTGCTCGGCATAGGCGTGAGTCTGCTGCTCGAAGAAACCGCGCCCGCGAGAATGCGCCGTGCCGCGCCGGCAGTCGATTTAACGCCGGCCGAACAGCCTGAATGAAGCGATCCGCGTAGCCACCGCACGCACGACAGGAGGCGATACACTGACATGCTGGACACGGGCAAAAGGAACCGGCATGGATCGTTTTCTGAGCATCGAGGCCTTCGTGCGTGTGGCGGAGACCAGCAACTTCGCGAAGGCGGCGCGGCAGCTCGGCGTGACCAGTTCGGTCGTGACGCATCGTATCCAGCAGCTGGAAAAGTTCGTCAATGCGCCGCTGTTTCATCGAACCACACGGCATGTGCGGCTCTCGGATGTCGGCGAAGCCTTTTACCGTGAGTGCGCAGAAGTGGTCGGGCGTGTGAACGAACTCACCGACCAGATGCGCGAGTTGCGCGCAACGCCCACCGGACGCCTGCGGATTCAGATGTTGCCCGGCTTTGCACTGGGACACTTCGGCGCGTTGCTCGCCGAATTCAACCGGCGCTATCCGGGCATTCAGCTCGATGTGATCGTCAATGACCGGGTCGTCGATCCAATCGAAGAAGGATTCGATGTCGCGTTCCAGATCTTCCCGGCCATCTCCGACTCGCTGATCGAGCGGCGTCTCTTTACCGTGCGCCGGCTGTTTTGCGCCGCGCCCGCCTACTTGCACGCGCATGGAGCGCCGCAGCATCCGCGTGATTTGCTGGAGCACACGACGGCGCTTTATTCGGGCTATCCGTCGCGCAATCGCTGGACCATGACGCGCAGCGAAGAGGTCATCGAAATGGATCTGCCCGGCATGATCCGCTCCAACTCGGTTCATCTGCTGCGCGATTATGCGTTGACGGGCGGCGGCATCGTTTGCCTGCCGACGCTCGTGGCGAGCGCATCGCTTCTGGATGGCTCGCTCGTGCCGCTTCTGGTCGACTATTCGCTCTCGACGATGGACTTCGCCGCCGTCTATCCGGAGACGCAGCGTCAGGGCCTGAAGGTGAAGGCGCTCGTCGAATTTCTTGCGGGAGAGTTGGGCCCCGAGCCTGCGTGGGATGTACCGCTCATCGAGCGCGGGTGGGTGAAGTAGGCTTCGTGGTCCGGGTTGTACTTGCCTTAGTATTTTTCGAAGGTCACGCGATTGAGCGTGTTGCGGGTTTTCCCTGATCAATGTTCGTGTCGATTCCGGCTTCAATGCATCGTCGTATCAGTGCGTCCAACTTCTTTAACGAAAGGTGAGCACATCATGACTACCGGAACCGTCAATCTGCACCGCGTCCTGCGCGCGACGCCCGAACGCGTCTATCGCGCCTTCCTCGAACCCGATGCCGTCGCAAGGTGGCTGCCGCCCTACGGAATCATCTGTCAGGTGCATCATCTGGATGCCCGCGTCGGTGGAACGCACAAGATGTCGTTTCGCTACTTCAGCAACGGCAACGGGCACTCGTTCGGCGGCGAATATCTCGAACTGGTGCCGTTCGAGAAGATCCGCTATACCGACCGTTTCGACGATCCGAACCTGCCCGGCGAAATGCAAGTCACCGTTACGTTGCGGCAGGTGTCGTGCGGAACGGAACTCACCATCGTGCAGGAAGGCGTGCCCGAAGCCATCCCTGTGGAGATGTGCTATCTCGGCTGGCAGGAATCGCTGACTCAGCTCGCGCGGCTCGTCGAGCTGGACATGCCCGGCTGATACGCGTCCAAGCGCGACACCTGAAAGCGATCGAGCGTGTCGTCGTCGTGACCCGCGGCCCATAGTGCCAGACGTTCTCCGAAACCCGCCGAGTTCTTGAAGCCGTGGCCGGAACAGGCGGAGACGACCTTGACGTTCTTCATGTCGCGATAACGATCGATGACGAAGCCGGAATCCGTGCTCACCGTATAGAGGCAGGCGGCAGCGTGCACCGTGGTCGAGGTCACGGCTGCCAGCCGCCCCGCGACGTGAGCGTCGAACATCGCACGGGATTCGTCGGCACCGACGTGACGGTCGAAATCGTCGGGTGTGCAGGCGGCTTCATACTGCTCGGTCGCGACCTTGACGCCGGGTTGGCCGTCGATCATCGGAAAGCCGTACATGTAGTCGTGATCGCCGTTGCCGTGCATCCAGATGAAGATCGGACAACGCGCTGGCGAGTAGAGCGACGGGTCGGTCGTTGCGAACCAGTGCAACGTCTGCCGCATGACGCGAAGATGCTCGGCCATCTTGCCTCCGGCCATTCCCGGAATCCAGGCACCGGCTGTCACGACGACACGCGCCGCCGCATACTTGCCCAGCGCGGTGCGGACGATCACGCCATCGCCTTGTTCTTTTATGTCGATGACCGGCTCGTTGAATCGAATGGATGCGCCCGAAGCGCGCGCAAGCTCGATCTGCGTTTCGATGCACGCTTCCGGAATGAGGACGCCTGCGTCAGGTTCGAAGTAAGCGAGTTCATCGCCACGCAGGCGAAACTGAGGATATCGTTTCGACATGTCTGCCGCAGTCAAAACCTCATGCTCGATACCGAATTGCCGCGCGTTCGCGATGGTCTGCTGAAGAAAGTCCGGCTTCGCATGATGGTGCGTTGCGCTGTCACGCGCGCCGATCACGAGGCCGCCTGTGCGGTGATATAGCGTTCTGCCTGTCTGCGCTTCGAGGGCTCGCCAGATTTCATGCGAACGTTTGATAAAGGGAATGTACGCTTCGCCTTCTCCGGCGGCCAGGCGCGTGATGCGCGTGTTGCCATGACTCGACCCTCTGTCGTGCGGCGGCGCGAAGCGGTCGATGCCGATCACTTTCAGGCCTCGTTTTGCGAGTTGAAAAGCCGTCGCGCTACCGAATGCGCCCAGTCCGACTACCACGACGTCGGCAATTGTCTCGTTCATCTTTCTGTTCCAGGTTATCGGCGGGCTAAGGAGTGCGGGCCGGTCAGCGGTCGCAGCAGCCAAAAGCCTGATGGATTCTAAAGCGAACAGGTTTTCCTTGGGCTGTTCAATTATTTGCGACGATGTGCCGTGACGCGTCGAATGAATTAACGATGTGCCGCAGAAGAACTCAAACATAAGCACTCGAACATAAGAACGGCTACAGAAGCATTCGAATGCATCCTATGATGCTCACAAGACATTGCTCGCGAGCATCGCGCGCATTCATTGTTCGGACGATCGTCCGTTCTGTCTCCCACTCACACATGACCGCTTGCGAAGCTTGAGGCGGTCATCTTTGGAGCACGACTCATGAAGATCGTTATCGTCGGCGGTACGGGCCTGATCGGGTCGAAGACCGCTCCCATTCTGCGTGAACGCGGTCACGAGGTCATCGCCGCATCGCCCAAGAGCGGCGTCAATACGCTGACCGGCGCAGGCCTCAAAGAGGCTTTGACCGGCGCACATGTCGTGATCGACCTCGCCAATTCGCCTTCTTTCGAAGACAAGGCAGTGCTGGAATTCTTCCAGGCCTCGGGCCGCAACCTGCATGTAGCGGAGGCTGCGGCGGGAGTTCGTCATCATGTCGCGCTGTCGATCGTCGGCATCGAGCGCACGCCCGAGAACGGCTACTTTCGCGCCAAAGTCGCGCAGGAAGAACTGATCAAAGCGTCGGGCATTCCCTACACCATCATTCGTTCGACGCAGTTCATGGAGTTTCTCGGTGGCATCGCCGATTCGAGCATGAGCGGCAATACGGTCAGACTTTCGCCCGGGCTCTTCCAGCCGATCGCCGCGGACGATGTCGCCGCCGCCGTCGCCGATGTGGCGCTCGCCGCGCCGCGCAATGGCATCGTCGAGATCGCGGGGCCGGACCGCGCGCCGTTCGATGAAATCGTGGCGCGCTATCTGAAAGCGATGGGCGATCCGCGCGAAGTGGTGCGCGACCCCGAAGCGCGATACTTCGGCGGCAAGGTCGATGATCAGTCGCTCGTCCCCTTAGGCGATGCGCGGCTCGGCAGCATCGGGCTTGAAGAATGGGTGCGAGGCGCGAAGGCGCAACGTTAAGCACGCGTGACGCATCAGGCGCGACGCTGCGGCAGGAAGCGCCACACGAGCAGCAGCAGCGCGAGCGCAGCGGGAATCCAGTTCACTTCGGTCGGCACGCGTTCGCGATGCGCATAGCGGCTATCCGTCATGGCCGCGAGCAAATCTTGCGGCGCACGCAGACGTCGATAATCGAAGCCGACTTGCTGAGCGATTGCTTCGAGATACTGTCCGCGCAATGCAGATAACTCTTCGTGACTTTCGGCGGCCACGCCCGCGCGAGACTGCGCGGGCACCTGTATCACTTCGTCCGCGCGCCAGTAGCCGATGCGTTTGCCATCGCGATCGGTGCGCGGAATCGGCACGGGCTGATCGCCACCCACGCCGATGAGCCATCCCTTGACCTGACCGCGCGGGATATCGCGAACGCGCTGATCCGAAGGCAGAACCGGCGGCGCTTCCTGCCCGTCCGTGATGAGCAGAACGCCGGCATCATGGCCGATGTTCGTCGCCGTGCGCACGGCGGCAAAGACTCCGCCCTCGGCCACGCGGCTCCAGTTGGTCCAGCGCATATCGCCGCCGATGCTGTCGAGTGCGGCGAGCAACGCATCGAAATTGCTGCACACTTCGACGGGCGGAACGAGAAGCAAAGTACTCTGCCCGGTAAAAATGCTCCAGCCTATCGTCGATCCGCATGGCAAGCGACCGAGACTCTCGCGCATGGCTGCGCGTGCGAAATCGAGTCGGCTAATGGGCACGCTCGCACTGCCGACATCTTCCACGTCCATGCTTTGCGTGATATCGAACGTAACGATATAGCTGAACACGTTTCGCTGAAACATCAGGCCCGGCATCCAGATAGCGGCGACGAGCAAGGGCACGGCGGCAACGATGGCCCAGTTCCGCCGCCCGAGGAATGCGCGCGCCGCACTGACGATGCTCACGGCAGATCCTCGCTTTGCGCGCCACGCAGCTTCACGGTGGACTGCTTCTTGATATCGAGTTCCTCCTGATCGCCGGGCGTCTCGGGCGCGAGCCACAGCGCGCGTTCGAGGTTATAGCGCGCATCCCAATTGTCGGGGTCGATGCGCAGCGCCGAGCGATAGCGCTCTTTCGCCTGCTCCAGCAAGGGCAGTGAGCGGATCGGGCCTGCTGCCTCCGGTCCCGCCGCATCGCGCAGATACATGTTGCCGAGATCGAAAAGCGCGGCGGCCTGAATGGCGCGATCGTCGTCTTGCGCGATGAGCGGATCGAAGAGCCGCTGCGCATCGATCGATCGTCCGGCCTTCGCCAGTGACACCGCGCGCGCGAGTTGCACTTCGAATGCTTCGTTCGTGGAGCGATCTGCCGCTGTCTTCGTCGATGCCATCGCGTCGATCGCCTGCGTAACGGATTGCGCGTGTTTGAGCATCGCCCAGTCATGGATGGCGATGGCTGCAAAGCATAACGTCGCGGCGCCGAATGCGAGATGAACCGCGCGGCGCTTCATGACCAGCTCCGTACTTGCACGCTGCGCAGTGCAAGCAAGGCCGCGCATGCAAGCAACGCGACGGCGAAGCAAAGCGCGCTGTCGTCCTGTCGTGGCAAGCGTTCTTCGAATGAAATCATCGCGCTGTGTTGCTGATTGATCTCCTGCATCGCGGCGGCCATGGCGGTGGCATCTTCCGCCTGATATAGCCGATACGGCGTGGCCAGCGCCTGAAAATAGCGATGCAGTTCCGCTTCCTCGGATGCATCGCCGGGTGCGGCGGGCTTCGTGAGATCGGGACTGTAGACGCCGCTTCGCAGATACACGAAATAAAGCGCAATGCGATGGCGCGCGAGGCCGTTGCGGATGGCCGCTTGCGCGGCGGCATCGAGATGTGCGCCGCCATCCGAGACCAGCACGATGGCGCGGGGCACCGTGTAGGGCTGTCCGTCGAACTGGGCGATTGCAGCGATCAATCCGCGATCGAGGCGCGTGTCCGGCATGCCGCGACCGATCGCCGTGCCCTGAAGCGCCGCTGCGATGATCCGGTGATTCGCCGTGAATGGCACAGCGAGAATGGGGCTGATGCCGAACATCATGAACGCGAAGCGGTCGTCCGGACGCTCTGCGACGAAGCGTTCGAGCGAGTGACGCGCCACCGCGTTCTTCGATTGACCGCCCGGCTCGGCGACGGGCGTCTTCGACATGACCGCATCCATGCTCGCGCTCCGGTCCATCAGAATGAGGATCTCCGCTGCGCTGCTGGTGCGCATGACCTGCATATGCGAGCGTCCCGGACCCGCGAGTCCCACGACGATGGCGAGCATGGCCAGGATCGCGCAGATGCGCCGCGCATGATCGATCGCCGTGCCGATGCTATCGCGCGGCAACCACGCGATGGACGAATAGGCGAAGGCTTCTGCCGGCCTCGGCAACAGCGGCAACAGCGCGAGCGGGAGCATGAGCAGAAGCCACGGCCTGAGAAAATCGAGCGGCATGGGATCACTGCCTTCTTTCGGCGCGATACAGCGCTCGCGCGAAGTCGCGTAACGAGAACGACGTTTGAGTTGCATCGCGTTTGAAGAAGCGCTGCTGCGAGCTTGCGTAAAACGCTTCGATGCGCGCCTTCATCGCTTCGAGATAGGGCGCGCGTTCGAACAGCGCGTGCAGCGATGCGGCATGAACGACCTGACCGGCGGTTTCGTCGAGCGCGCGATGCATGTGGACCCATGCGTCATCGTTCTGGTCGAGCTCGGGTGTATCGAGCGTGCTCAGCGTTCGCCACGCACGCGCGAAGGGGAGGATGCTTGCGTCCCGACGCTTGCGCCATGTCCACCACGCGGCCCAGCTCAGCATCGTGATGAACGTGAGCGCGAGCATCGTGATCATTCGACGTTGCAACGCCGCTCCGTTCGACGGCATGACGATCCTGTCGGGCCGCAGCATCTGCAAGTCGCCGTTACGAAACGAAGTGCGCGGGGTCAACGGTCCGACGCTGATCGGCCATGCGGCGACGCCTAGCCGCGTGCCATCGGCGGCCTTGAGTTCGAACGCAGGCAAAGCGGCTTGCGTGAGCGATTGCGCGGCGTTGATGATCTGATAGTCGATGACCATCCACGAACGGCCTTGCGCATCCTGTTCCAAATGCGTGGCACGGCGTTCGAGCCATATGCCCACACGTCCCGCCGAGGGCAGGGGCACATCGCGTAGTGAGCGGCCATCGGCTGCGAGCAGCACGCGTTGCGTCAGGACATCGCCGAGAACATGGCCGAATGCGCGCGGTTGCTGAACCACGGCGCTAACGACCTGTTCGGCTCGGGCGTGGCCCGCGCATATCAGGGCGAGCGTCATCAGCAAGCCTGCCGCTCTGCATGCGCGCGAGTGGCCGCGTTCGGTGCGCGGCCTCATGCGGCGGTTTCCAGAAAGTGACGCGAAAGCGCTTCGGCATCGAATGCACCTTCGACGAAGAAGGGATGCGCACCGCGACGACCCAGCGTAGTTTTCAGTTCGACGCGGCGTTTCGCGACATTCTCGCGCCACTGTTGAACCATGCGCGGCCGCAACCAGAGCGTGCGCTTGCCGCCGGACTCCATGTCGCGCACCGGCAGAAACATGCCCTCGTGCGGCGGCTCGATCTCGGCTTCGTCCCAGATGACCATCGGCACGACTCGCGCGCTGACGAGCCTGTCGAGCGCCGCATCGAGACGGACGCGCGGCCAGTGAAAGTCGGACACCAGAAACACGAGGCCACGCCGACCCGCAAGCCGGTCGAGCGTGCGCACGAGTCCCGCATCGCCGTTCGCGATGTGCGGCGACATCGTGCAATGGCGAAGCCGCGTGGCCATTTCATCGCCGACGCCGCGTCCATGCCGGGCCGGTACGAACAGGTCTTCGCGCGCATCGCGATCGAACGCGAGCATGCCGAGCTGATCGCCTGCGCGGAATGCGCTATAGCCGAGTGCCTCGACGAAATCGGCGGCAAGATCGAGCTTCGTCCGGCGCGTGCCGAAGCGCATCGAAGCAGAGACGTCCACGACGACCTGCACCGGCACCGCGACGCGCTGAAGATGCAGACGCACGAGCCATTCCCGTGGCACGGCGCGCTGACTCGCGCGCAGATCGAGCCTGCGCGGATCGGGATGATCGAACAGACGCGCGTGCATCGCGAACTCTTGTCCCGCGCCGAAGCCCGTGCCCGGATGCGTGCCGGGCCTGAAGCCGCTCGCGCGTCCCGGCAGCCGATAGTGGAATTCGACCGGATCCTTCATGATTCACGGCACCGCGATCGTTCGCACGATCGTCGCGGTCAGCGCCTCGGCAAGTTCATGCCGTCGCATTTCATAGACCGGCGTAAAGAACACGCGATGACCGAGCGCGGGCAACAGCACCGCATGCACGTCTTCGGGTATCGCATGCAGACGTCCGTCGAGCCACGCGCAAACGCGCACCGCGCGAACCAGCGCGCTCATGCCGCGCGGACTCGCGCCCGCGAGAATGAGCCGCGCCATATCGACATCATCGAGTTCGATGCCGAAGCGCTGCGGCGTTTCGGTCGCCTGCCAGATATCGAGCACATACTTTTCGATGCTCGGGCTGAGACTCACGCTCCGTTGAATCGCGGCGCCGATCGCATTCAGGCGCGTGGCATCGATCACGGCGGCGGGCACGCTCTCGATGAGCGCATCGACATCATGGAAGATCGGATCGAAGACCAGTGCGCGCCGTACATCGGTCATCGACGGCGTGGGCATGTTCAGCTCGAACAGAAAGCGGTCGCGCGCGGCGGATGCCAGTTCGAAGGTCTCGTCCTTCTCGACCTTGTTGCGGTCCGCGAACACCGTCATATGCGGAAAGCGATATTCGCGGCCGAATGCCGATACGGAGCGCTCCGCCATCGCGCGCAACAACAGCGATTGCACTTGCGGGCGCGAGCGATTGATCTCGTTGAAGAAGAACGTGGTGAGTCGCTCGCCGTGGCGCAGCAACGGACCAGGATCGATGCGCGGCGTGCCTTCCGCATCGACGAAGGTGTGATAGATGAGGTCGCCGGGCATCAGGTCGATCGTGCCTTCTATGCGCTCGAAGTCGCCACCCGTCGCCCGTGCGAAGGCGCGCAGCAGTGTCGTCTTGCCGACGCCCACGCCGCCTTCGAGCAACACGTGCCCGCGTGCATAAAGGGCCACGTTGATCAGATGGATGGTCTCGCGCTGCCCGACGACAGCGTTGGCGACCGCGGCTTCCATGTTCAGAGCGTCGCCGCGCCAGTCCTGCAATTCGTTTTCCGATGCCATGTTGATGATGACGCGGCGCGCGCGAATGAACGGATGCGGATGGAATGCATAAGACATGCCGACGCGATAAAGCGGCTGACGAGCCGCATGGCGGAGCACAGTGTCCTTTCGTGAATGACATACTGTGGCACGACAGGCTCAGCGTTGCGCCGGGCGGCGGGCGCCGGGTTAAAATCCGGCGTGATCGCGTCGGCGTTAGAATGCGTGTTGAATGTGGATTCATGCGTGTCAGTCGGTTCGCCGTTTTCTGCTTTTTCGCTTTTCCGTTTTTTTCATCAAGGCTCGATTCATGGGTGCGACTTCGGCTAGGAAATGCCGCGCGCACCGGTATGCAAACGGGCGGTACTCGAATCATTACTTAAAGGAATTTCGGTGCGTCAAGCACGGTAGCCCTTGGCGCCGGCTCGCATCTGATAATCGGCAATGGCATATTCCAGTACAGAACTTACAAAGCTGCTTCAGCAGCAGGCCGCTTTAAACGAAGCGCTCACCGCCGCGCGCGAGAAAGAGGCGCGGCTGGCGCTCATCGAAATCGTGCAAAAGATGCGCGAATACGACATCAGTCTGAACGAACTCATGGGCCGCAAGCCGGGCGAGCAAAAGGCCGAGGCCCAGCCCAAGTATCGCGATCCGGTGAGCGGCGCAACATGGAGCGGGCGCGGACGCGTGCCGCACTGGATCGCCGGACAGGATCGCGACCGCTTTCTGGTCGATTCGGAATCGGCCGCGCGTCAACCGGTTCAGGCAGCTTTGTTCCCGGAATCGCGCTGACTTGTGCGGGACTCGCGGTGCTAAGCGGACGCTCTTTCTTAAGCGCATTCCGCTTGCCCGCTTAGCATTTTCGCTAAAGCAATTGCAATTGCTTTAGCGAACGCGCGAGACTCATAGCCGAATAAATATTCATCCGATTGAATCTTTAGGTGCGGTGGCGAACATACCGCGCCTGGCCAGCTTTCAAACGATGTCTTCCGCACGGACAGCCTTCGTCGAACATCGTTGAATGCGGTGACAACGCCCGGGCGTCCGGGCGCCGCAATCTATGAATATCTGGCTATAGAACTATGCGTGTATCGGCAAGACGAAGGTTTATCGTTTTGGGACTGGCGGTGTGTGCCGTCGGTGCCGCGGGTGTTGTCGCGTCGCGGGTGCGCGACCATAACGAGCAGGCAAGCGGCATCGCTTATGGCGAGGGGCGTCTCCAAAAGCTCGATGTCTATGCGCCCGATTCCCGCGCCGACGCCAATCGTCCAGTCGTCGTGTATTTCTACGGCGGCGCCTGGCAAAGCGGCAGCCGCGCGGATTCGCGCGCGGTTGCGCAGGCGCTTGCTGCGCAAGGCATCGTCACGGTCACGCCGGATTGCCGCAACTATCCGGCGACTATTTTTCCAGGCTTTCTCGACGATGCCGCCGCCGCCGTGCGCTGGACGCGCGATCACGCGCGCGAATTCGGCGGCAATCCCGATCGCATCTTTGTCATGGGACATTCCTCGGGCGCGCACATCGCGGCGATGATCGCAACCGATCCGCGCTATCTGGCCGCGCAAGGCATGTCGAAACGTTCGCTTGCCGGCATGATCGGGCTGGCGGGCCCATACGCGGCATTCCAGACGACCGATCCGCACATGGACGAGATCTTTCCGGCGGCGCTGCGCCCGCGCGCGTTGCCTGTCGCATTCGTGACCGGAGACGAACCGGCGATGCTGCTCGGCGCAGGGACGGCAGATACCGATGTCGATCCGCGCAACAGCGATCTTTTCGCCGAAGCGTTGCGCGCGCATCACGATAACGTGGAGCTGAAACGCTATCCGGGCCTCGGTCACGAGACGATCGTCAAATCGATGTTCTCCCCGCGGGATGCGTCGTCGCCGGTGCTGGCGGACGTGACTGCCTTCATCGCCGCGCACTGAAGCCACACGCATCGCTTGCCGCGCCGGTGATCGCCGGCGTGAGAATTATTTTTGATCGCCGTTGACAACGGAAAATTCGGCGCCTTAGACTGCCCTCATTCCTCACGGCCTGACAAAGATGTCCGCCCGAGGATCCGGCACAGAAGCCCCCTGACGAACCCATGGTTCGTCAGGGGGCTTTTTTTTGTCCGTTTTTTCTGGAGTTCGAGCCACCTTCTGGAGATTCCGCATGTTGCTAAAGCCGTCCGGCTGGATGCGTCTGGCCCTCACCGCAGGACTCGCCGTCACGTCGCTCGCTGCGAGCGCTGCTGATCCCGTGAAAATCGGCTTGCTCGAAGATGCGTCGGGCAACTTCGCACTCGCGACCATCCCGAAGATTCACGCGACGCAACTCGCCGTCGAGGAGATCAACGCGAAAGGCGGCATTCTGGGCCGCCCGATTCAACTCATCGCGTATGACACTCAATCGGACAACACGAAATTCCAGGAGCTTGCGCGCAGGCTGATTCAGACGGACAAGCCCGATGTGATCTTCGGCGCATTCTCCAGCGCATCGCGCGAAGCGATTCGCCCGATCATGGATCGCGCAAAGCAACTCTATTGGTATGACAACCAATACGAAGGCGGCGTGTGCGATACCTACACCTTCGTGACGGGCGCCGTGCCCGAGCAACAGTTCTCGACGCTCATTCCGTGGATGATGCAGAAGTTCGGCAAAAAGGTATATACGATTGCCGCCGACTATAACTTCGGGCAGATCTCCGCCGAATGGGTGCGCGACATCGTGAAGGAAAACGGCGGCACGATGGTCGGCGAAGAGTTCATTCCGTTGTCCGTCTCGCAGTTCGGCCAAACGATCCAGAACATTCAGAAGGCCAAGCCGGACTTCGTCGTGACCTTGCTGGTCGGTGCGAATCAGGCGTCGTATTACGAGCAGCAGGCGTCGGCGCATCTGAATCTGCCGATGGCGAGTTCGGTGAATGTCGGTCAGGCGTATGAGCACAAGCGCTTCAAACCGCCCGCGCTCAAGGACATGTACGTGACGGCAAACTACGTGGAAGAAGTCGATACGCCCGCCAGCAACGACTTCAAGAAGCGCTTCCATGCGAAGTTCCCGAACGAGCCGTATATCAATCAGGAAGCGGCGAACGCTTACGACGCCATCTATCTCTACAAGGCCGCCGCCGAGAAAGCGAAGTCGACGAATCAGGAAGCAGTGCGCAAGGCATTGGAAGCGGGCGGCATTTGCACGGAAGGTGCGCAAGGCAAGGTCTGCATCGATCCCAAGAGCCATCATGCGAGTCACACGATCTACCTCGTGCATGTGAAGGACGATCACTCCGTCGATATCCCGAAGGTCTGGGATGACGTGCAGCCGTACTGGCTCGGCAAGGTCGGCTGCGATTTGCCGAACAAGCCGGATCATCGTCAATACACGCCGTCGAATTTGCCGAAGAAGTCCTGATGAGAAAGCGGCGCGCGCGTCTCGCATACAGCGACCATGCGCGCGCTCGTTCACTGAACGTGGAGCAAGCATGGCCACACTGTCGGTGCTTTACTCGCTGATCTATCAGTTCGGCGACAACTTTGCTTATCTCGTGCTCGCGGCGCTCGGACTCGCGGTGATCTTTGGCATGATGGGCGTCATCAATCTCGCGCATGGCGAATTCATCATGTGCGGCGCGTACCTGACGATCATCGCGGCGAAACGCGGGCTGCCGCTACCGCTCGCGATGTTGCTCGGCGCGCTGGCCGCCGCGATCGCCGGTGTCGTGATCGAGCGGCTCGTGATTCGTCATCTCTACGATCGCCTGTTCGATTCGGTCGTCGCGACCTGGGCGATCAGCCTGATCGTGCAGCAGACGATGTTGCTTGTCGCCGGTCCGTCGATCGAAGGCATCGGCACGCCGTTCGGCTCGTTTTCGCTCGGCGATTATTCGTTCTCGACGTATCGTGCAGTCTTGCCCGTCATCGCGCTCGTGATTCTGTTCGCGCTCTACTTGCTGTTCTTCAGGACGAACTACGGCGTATGCGCGCGGGCCGCGATACAGAACGCGAACATCGCGCAATGTCTCGGCCTGCGCACGGACCGTCTCTATACGCTCACGTTCGCACTGGGCGCGGGACTCGCGGGACTTACCGGCGCGCTCTATGCGCCGACCATGACCGCCGTGCCGACGATGGGCAGCAACTTCATCGTGCAGGCGTTCGTGTCGGTGGTCGTCGGCGGCGCAAACGTCATTGCCGGAACGACGCCCGCAGCGGGCGTGCTCGCGATCATCCAGACGGCGCTCACGGCGTCCTACGGCCAGTTGTTCGGCCAGATCGGCTTGCTCGTGACGGTCATCGTCGTGATCCGGCTGATGCCGCAAGGGCTCGGCAATCTCTTCACGCGCTTGCGATAGGAGGCGAACTTGAAGCCATCACACGCTTGGCGCGTTTTACCGTGGATCGTTGCGCTATGTCTGCCGCTCGTCGTCGATGCAAACACGAGCGGCAACCTCGCCTACTGTCTGCTCTGGGCATTCAGCGCCGTCGGCCTCGCGGCGATGTGGGGCTACGGCGGCATCCTTTCTTTCGGGCAGACCGCGTTCTTCGGTCTGTCGGGCTACACCTACGGCATCTTCACGCTTAACTTGAGCGATGGCTGGTTCTATTCGTGGCTCGGCCTCGGCGCCGCGCTCGCGGCAAGCGTGCTGTTCGCGGCACTGTTGGGCTACATGATCTTCTTCGGGCGTATCAAGGGCGTGTTCATCGGCATCGTGACGTTGTCGGTCACGCTGGTGCTCGAAACCTTCATGGCGCAAACGGCAGGGCCGCAATGGGCCATCGGCGAAGCGCGGCTCAACGGTTACAACGGCATGGGCAACATGTCGCCGCTCACCATTCCATGGAAGGGCGATGCGCTGACGCTGGAAAACACGAGCTTCTATTACCTCGTGCTGATTCTGCTGATGCTGGTGTATGCGCTCATGCGCCGTTTGCTGGATGGCGTCTTCGGTCTCACGCTGATCGCGATTCGCGAGAATCCGCAGCGCGCGGAAATGCTGGGTGTCGATATCCGGCGGCATCAGTTGATCGTGTTCGTGATCGGCTGCACACTGGGCGGCCTGTCGGGCGCGCTTTACACGATCTGGGGCTCGTACATCACGCCCTCGACGATGGGCCTCACCGCCGCCGCGATGCCGGTCATCTGGGTCGCGACATCGGGGAGAAAGAGCATCGGCGGCGCGATCCTCGGCACCGCTTTGCTCGTGTGGCTTTCGCAGAATCTTGCCGTGTACGGCAGCCAGTACGCGCTTATTCTGATGGGCGCCATTCTGCTGATCGTCGTGCTCGGCGCGCCCGAGGGCTTGCTGCCGTTCGTGACGCGTCATCTTGCACGAATCGGCAGGCGCGCAAAGCACGATTCGCATCGAACACGCGCGTGCTTCGAGCAAGAGGAGGGAAAATCGTGACGACATTGCTGGAGACGCGCGGGCTCAAGAAGCACTTCGGCGGCGCGCATGTCATCAACGGTATCGACTTTCGTATCGACGAGGGCGAGATTCGCTGCGTGATCGGGCCGAACGGCGCGGGCAAGAGCACGTTCTTCAAGCTCATCACGGGCGAACACCGGCCGTCCGACGGCAGCGTGCATTTTCTCGGCCGCGACATGCATCACGTGTTGCCGCACGAGCGTATCCGCATGGGCATGAGCATCAAGTTTCAGATCCCGGGCGTGTTTCCCGAACTGAGCGTGCGCCAGCATCTGCAATTGTCGCTGCATCGCGCGAAAGATGATCGGCCCGAAAGCATCGATGAACTTCTGGAGCGCTTCATGCTCGCGCAAGAGGAACGCGTGCTCGCGCGTAATCTCTCGCACGGCAAGCGGCAATGGCTCGAAATCGCGATGGCCGTGTCCTTGCAGCCGAAGCTGCTGTTTCTCGATGAACCCGTCGCGGGCATGTCTGTCGAGGAAACGCATGCGACGGGTGAACTCATCAAGCGGCTCTCCGCAGCCGGTCTCACGATGATGGTCGTTGAACACGACATGACCTTCGTCAAGCAGATCGCGTCGCGTGTCACCGTGTTGCATGGCGGCCGCCTGCTTGCCGATGGATCGCTCGAAGAGATTCTCGCGCGCGACGACGTGGCCGAAGTCTATCTCGGGAAGAAATCATGAGCGCGCTTCTTGAAGTCGCGGGCGTGGAAGCGGGCTATGGTGGCGGCCGCGTGCTCAACGGCGTATCGTTTTCCATCGGCCCGGGCGAAGTGCTCGCGCTGATCGGGCGCAACGGAGTGGGCAAGACCACGTTGATGCGCGCGCTCATCGGACTGGTTCGTCTCGATGAAGGCGGCATCGCGCTCGACGGCACGGCCATCGGTCATGAAAAGCCCTATGTGCGTGCGCAAAAAGGCATGGGCTATGTGCCGCAGGGACGCGAGATCTTCGGTGCGTTGACTGTTGCGGAGAACCTGCAGGTCGGTGCACAGGCGAATCGCGCACAGGCTGCGCGCATGAAGGAAAAAGTTGTCGGCTATTTTCCGATTCTCAAAACGCGCTATCAACAAAAGGCCGGCACCATGAGCGGCGGCGAACAGCAGCAACTGGCCATTGCGCGCGCGCTCATCAGTTCGCCCAAGGTGTTGTTGCTCGATGAGCCGTCGGAAGGCATTCAGCCGTCCATCGTCGACCTGATCGGCGAGACCTTATTGCAGATCGCGCGCGAGACGGGCATCGGCGTCGTGCTCGTCGAACAGGACATGGGCATGGTCGAGCGCATCGCGACGCGTTGCTGTGTGATGGACAAAGGCCGCATTGTCGATACATTGAGCCCCGCGCAACTCGGGGATGAGCAACTGATTCGCCAGTACCTGGCACTGTGACGGAGACCGCAACATGAAATGGCTTGAAGAATCGATCATGATGAAGCGCGGCGTCGGCGCGGACCGCGAGCCGGTGGAGCATCATCTCACGGAGGAATTGCAGAAGACGTTTCACTACACCATCGGGCCTTATTCGCAGCCCGTGTTGCATGTCAAACCCGGCGACCGCATTGTCGTGGATACGCGCGATGCCTTCGAAGGCAAGATCAAGAACGAGACCGACAAGCCGTCCGAAGTGCTTCAGGTTCCTTTCCTGAATCCGCAGAACGGGCCGATCATGATCGAAGGCGCGGAGAAGGGCGATGTGGTCGCGGTGCACATCGAAAAGATGGCGCCACGCGGCGACGATCCGCACGGCTTCTGCTGCATGATCCCGAACTTCGGCGGCCTCACCGGCACGGACTACACGGCGCTTCTGAACGAACCTTTGCCGGAGACGGTGCGCAAGATCAAGATCGACGAAGAGAATGTCTACTGGAGCAAACGTCACACGTTGCCGTATAAACCGCATATCGGCACATTGAGTCTTTCTCCCGAGATCGATTCGATCAACTCGCTCACACCGGATCAGCACGGCGGCAACATGGACGTACCTGACATGGGACCGGGCAGCATCACGTATTTGCCGGTGCGTTCGCCGGGCGGGCGCCTTTTCATCGGCGATGCACACGCGTGTCAGGGCGATGGCGAAGTCTGCGGCACCGCGGTCGAGTATCAAAGCACCACAACGGTACGCGTCGATCTCATCAAGGGCTGGAAGATCGACTGGCCGCGCCTCGAAAACGAAGACGCGTTGATGAGCATCGGCAGCGCGCGTCCTCTGGAAGATGCCACACGTATCGCTTATCGTGAACTCGTGCTGTGGCTGGCCGCCGAGTATGGCTTCGACAAGTGGGATGCCTATATGATGCTGAGTCAGGTAGGCAAAGTGCGCCTCGGCAATTTCGTCGATCCGAAATACACGGTCGGCGCGATGGTCGCCAAGCAATACCTCAAGTAAGATGATTAGACGCGCGGGGCGGCGCTCCGCGCATAACCATCCGGCGAGCGTTTTACGACATGGCTTTGTCCGATCCCATCAGAGTGGGTCTGTTGTGCTCCACGACGGGTTGCACCGCATTGCTGGAACAGTCTCAGTGGCGCGGCGCCATGCTGGCCCTGGAGGAAATCAACGCGCGCGGCGGTATCGCGGGGCGCGAACTCGTGGCCATTCACTACGACCCGTGTTCCGATCCGGCCGTGTTTCGCGAACTCGCCGAACGTCTCATCGTGAGGGATGGCGTGAACGTGATCTTCGGCGGCTATACGTCCACGAGCCGCAAGGCGATGCTGCCTGTCGTCGAGAAGCACAATCGCCTGCTGATTTATTCGCAGCAGTATGAAGGCTTCGAATACTCGGACAACATCATCTATAGCGGCGCTTCGCCGAATCAGAACGGCGTGCAGCTTGCGGACTTCATGACCGAGACATTCGGTGCGCGCGTCTATATGGTCGGATCGCGCTATGTGTACCCGTACGAATGTAATCGCACGATGCAGGAGTTGTTGCTTCAGCACCCCGAAGGCGCAATTCTCGGCGAGCGCTATTTCTCGCTCGAAGCCACGCGCGATCACTTCGCGCAAGTCGTTGCGGATATCAAGCGCAAGTCGCCGGACTGGATCTTTTCGACGATGATCGGCGCCACCGTGCCCTTTCTCTACGAAGCGTATGCGCATGCGGGCTTCGATCCTTCGCGCATGCCCATCGGCAGTCTCAACACATCGGAGACCGAGATTCACGCAATGGAGCGCGGCATCGCGGCGGGGCATTTCACGGCCGCACCGTATTTTCAGAGCATCGATACGAAGGAGAACCATCGCGCGGTCGCGCTTCATCAGGCGCGCTTCGGTGCCGATACGCCGACGGACATGAACTGGGAAGCCGCGTACTATCAGATGCACATGTTCGCCGAAGCCTGCGCGCGTGCGGGCTCCGATGATATCGGCACGATCATGCCGCACTTGCTCGGCTCCGAATTCGCCGCGCCGCAAGGCAGGGTGCGCATCGATCCGGAGAATCATCACATGGCGCTCTATCCGCGAATCGGCCGTGCGAATGCGGATGGTCAATTCACGATCCTGCGCGAATCGAAGTTCGCAGTCGGACCGGACCCGTACATGACACGGCAAACGCTCGGCGACTGGGTCACGAAGCTGAGCACGCGGGATTACTGACGTGAGCGCGCGCACAGAGCGAGGCCAACGCAGTCTGACCGGCTCCATTCTGGAGCGCAGTCCGCGCGTGGTCGTGTTTCATCCCGACGACGACGACGGTCTCACGCTGACGAACCATCTGCGGCGCATGGGCTTTCAGGTCGAACGATGCTGGCCGCCGCTCGACACCTTGCCCGACAGAACGGATCTCGTGTTTCGCGCGCTGCTGCCCGAGGAACGCGCGCCGAAGGACGAATGGTGCGGGCCGGATGCGCCGCCCGTCATTTGCGTGGTCGCGTATGAAAATCCGACCTTCATCGATCAGGCGATCAAGCTCGGGTCGGATGGCATCGTGACGACGCCGATACGCGCATCGGGTTTGCTGTCGACGGTCGTGATGGCGCTGTATCACGCGAAGCGCACGCGTCAGCATATCCAGCGTATCGCCAAGCTCGAACAGAAGCTGCTCGACAGCCGGCACCTTCAGGAAGCGAAGGGCATCCTCATGACGATGCATCAGGTGAACGAACACGAAGCGTACGACATGCTGCGCGCACAGGCGATGGAAAAGCGCGTGACCATCGACGATATCTGTCATTCGGTGATTCAGGCGGGCGAGGTGTTGCAGATCAAGCGAGGCATCGTGCCCGACGGCAGCCGCGACGACGAATGATCCTTTAAACGATTCAAAGGAGTGGCGAACATGGACTTGCAGCTCAAGGGTTTGAAGGCGATCGTGACGGGCGGGACCAAAGGCATCGGGCTTGCCATTGCGCAGACGCTTGCGAAGGAGGGCGCGGACGTGGCCATTTGCGCGCGCGACGAAGCGAGCGTCAAGTCGACCGCCACTTCGCTTGCGGGTTTGAGCGGCGCTCGCGCGACGGGGGCGGCTGTCGATGTATCGAACGGAAAAACCCTTAAATCATGGGTCGAAAGCGTGGCGGCGGAGTGGGGCGGGCTCGATATCGTGGTTGCGAATGTGAGCGCGCTTGCAATCGGCAACGACATCGAATCGTGGCGCAAGGAGTTCGAGACGGACCTGCTCGGCACGGTCAATCTTGTCGATGCCGCCATGCCGTATCTCGAAGCGAGCGAGGCGGCATCCATCGTCGCGATATCGAGCGTCTCGGCGCGCGAGATCGATTTTGCCGCCGGTCCCTATGGCGTGTTCAAGGCCGCTTTGGTCCATTACGTACAGGGTCTCGCGAATCAACTCGCGTCCAAAGGCATACGCGCGAACACGGTATCGCCGGGCAATGTCTATTTTGAAGGCGGCGTATGGGACTGGATCGAACATAACGATGCCGCATTGTTCGAACGCGCGCTTGCGCTGAACCCCACCGGACGAATGGCGAAGCCGCAGGAGATCGCGAATGCCGTCGCGTTCATCGCGAGTCCGGCGGCGAGTTTTGTAAGTGGCGCGAACTTCGTCGTCGATGGAGCCTTAACGCGCGGCGTACAGCTTTAACAAGCGGCAAGCGCAAAGACTACGCGTGCAAAAGCGAAGCGCCGAAAACGAAAAATAGCGCGGGAAAACCACTAGCCCGCTAAGCGCGCATTCGCTTTGACCTTCTTTCGAAACGAAACTAGACTCTTACGGAACAAAAGATACTTTCGGTCCGCGATCGATGCTCACCAATAAGAGCTCCCTGAAGCGCCGCTTGCAAATTGTCGAGCTCGTGCGCAAACGCGGGGAAGTATCCGTGGAAGAGTTGAGTCAGGCGTTCGACGTATCGAGTGTCACCATTCGCAGTGATCTGACTTATCTCGAACAGCAACGCTATCTGTTGCGCTCTTTCGGCAAGGCGCGTTATCTCGCGCAAAAGAAAGGCGACGACATGCTCGTCCCCGCATCGGACGGCACGACGCGCAAGTCGTCGGAGACGATGATCGCGCGCTTCGCCGCCGAGCGCGTCGGTGATGACGAAGCGCTGATGCTCGGCGCCGGAGAGATCATTCATAAGGTCGTACCGTTTTTGTCGGACCGAAGCAATCTGTCGCTGCTGGTGCAGGACATCGGCATTGCGCAGACGGTACAGCGTTTCATGCATTGCGAGTTGTTGCTGACGGGCGGTCAGCTCGAATACGGCACGACGGCGTTGACGGGACCGGATGCCGAGGCATCGCTCGCGCGGCGTCCGATCGACGTATGTTTGTTGCAGGCGTGCGGGCTCGATCGCGCGGGCAATCTGTTCGCGGCGGATCATGCGCTCGCTCGCGTCGCGCACGCTGCGGCGCAGGCGGCCACGCGTACTATCGTCGTTGCGTATCAGCCGCTGCTCGATGAACGCAGCGGTGAAGTGTTCGCGAGCGTGCACGATATCGACACGCTTTTGATCGACGACGGCATCGATCCACCGACGCTCGATGCAGTGTCGCGTAACGGTTTGCATCTGCAAAGAAGAGACAACGGCATTCTCGAGTTTCGCCGCAACGGTTCATAAGAAGCCGAGGCCTGCATGACAGCGTCGCTGATCTGGATGTTATTTATATCGATGTCCTAATTAAATTCGCCATGGCTAAAACCGCAGGCTACATCGTGACGATGGGCGAGATCCTCGTCGAGATACTGGCCACCGAAATCGGACAATCGTTTCGTCGGCCCGGCATGCTGATGGGTCCGTATGCGAGCGGCGCGCCCGCTATTTTCATCGATCAGGTGGCGAAATGCGGTAGCCGCTGCGCGATCATCGGCTGTGTTGGCGATGACGATTTCGGCGCGCTCAACATCGAACGGCTAAAGGCGGACGGCGTCGATGTGTCGGGCATCTCGGTCATCAAAGCGGCGACCACGGGCAGCGCATTCGTGACGTATCGCGATGACGGCGACCGCGATTTCATCTACAACATCGCGAACAGCGCGTCGGGTCATTTGTCGGTCGGCGAAATTCGCGAGCCTTTGCTGAAAGAGTGCCGGCACTTTCACGTCATGGGCTCGTCGCTGTTTTCGTTTCGCATTATCGAGGCGATGAAGAAGGTGATCGAGAGCGTGAAGGCAAGCGGCGGCACGGTCAGCTTCGATCCGAACATTCGCAAGGAGATGCTGCGCATTCCCGAAATGCGCGAGGCGCTCGACTTCATCCTCGACTACACCGATGTCTTTCTGCCCAGCGGTCATGAAGTAATGCTGCTGGCGAGCGCCAGCACCGAAGAGGGCGCGGTCGCCGAGTTGCTTGCGCGCGGTGTGCGAGAGATCGTCATCAAGCGCGGCAAGCAAGGTTGCAGCTATTACGATGGCACGAACGAGCGTCACTTTCCCGCGCTGAACGTAACCGAAGTCGATCCCACCGGCGCGGGCGACTGCTTTGGCGGCACGTATATCGCATGTCGCGCGCAAGGCTTCTCGCTCGACGACGCCCTCAAATACGGAGGCGCGGCGGGCGCTCGCGCGGTCACGTATCGCGGACCGATGGAAGGCACGGCCACGCTCGCGGAACTCGATGCATTCATTGCGGAGCGCACGGAGGCGGGCCATGACTGACATCGTCACGCGTTTGAGCGGCGATGCGAACGCCGCGCGGCGTCTCAAGGGCATCTATTCGATTTGCTCGGCGCATCCGTGGGTCATCGAAGCAGGCATGATGCAGGCGCTCGATGACGATACGCCCTTGCTCATTGAGTCGACATCGAATCAGGTCGATCAATACGGCGGCTACACCGGCATGAAGCCCGCGGATTTCGTGCGCTTCGTTCTCGGGCTCGCGGAACGCATGGGCTTTCCGCACGAGCGTCTGATACTCGGCGGCGATCATCTCGGCCCGAATGCGTGGCGCGATTTGCCGGGCAGCGAAGCGATGCAACGCGCAGACGCGCTGATCGACGCTTATGTCGCAGCAGGCTTTCGCAAGATTCATCTCGATGCAAGCATGCGCTGCGCCGACGACCCGCCGCGCCTGTCCGACGAAATCGTGGCGGAACGCGCCGCGCGTCTGTGTGCGGTTGCGGAAGCGGCGGCTGCGCGCGTGGGTCTTGGCGATCGTCCGGTTTATGTGATCGGCACCGAAGTGCCCGTGCCCGGCGGCGCTTCTGATGAACTCGCGTCCGTCGAAGTGACGCATGCGAGCGCGGCGCTCGAAACGGTCGCGGTGCATCGGCGTGCGTGGCAAACGCACGGTCTCGAAGCGGCGTGGGAACGTGTGGTTGGTCTCGTCGTGCAACCGGGCGTCGAGTTCGATCATACGAAGGTCGTCGACTACGATGCCGCGCGTGCAAGCGGTCTGTCCGATGTGCTCGCGAAGCTGCCCGGCATGGTCTTCGAAGCGCATTCGACCGACTATCAAACCCCCGAGGCACTGGCCGCGCTCGTGAACGACGGCTTCGCCATTTTGAAAGTCGGGCCCGGCACGACGTTCGCGCTGCGTGAAGCGCTGTACGCGCTGGTGGACATCGAAAGCGAACTCATCGCCCCTCAGGCATGTTCGCATCTGCGCGATGTGGTCGAGCGCGTAATGCTCGAACAACCCAACAAATGGAATGCGTACTACCACGGCAGCGAAGATGAACAGCGCCTGTTGCGGACCTATAGCTATAGCGACCGCGTCCGCTATTACTGGACCGATCCCGCGATAAGTGAAGCGACGCGCAAGCTCATCGCCAATCTCTCGGCTATCGGCGTGCGCGAAAACCTCATTAGCCAAACCATGCCGCAGCAATACTGGAAGCTGCGCCGCAACGAGATCGACGCAACGCCCATGAGCCTCATCCATAGCAAGGTTCGCGATGTTATCGGCATGTATGCGGCCGCATGCAGAGCGTAAGCACGCGCCTTGTCCGGTATTCGCTCACCGTTCATCGTGAGGATTCCAACATGTGGGTCTCGTGATTCATGGATGAACGTAAAGCCTGAGTGACCCCCGACAGGGAAAACCCGCTTTGACCGCCTTTCGACCCGAAACTACACTCTTTCACGACAAAAGCAGCTTGCACCGCGAGGCGGCGAGCGCACCGAGGCACCGGAGGCGACAATGAGCAAGCCCACTTTGGCCCCGAAGGAGCGAACGAAGCCGCGTGCCGGGTTCGCTGCGCAACTGCTTCATTCACGCGAGACAGGCATCGTCGGCGCATTGCTGATCATGGTGATCCTCCTGTCGATCTTCGCGCCGGACTTCGCGAGCAAGGGCAATCTGCTCAACGATGCGCGCAATCTCTCGTTCATCGGCATTGTCGTGCTCGGGCAGGCGATGGTGATGATCACGGGCGGCATCGATCTTTCGGTGGGCAGCGTCTGGGGTCTGGCGGCAGTCGCGTCCGCTGCGATGATGCAGGCGGGCATGGGCGTCGTTCCCGCATGCGCGCTCACGCTGGTCATCTGCGGCGTGGTCGGTCTCTTCAACGGCTTCTGCGTGACCAAGCTGCGCATGCTGCCCTTCGTGCCGACACTCGCGACGATGAGTATCGCGCGCGCGCTCGCACTCGTCATTACGCGCGGCAAGGCTATCGACGGTTTTCGTCCCGATGGCGATGCGTTCTTCGCGCTCGGCGGCGGCGATATCTTCGATCTGCCCGTGCCGTTCATCATCTTCGTCGTGCTCGCGATCATCGTTGCGATCGTATTGAAGCGCACCGTGTATGGCCGCCAGCTTTATGCAATCGGCGGCAACGAGCGCGCGGCCACGCTCACGGGCCTGAATGTCGATCGCCTGAAGATGAGCGTCTATGTGAGCTCGTCGGTGCTCGCGGGTCTCGCGGGCATCATCGAAGTCAGTTATCTCTCGTCCGCGATTTCCAATCAGGGCCTCGGCAAGGAACTCTCCGTTATCGCGGCGGCGGTGATCGGCGGCACGGCGTTGTCCGGCGGCGAAGGCACGGTGATCGGCGTATTCGTCGGCACGGTGATACTCGAAGTGCTGCGCAACGGCCTCGTGCTGCTCGGCACGGACGCTTACTGGCAAGGTGTGTTCGTCGGTTCCGTCATCGTGCTTGCGGTGTTTATCGATCAGCTCAGAAAGGGCGTCTGGCGACGTCGCTGAGCGCCATGCATGCCTTATGTGCCCTATGCCTCATGCTTGACCACAACAACCTTGAACGACTCCAGGAGACAACCATGACACGCACCCTGCTCAGCGTCGTAGCCGCCACGCTCCTTCTCGGGATCGGCATTGCAGAGGCACAGGCCGCGGACAAGAAAGTGTTCGCCGTCGTGCCGAAGGCGCTCGGCGTCGCCTTTTATGCCGATGCGGAAAAGGGCTGCAAGGAAGAAGCGGCGAAGATCGGCGCCGAGTGTCTGTTCACCGGCCCGGCACAGCTCGACGATGCGGAGCAAGGGCGTATCGTGCGCGATCTGATCACGAAGAAAGTGGCGGGCATCGCGATCGCGCCGAACAATGCGGACTCGATCAGCGGCGTTATCAGCGCGGCATTGGCGAAGAACATTCCGGTCGTCACGTTCGATTCCGACGCGCCCAAGTCCAAGCGCATCGCGTTTATCGGCACCAACAACGAAGCGGGCGGCGAAGCAGCGGGCGAAGCTTTCGCGAAAGCGTTGCCCAAGGGCGGCACATACGCGATTCTCACGGGCGGCTTGTCGGCTGCGAATCTGAACGAACGTATCAAGGGCTTCAAGTCGAAACTCAACGGCAGCTTCAAGGAAGTGTCGGGCTCGCCCTTCGCCTGCAATGACGATTCGAGCACGGGCGTGCAGTTGATTCAGGACATGCTCGCGAAGAACCCGAATCTCGACGGCATCTTCTTCGCGGGCGGCTGGCCGATGTTCGCGCCCGAAGCCTATATCCGCGCCGTCAAGAACAAGGCCGCCGATATCAAGTCCGGCAAGTTCGTGATCGTGTCGTTCGATACCTTGCCTTCGCAGATCAAGCTGCTGAAGGAAGGTTATGCGACCACGCTGATCGGCCAGCGTCCGCTCACGATGGGCACCGAGTCGATCAAGCAACTCGATTCGCTCTCGAAGGGCGGCAAGGTTCCGCCGGTCACGGATACGGGCGTGGATATCGTCAACTCGTCGAACGTCGACAAGTTCGTCGGCGGCAAATAAAACCCGTGCGGGAGCGGTCCCGCACTTCTTCCGCGAAGAGTCCTGCCATGAGCGTGCTTTTGAGCGTCGAGCAGATCACGAAGACTTATCCGGGCGTAAAAGCGCTGCAGGAAGTCTCCTTCAACGTGGAAGCGGGGACCGTGCACGCGGTCATGGGCGAGAACGGCGCGGGCAAGTCGACGTTGATGCAGGTGATCGCGGGCGCGCACGCGCCGACATCGGGCCGCCTGATCTTCGACGGTCAGGAAGTCTCGTTCTCGAGCACGCGCGATGCCGCGCAGAAGGGCATCTCGATCGTCTTTCAGGAGTTGATGCTCGCGTCGAACATGACGATCGCGGAGAACATCTTTCTCGGTGCGGAGCCACGCGCGGCGCATGTGTTTGTCGATCGCGGGCAGTTGCTCGAACGCGCGCGCGAGGCGATGCAACGGCTGGGCATCGCGCAACATCCCGACACGCGTCTCGGCGATCTGACAATCGCGCAGCAACAGTTGATCGAGATTTGTAAGGCGCTGATTCACGAGCCGCGTTTGCTGATTCTGGACGAACCGACGTCGAGTCTCTCCGAAGCGGATTCGCTGACGCTCTTCAAAGTGGTTCATGAACTGCGTGCGCGCGGCGTCACGATCCTCTATATCTCGCATCGCATGCGCGAGGTGTTCGACAATTGCGATGCCGTCACGGTGCTTCGCGACGGCAAGCACGTGCGCACCGCGCGCCTGACCGATACATCGCCCGATGAAGTCGTGCGCCTGATGGTCGGCCGCGATCTCGCGGAAGTGAAGCGCATTCGTCCCGAGCATGAGCATGCGCCTGTCGTGCTGAACGTGAAGGGACTGGGCGATGACGAACGTTATCGCGATGTGTCGTTCTCGCTGCGTCGCGGTGAAATCGTCGGCCTGGCGGGGCTGATCGGCGCGGGCCGTTCCGAAGTCGCGATGGGCATATTCGGTGCGCCGCCGCCGAAGCATGGCACGGTGGAGATCGAAGGCAAGCTCGTCAAGATCGCGAAGCCGCGCGATGCGATGAAACTCGGCATCGGGCTCGTGCCTGAAGATCGCAAGGACCAGGGGCTCGTGCTCGGCATGTCGGTGGGCAGCAACCTGTCGCTTGCGGCACTTGGGCTCGGACGCTTGTCGTCGGCGAGCTTCATTCGGCCGCTGCAGGAAGCGCGCATGATCGACAGCTATGTCGGCCGCTTCAAGATCAAGACGCCGACCGTCGAGCAACTCGTTGGCCTGCTGAGCGGCGGCAATCAGCAGAAGGTCGTGCTGGCAAAGTGGCTCGCATCGAAGCCGCGCGTGCTGATCGTCGACGAACCGACGCGCGGCGTGGATGTCGGCACGAAAGCGGAAATCTACGCGCTGATGCGCGAACTGGCCCGCGATGGCCTCGCAATTCTCGTGATATCGAGCGATCTGCCCGAGATACTCACGATCTCGGATCGCATTCTCGTGATGCGCGCGGGACAGCTCGCGGGCGAAGTCAGTTTCGACGATGCTTCCGAGGAGCGCATCATGTCGCTCGCCGCGCTTGAGCATGCGGACCCTTCGCATCCTGAAGTCAAGCCGACGGGATTCGTCTCTTAGGCTTCGAATCTCCTGTGCGATATTTCCGTTCGATACGTTCGTCATCCTTATCAATGGAGCAGCGATGAACAAAGTAGGCATGTTCTATACATACTGGTCGACTGAATGGCTCGTGGATTTTCCGGCTGTGGCGAAGCGCATCTCGGGACTGGGTTTCGACATGATGGAGATATCGCTCTCCGAGTTCCATAACTTGCCCGATGCGAAGAAGCGCGAACTAAAGACCGTCGCCGACGATCTCGGTTTGACGGTGATGTGCTGCATCGGTCTCAAGCCCGAGTACGATTTCGCATCGCCGGAACAGAGCGTGCGCGATGCGGGCACGGAATACGTGAAGCATCTGCTCGACGATTGCCATATGCTCGGCGCACCGGTTTTCGCGGGCCTGACATTCTGCGCGTGGCCGCAATCGCCGCCGCCCGGCATGAAGGACAAGCGTCCATACGTCGAACGCGCGGTGGACAGCGTGCGGCGTGTCATCAAGGTCGCTGAAGGGTACGGCATTATCTACGCGCTGGAAGTGGTGAATCGCTTCGAGCAATGGCTCGCCAACGATGCACGCGAGGCGCTCGCGTTCTGCGATGCAGTCGATAATCCGTGGTGCAAGGTGCAGCTCGATACGTTCCACATGAACATCGAAGAGAACTCGTTTCGCGATGCCATTCTCGCGTGCCGCGGCAGGCTCGGACACTTCCATCTCGGCGAAGCGAACCGCTTGCCGCCGGGCGAAGGCCGTCTGCCGTGGGATGAAATCTTCGGCGCGTTGAAAGAGATCGACTACGACGGCACCATCGTCATGGAGCCGTTCATGCGTCCGGGCGGCTCGGTGAGTCGTGCCGTGGGCGTCTGGCGCGACATGTCGAACGGCGCGACGGATGAACAGATGGACGAACGCGCACGCCGCTCATTGAACTTCGTGCGCGGACATCTCGCGTGACACTCGACGGCGTGTCGATACGGCGTCTGGAACAGGCGCGTCGTTTGCTCGCGATTGCGCAGACGGGCCTGCATTACGCGACCAGCGATTTCGACAAGGAACGCTACGACGAGATCGCCGGTATTGCGCATGCGCAACTCGCCGAGATTTCATCGATGGATGCGCAAGCGGTCGCGCAACTGTTCGCCCTCGAATCCGGCTATGCGAATCCGAAACTCGACGTGCGATGCGCCGTGTTCGACGACACCAGCCGCATTCTGCTCGTGCGCGAACGAGCGGATGGCTTGTGGTCCTTGCCGGGCGGATGGGCCGATGTCGGCGTTTCACCGGCGGCGAATGCAGCGAAGGAAGTGCGTGAGGAAAGCGGTTATAGCGTCGATATCGTTCGGCTGCTCGCCGTGTGGGACATGAATGCGCATGCGCATCCGCCGTCGTTGTTTCATATCTGGAAGCTCGTGTTTCTCGGCCGCATCGTGACGGCGGGCGAACTCGTCGGCGCGGAAACGATCGAGGCCGGCTTCTTCGATATCGATGCATTGCCTGCACTGTCGCTCGGGCGCGTGCTGCCCGAGCAGATCAGGCGGCTCGATGAATTACGCCGCCACGATCGAACGGACTTCGATTGATCGCCTTCAGCGCGGGCCTCATCGTGTGCGGCAGGTTCTTCGGCGTTCGAACCCGTTACGAATCTGCCCGGCGATCAACACGCTGATGATGAGCGACAGATAGCCAAGCAGAAGATCGTGCCGCCATGCCTCGAGGGCGCTTTGATGAACGAGCAAAGTCGCATCGGGCGCGGGCAGTGAATGCCCCTTGGCCTCGATAGCCTGCATCATGCGAATGAAGCCTGCCGCCGAAAGCAGCGGCAGCAGCACGACGAGCGCCAGCAACACGAGCTTCGCACGGCGCGCGAGTCGATGATGACGCAGCCGAAACCAGAGCCCGAGACATCCGTGAATCCAGCCCGGCGCAAGTAGCGCGAGTTGCAGGCCCTGTGTGCCGCTCGTGAGCAGCACGGTGACCACCCGTTCGTAATCCGGCTCGAAGCCATACAAAGAAGAAGCAAGACGCGTTGCGACTGCATGGCGGATGAGCAGCAGCGGCAGGCTAAGGCCCGCGCTCAGGCGAATCCATTCGGCGACCGGCATGGCCCAATGGCGGCGCCCGTAAATCGTGTGCAATGCCAGCGCGAAATGCAGGCAGGCCGCGCCATACAACGCGATCGTGCCGGGGATGCTGCGCCAGAGATGCAGCGCCAGCACGAGCCCGCGCCCTGCAAGTTCGAGTGACCCGATACCGAGTGCATGGTTGATCAGATGCAGAAACAGATAGATCAGCAGGACGAGACCTGACGCAAGCTGCAAGCGGCGCAGGACGGCGTGCACTTGAACGCTCACGCATGTTCACGAACGAACTTCGGAGCCGGCGATACATGGCAAGACATGCTGTCGCGACCGATTCTGCCGTCGAGCACCACCGTCAAACCTGACGCACGGGCCATATCGATGATGTCCATGTCGATCTTCCATTCAGAGTGTCTTGTCTGCAAGACCTTGAACATGCGTTGCTTATTCCGCGACGAGACCCTCGTTCACCTGCCGAATGCACACGCGCAAACGATCGAGTAATCTTGTCCATCACGCGGACGAAGCCCACACGCGCTTACCGTCTGATCAATGCTCGATTACGCACACACGTTGAGTCGCGGATTGGAGGTCCGAAAATGGCCAGGCTGCTATCGGTGAATGTAGGGCTTCCGCGCGACATCGAATGGAAGGGGCGCACCGTGCATACCGGAAGCTGGAAATATCCGCTTCAGGGTCGTTGCATGGCGAAACCCACGGGCCTCGACGGTGACGGCCAGGGCGATCTCGGCGGGCATGGCGGAGAGCAGCGCGCAGTGCTTGCCTATCAGATCGAGTCTTATCGATATTGGCAGGAACGCTTGAGCAGAGAAGCCTTCACGTATGGCCAGTTCAGCGAGAACTTTACGATCGACGGCTTGCCCGACGACGCCGTATGCGTCGGCGACGTGTATAGGATTGGCGGCGCGGTGTTCGAAGTCACGCAACCGCGAGTCACGTGTTATCGCGTCGGCATTCGAATGAACGAGCCGAGGATGGCGGCGCTGCTGACATCGAGCGGGCGCCCGGGATTCTATATGCGCGTGCTCGAGCAAGGTGAGGTCGGCGCGGGTGACGAGATCGTACTGTTGCGTTCAGCGAAGGAACGCATGACGATCGAGCAGATGAACGCGCTGCTATACTCGGCCAATCATCCGCGCGATCAACTCGAACGCGCTTTACGAATCGATGCGCTCTCGCCCGGTTGGCGCGGATCGTTCAAGGCGATGCTCGGCAGCATCGACGCAGGCGTGACGAGCGGTAACGCGGGGCTCGCACAGGCCGCCACGTCGAACGCCGCGCCTGCCGGCTTTCGGAAACTTCAGGTGACGGCCATCGAACGCGAGTCCGCGGACGTTCTTTCCTTCGTGTTCGAAGCAACGGATAACGAGCCTTTGCCGCTGCCGCGTCCGGGCCAATACGTCGTGTTGAAGATCAATCGAACGAGCGGCGAGCCGCCCTTGTTCAGAAGCTATTCGCTGTCCGGTGCGCCGTCGATTCGACAATATCGCATCAGTGTGAAGATCGAGCCGCATGGTGCAGGCGGAAGTCATCTTCGTGATCATGTGCGCGTAGGGGACACGCTAAACGTCAGCGCGCCACGCGGAAGCTTCGTTCTCGAAGAAGGCAAGGGTCCGCTCGTGCTGATGAGTGCGGGAATCGGTGCCACGCCCGTGTTAGCCATGTTGCGCGCGCTTTCGAGCGCAGGGTCGGAGAGGGACGTGTTGTGGCTGTATGCGACACGCGATGGCGAACATCATCCATTTGCCGATGAAGCTCGCAGTTTGCTGCGCACGATGAAGCATGCACGCAGTCATATCTGTTATAGCGCGCCGGGAACGGACGACCGTATCGGCGAACGTTTCGATGCAACCGGACGCATGTCGCGCGCCATTCTCGAAGGCGCAGGCATCGCGAAGGATGCGGATGTCTATATTTGCGGACCCACGCGCTTCATGAACGACATGAAGGATACGCTCGTAGGCATCGGCATGGATGGACGACGCGTTCACATGGAACGCTTCGGTGGCGTCGAGTCGTTGAATCCGGGCATTGTAGACGCGCCGCTGCGCGCGCCGCATTTGCCACGCTGTGCGGCAAGTGAAGGGCCGAACGTGTCCTTCGCGCGCAGTCAAATCACCGTGCACTGGAACGCAGCAACGTACGGCAGTCTGCTCGAACTGGCCGAAGCCTGCGACGTTCCCGTTCGATGGTCATGCCGCACCGGCGTGTGCCATAACTGTGAGAGCGGACTCGTGTCGGGATCGGTCGACTATGATCCCGAACCGCTGGACAAAGCCGCCGATGGCAACGTGCTCATATGCTGCGCGCAACCCAAAGGCGACGTAGTAATCGATCTGTGAGTTGCGACGGTCGCAGTCTTCCTCGCACTACCGCAGTGCCTTGCGCTGACGCATATCCGTGAACGTCATCCAGGTGAGGCAGACGAGCATGAAGGCGGACAAGATCAGCGATGCGCTTAGCCGGCTCACCGCGAGTCCGCCTTCCGCGACCGGCTTGTCGAAGAAGTCGCCGAGCGTGGCGCCGAGCGGGCGCGTCAGCACGAACGCGGCCCAGAACAACAGCGTGCGGGACAACGCATCGAAGAAGTACAACACGGCGACGAGGGCGAGCAAGCCGCCGAAAATGAGCGCGCCGGTTTCGTAGCCGAGGCCCATGCCGCCGCGATCGTTGCCCGCCACCCAGTCGCCGAGCGCGGTGCCCAACGTCTGCGAGAAGAGAATCGTCACCCAGTAGAACCATTCGACGCGGGGCGTCTCGACGCTATTCACCGACACGCTGCCTTCCACGCGATACCACACGGCAAGACTCACGATCAGACACGCGGCCACGATGCTCACGCCGCCCGGATAGCCAATCCCGAGCGAGCGGTCCGCGAAGTCGGCGAGCGTGGTGCCGAGCGTGGTCGTGGCGACGATCGTCGCCCAGTAGAGGAACGCGTGATAGCGCTGTGCCTTGACCTGCGCCATCACGAGGCCGGCGAAGAGCAGCGCGAAGATCGCCGAGCCGATCAGATAGCCGAGGTGCAGCGACATCGAGACCCAGTCGCCGCCGGTTTCGCCGAGTGTCGTTGCCGCGATCTTGACGATCCAGAAAGCGAGCGTGATCGGCGGAACTTTGGATGCGTGGTCAGACAGCGTGAATTCGCGTGACATCAGGAAGCCCTCTTTCATTCAGATGGCCCGACTCTAGCGCGCCGATCCTTAGGTTTTCCTGAAGCGCTGTGCGTATTCTTTAGTGCTCGAACACGCCTGCATGCACCAAACCATCGTATAGGCCCCAATACGACTGTGTACTCGACGCGCTGCATCGTCTGCGCTTTCATTAAATACACGATGCGGTTTAAGTCGAAACGAGCCATACGTGAGGTGGGCGATGAAGAAAGCGATCGTTGTCGCCATCTCGGCGCTTGCAGCGACGACAGCCGCACACGCGCAGACGTCAGTGACGCTTTACGGTTTGATCGACGTCGGACTCATGTACACGAACAACGTCGAGCGGGGCACGTCGCATGGTCCGCTTTATCAGGCGACGAGCGGAGAGATAAACGGATCGCGCTTTGGTTTGCGTGGATCGGAAGATCTGGGCGGCGGGCTGCACGCGATCTTTCTTCTGGAAAACGGCTTTAACGCGCAGAACGGAAAGCTCGGGCAGAACAACCGCTTGTTTGGAAGACAGGCTTATGTCGGCCTTGCAAGCGAACAATTCGGTGCGGTCACGCTAGGCCGTCAATACGACTTCGTGACCGACTTCGTCGCACCGCTCTCCGGAGTAGCGGCGACATTCGGCGATACCGGCTTCGCCCATCCGTTCGACAACGATACCTTCGATCACACTTTGCGCATCAATAACGCGATCAAATTTACTAGCGTCGATTACCACGGCTTGAAGTTCGGCGGCATGTATGGCTTCTCAAACAGCCCCAGCTTTGCCGATAATCGCGCGTACAGCGTCGGGTTGACTTATGCCGTTGGTCATTTGAACGTTGCCGTCGCTTATCTTCAGTTCAACGGATCCGATTCGGCAAGCGGCACGGCAGGCGCGGTGGACCCGGCTGAATCGCCTTCAAATGGTGTCGGTGGATTCGAGATCGGCGCGGACGTGCAGCGCACGGTTGCCGCCGCCGCGAACTACACCTACGGTGCGGCCGTGTTTGGATTCGCGTACTCGCATAGCCAGTTTCAGAACACGCACGCGTTCGGCTCCAACAACGGCACGCTTATCTTCGACAACTACGAAATAAGCGGAAAATACGCCGTCACGCAGACTTTCAATCTCGGCGCGTCGTACACCTATACGGACGGACACCTGACGCAAAGCGCTACCTTCGGTTCGGACCCGAAGTGGAGTCAGATCAATCTTCAGGCGATATATTCGCTATCGAAAAGAACGGACGTTTATGCCGAAGCGATGTATCAGCACGCGATCGGCCACGGCTATGTGGCGTTCGTCAGCAACTCGGGCGGCGCTTCGTCGACGTCTAATCAAGTTGTGGGCACGGTCGGCATGCGGACACGGTTTTGACAGCATCACGCCATGCAACGCCAATGTGATGCGCGGTATTGCCGCAACGTACAAGGGGTGTATTCTTGTATCAAGTCCGCGGAGCGCCGCATCCTGGCTTAGAACCTTATGGCTACCGACCCGATCTCCAGTACCCGCCAAGGGATTCTGGACCAACTGCTCGAACACAAAAGCGGTCTGACGGTCGATGAAATAATCGCGGCGATCGGCCTGAGCAGAACAGCGGTTAATCAACATCTGATTGCCCTGGAGCGCAGAAATTTCATTCGAAAGAGTGCGCCGAGAAAGACCGGAGGACGGCCTGTTCAGACTTATGTGCTGACGCAAGAAGGCACCAATCAATTCCCTAAGCAATATTCTTGGTTCTCAGCCTTGCTCGTGTCCACGCTTCGCAATGAACTGGGTCCAGAGCGGCTTGATCGCTATATGTTCGATCTCGGCATGGCAACTTCGGCAAGCCTGATTCCACGGCTTCTAGGCAAAACGCGTTCCGAGCGGATAACCGAGACGGTCAAGATCATGAACGAGGCGGGCTTTCGCGCTTCGGAAATTGAACCGGAAGGGCTGTCGAAACTGCCCCGCGTCGAATGCACCAATTGCGTCTATCACGATCTCACGCGAGATCACCCCGAGGTTTGCCGTTTCGATATCGGCTTTCTGTCCGGCCTGATGGGAACGGAAGTCGAGCATCAGACGTGCATGCAGCGCGGCGGAGAAGCCTGCCGATTTCGCTTTAAGCCGTTTGCTTAGCCGTTATCTTCTGACGGCAATCATTGCCTTCTATTTCCGCTTGAGCCGGTTTAAGCAAATGCTTGCATAGATCGCCCTTGAGCGGTCGAGCCTTCCTGCATAACGTTTCGCGCGTCCTTCCGACTAAGTTGTAACAGTTCGGCTTTCGACACTTTTGACTATTGTTCGCGATAAAAGCCTTGCCTATTGTGGTGGAACCGACCCACGAATCGTGGCCCGCAATCCCTTCAATGGAGGCTTCAGATGACAATCGACTTCACGATGTCGGCGGCTCAGAAAGCGGTGCAGGTGAAGGCACGCAAATTTGCCGAGTCGGTTCTGGCGCCGTTGCTTGCCGATGCAGAACAGGAACTCGATCTGATCGTCGCACTGGCGAAAAGAAAGCCCGCTTATATCGAAGCATATCGTCTGGGGATTGCCACGGCGATGCTTCCTGCCGCTTATGGTGGAGGAGGACTGTCTTGCCTCGACTTCACCATCGCGACCGAGGAGATATCGGCGGTCGATCCGGGTTTCGCCTGCACGGTGCTATGCAACGGACTCGGTTTGATGCCGGTGATCTGGTACGGCACCGAAACGCAAAAGCGCCGCTTCGTGGGCGCAGCGACTTCAGATCCCAACAAACAATATCTCGCGGCGTGGACCGCAGCCGAGCCGCCCGGCGCGACGAAGGCTGGCGCGCACTTCGATAATCCGCTTTCGGCCGCGGGCATAGGATTGAGCGCGACGCTTCGCGGCGATCACTACATCTTGAAAGGCCGGAAGAAATGGTCATCGGCTGCGGGATGGGACGGCATGGGCGCGGACTCGCAGACGGTCATCGTCCGAACCGGCTCCGAATCCGGCGCGACGAGAGGCTTGTCGGCAATCGTGGTGGAGCGTGGGACGCCGGGCGTCAAATGCAGCTTCGCGGATCACGAGGCGCGTCGGACGACATCGAACGCGATCATCGAATTCGACAATGCCGTCGTTCCGGTCGAGAACTTGCTGCCCGGTACGGAAAGCAATGGAGATCGGGTCGTCAATCGCAATTTCGCATGCTTCGGTCCTGTGGCGGCGATTGCCGCAGCAGGCGTGGCGCGCGCGGCTTATGAAGTCGCACTGCGATTCGCTAAGCGACACACGGGTCATTCGCTTCCATTGATTAGCCGGTTCGACAATGTGGGCTACGTGCTGGGTGAAGTTGCGACGAAGATCGAATCGGCGCGCTATTTTGCATGGCGTGCTGCCGATTATCTCGACAAGCACGATCATCACGGCGAAATCTTTGGCGCGATGTGCAAGATCAATGTCACGGAGACAATGTTCGACTGCGTGTTCAAGTGCATGCAGATCGTAGGCGTGCATAGCAGCGACAGCGAATTCAGTTTCAATCGCCATTTGCATGATGCCGCGCTCTTGCCGATTTACGATGGCGGCAACATGGCGCTACAGCGGCGCCGCGTAAAAGGTGTCCTGGCGCACGAACGATTCAACCCGCGCGCGGCCATGGACGACGAGCCCATCTATTTTCAGAAGCACGCTGAAGCAGCCGGACTGACTGCCGAAATGAACATGTCGGGCACGCAGGCGACATCTTAAGCAAGCGCTCTTTGCAGCAGCAAAGCTCGGCGCGCCGATCAACGATCCAGACTTCAGGCTCCTGCCATGTCGATCGATTTCACCCTGACTACCGCGCAACAAAAGTTGCAGCGCAACGCCCGTGAATTTTCGACGGAAATTCTTCAGCCGCTGGTGAAGAAAGCCGACGAAGAGCGCGACACGCAAAAGGCCTTTGCGTTGATGAAGGGCGCTTACCTGGAGTGTTATAAGCTCGGCTTTGCCACGGGCTTCCTGCCGCGTGAATACGGCGGCGGAGGCATCAGCAATATCGATCTGCAAATCGTCGCCGAAGAAATAACGGCAGTCGATCCCGGATTCGCAACCGTCTTGCTGGTGAACGGCTTGGCGCTCATGCCGCTCGTCTGGTTCGGCTCGGAGGCGCAAAAGAAAAAGTGGCTCGTGCAGGCAACGAGCGATCCGCGCGGTGAATATATCGCCGGATGGACTGTCAGCGAACCGGTCGATGAAGCGGGCGGCACCGCGAACTTCGATCATCCCGAAGCGCGTCCGACAGGCATCGGACTCGTCGCCAAACATGACAAGGGACGCGGCGAATATGTCCTGAACGGCAAGAAGTATTGGCCGTGCAACGCGGGAGGATGGGACCTGAAGGGCGCGGACGTGAACGTCTGCATCGTTCGCACCGATGCTGAGAAGGGCGGGCGCGACGGCCTCAGCGCGATCATCGTGCCGAGAGGAACGGCGGGCGTCAGTTATGGCGAACCCATTTCGAAGATGGGTCATCGCTTGTGCCAAAACAATTCGATGACCTTCAAGGACTGCCGCGTGCCTGAAGAAAACATCTTCGCAGTCGGCGACGGCGATCTCGTCATCAGCAAGGCATTCACGTGGTCGGGACCGGTTGCGGCCATCGCGGCTGTCGGCGTCGCGCGATCGGCTTATGAGTTCGCATTGAACTGGTCGAAGACGCGGCGCGCCGGTGGCGGCGTGCCGTTGATCCGTCATCAGGCGGTGGGCTATATGCTGGCCGATATCGCCATGAAGATCGAAGCGTGCCGCGCATTCTCATGGAAAGCCGCGCATTATCTGGATCTGTTCGATTCGGACGGACATGCCGTCGGCGCCATGGCGAAGGTCTTTTGCGGAGAGACCTTGTTCACGACGGTCTTTAAGGCGCTTCAGGTGATGGGCGTCAACGCACTCGACAAGCAGCATCCAATGGAAAAGTTCTTGCGCGAAGCCGCCGTCTTTCCTCTGTACGACGCGGGGAATATCGGCATGCAGATGCGCAAGATATGGGGCGTCATGCTCGATGATCAATTCGATCCGCGTGCGATTGCCGATTCGCGGCGAATGGATTTTCAGAAGTCGATGGAAAGCGCGGGGGCGTTAGTGCAGTCACCAAGCGAGCGTGCCGCGCGATAGGTTTTGCTATCGCGCGTTCGATTCAAAAATCGATGCGCATGCCGCGAAACGTTTTGTCGTCCGTTGGCTTCTTCTTGCGTGTGCAATTGGACCGGCCGCCGCCGTCGTCGCTTAAGAGATAGAGCTGTTTTGCCGAGCCTATTTCGAACAGACCTTCGGCATGGAAGTCGGGTGGACTGATGTTCTTCCAAAGCACGGGAGCCGCGCCGGGCACGCCGCTCCATTTGTAGATGGCGAACTTCGATGTGGCCGCGCCCGGCTCGCCATCATCGAACGGGCCTGCGACGATAAAGTACTCCGCGCCAATTCGTTCGATGCTGCGAATGCCGCGCCGTCCCAGATCGAGACGTACGAGATCGCCGAAGACCGGTGCTGCGTTCTGTTCGACGACCGCAGCGGGATTCTTGAGCTTCACCACGAAGGCTTCCTGCTTCTTTGCGGAAAGCGGGTTACGAAAGCCGATCAGCAGACCGCCGTCCTCGGTATCGGCGAGTCCTTCTATGTTCAGCCCGCCGGGCTGTTCGGCGCCTCGCGTCGAGGCATCCGTGAGTGTGGCGAAACGTTTGTCCGATGCGAGCGCCTTCAGCAAGCCATCGTAGGGCTTGGCATCAAGCGGCTTGACGGTGGGTGTCGCGCTCGTGGCGTCGATACGTGTAGCGAACAGGCGATGACGCGCAGGCCTCAACTCGCCTTCGCTATTGCGGCTGTGCGACCCGATCCAGTAGATTCGGTCGCCGATTCTGGCGGCGCCTTCGAGGTCGGCTTCCTTCTTGCCGTCGCCATCGCGCAGAACGTCCCGGAGGTCGATCATCGAAACATAGTCGGGCGATTCATAGCGATAGACGAACAGCATGTTCATCTCGTCATCAGCGACAACGAAATAGCCCTTGCCGAGATCGATTCCCGCCGATGCATTGCAAATGCCCCGATACGTCGAGACCGGTTCGGCGAACGCGCGCGGCGCGCAGACGGCAAGCGCGAATGCGAGGCACGTTGTGATGGCAGAGATTCGCCTTTGGATGTCGTTCATTGCATTCGCCTGATCTATGGCTGATCGCCGTTGCTCGAATTACTTCGAAGAGAAGCAGATTATGCGACGACGCGCGTTGCCGTCGAATCGTCCTGCATAATGCCCCGACTTGTCCCTGGAGATTTCGATGCGGCTATCCGAACAAAACGTACTCGTAACCGGCGGCGCGCGTGGCCTCGGCGCGGCAATCAGCGAAGCGCTCGCACGCGAGGGCGCGAGCGTGGTGATCAATTATCGCCGCAGCGAGGCGCAAGCGAAGTCGCTCGCCGAGCGGCTCGGGCCGCGCGTCGTGGCGATTCAGGCTGATATTACCGATGCGGCGTCGGTCGCGCGTCTCTTCGAAGAAGCCCGCGCAGTAAGCGGCGGGCCGGTGCATGCCGTGGTGAACAACGCGCTCGCCGATTTCAGCTTTGACGGCGATGCGCGTCCGAAGCTCGGCGATATCGAATGGACGCGCTTTCAGCAGCAGATCGATGGTGCGCTCAAAGGCGCGCTCAACACGATTCAGGCCGCATTGCCCGCGATGCGTGCGGCAGGCTTCGGCCGCATCGTGAATGTCGGGACCAATCTGTTTCAGAACCCGGTCGTGCCGTATCACGACTACACGGCGGCCAAGGCGGCGTTGCTTGCGTTGACGAGAACCGCATCGAACGATCTCGGGCCGGATGGCATCACGGTGAACATGGTGTCGGGTGGCCTGCTGCGCACCACCGATGCCAGCAGCGCAACGCCCGAAGCCGTGTTCGACATGGTCGCGGGATTCACGCCGTTACGTCGCGTCACGACGCCCGCCGAATTCGCCGATGCGGTGCTGTTCTTCCTCTCGCCTTGGGCGCGCGCGGTGACGGGACAAAACCTCGTCGTCGATGGAGGACTCGTCAAGGGCTGATCGAGGCGACCATCGCTGCGATCGCGTGGTTAAGCGTGGTCGTACCGAATGCGCGTTCGCCGGCATCCGCCTGAACGTCGATGCGACCCGCATTGTGTGCATCGAACAAATCGATGATCAGTTGCGCATGCTGTGCGCTCAAACCCGCGCGCGCAAGCGTAAGCGCCCACTGGTCGCGTGGCGTGGCGAGCGCGGTGACGGCTCGCCCGCTTGCCGTTGCGATAGCCTGCGCGACATCGTTCGCACTCACGCGCGCCGGGCCTTCGACGCTCACGATGCGTGTGCCGCGAGCGTCGAATCCATCACTCAGCAGACGCGCCGAGACGACGCCCACATCGTTCGCCGAGATGGTCGGAAAGCGCTTGTCGAGTGGATCATGAAAGCTCGGCAACACACCGTTCGATAATGCGAGCGGCAACACGCGCAACCAGTTCTGCATATGTTCGGCGGAGCGCAGCAACGTGAGTTTCGTCGATACGTTGCGCAATGCCGCTTCGAAATAATGAAACAACGTCGTGATGCCGATGTTGTCCGCAAGCTCAGCACCGTAATCGGATAGCGCGACGACGTGAGCATCGCGATGACCGGCGAGTGCGCGCGCCGTTATGTCGATGGTTGCGCGCATCGTATCGGCGGGATGAGGATCGTGTTGCGGTAACGGAACGAGGATCTGGATAGCGTGCGCGCCGTCGAGTGCGCGATCGAGCGATGGCGGGTCGCGCAGATCCGCCACCGCCACTTCGCAACCGATGCGTGCCAGCGCAGCACCCTGAGCCGCATCGCGGACAACCGCCCGCACGGGCTGAGACGCGCGCTGCAATTCCATCGCAGTCGTTTGTCCGACCTTGCCTGCCGCACCGAAAATCACGTACATGTTTCGACTCCCATCTTGTCTTTGAACATCGCTAGCGTATTGCGGCGGTCAAACGATGTCGCGCACGAATGGATGGTCGCGAGCAAGAACGGATGATCGTGCACCGTGGCGGCCGATGCGGGCGAAGCGCGAACAATCGATGCATAATGCGCAAAAACCGCTTCTACGAAGGTGCGAACCGTGAATGCGACCGACCCTGTGGTGAGACTTCACGCCGGTGCGCGCGAGCGCCTGCATTCGAGCGAACATTTGGGCTGGTCGGGCTTCGAAGCGGAGCTGGTCGGCATCGCGGCGGGCGTGCATCGTGTTCCGGCCATGCTTGAACATCGCGTCGGCGTGCATGTCGGCCCGCCGGTGACCGCGCATTGTCATTGCGATGGACGCAACTTGTCGCGCGTGCAATCTCACGGCGACGCCGACGTGATCCCGGCAGGCCTCGATGGTCAATGGTCCGACGACGCCGACTGCACGATCCTGCGCATCTCCTTCACCGACGAATTCGCGCGACGCACGCTGTCGCAGCTTGGCGGGCGTCACGCGCATGCGGACATCGCGCCGCGCTTTCAATGGCGCGATCCGCGCTTTCAACATCTGGCGTGGGCTCTGCGCGCGGAACTCGAAGCTGCGCACGCATCCGATGCACTTTACGCGGAGAGTCTCTGCATTGCGATGATCGTGCGTCTCGCAGAAGCCGAGACCACGCTAGACGCCAAAGCCGCCAAAGGCGTGTTGACGCGCGGCATAGCGATGCGCGTGATCGACCATATTCACGCGCATCTCGATACGCGCTTGACCCTTACCGAACTCGCTCATGTCGCAGGGCTTAGCGTGCCGCATTTCAAGGTGCTGTTTCGCGAAACGTTCGATATGCCGGTGCATCGCTATGTCGTGGAGAAGCGCATCGAGCGTGCAAAGATGCTGCTGTTGCAAGGCCGTTTGCCTATCAGCAGAATCGCGCTGGATTGCGGCTTTGCGCATGCAAGCCATATGGCGCACTGGATGAAGCGCACGATCGGCATGACGCCGGGCGATATCGTCCGCAATTCCCGTTGAACCCGCCAATGCGCTGATGGCATACGTGCTATGCCACGCTGCCCTCTGTTCAGCCGCTCCGGCGAACCCCATCCTTCTCCCCGGCATGCCGCAACGCGCTTCATAAATAGCGCGTTCGACCGGCACCGTTCATTTCAATCGGAGAATCATCATGGGTAAGCTTCAGGGCAAGGTCGCGGTCATTACGGGCGGAAGCAGCGGCATCGGGCTTGCGACGGCGGCGAGGTTCGTCGCGGAAGGCGCTTATGTGTTCATCACAGGACGACGTCAGGCCGAACTCGATAGGGCCAAGGCCATCATCGGATCGAACGTGACGGCTGTTCAGGGCGATATCGCGAACCTCGACGATCTCGATCGTCTCTATGAAATCGTGCGGCGCGAGAAAGGCGGGCTGGATATCATTGTCGCCAGTGCGGGCTATGTCGAGGTATTGCCCACCGAGTCGGTAACGCCCGAACATTTCGACAAGACTTTCGGCATCAACGCGCGCGGCACGTATTTCACGGTGCAAAAGGCGCTGCCGCTCTTGCGCGATGGCGGCTCGGTCGTGCTCGTGGCGTCCGGTATGCATATCAAAGGCTTTCCGGCCTATGGTGTCTATGCGGCCACGAAAGCGGCCATCCGTTCCTTCACGCGCACGTGGGCCGCGGAATTCAAGAGTCGCGGCATTCGCGTGAATACGTTGAGTCCGGGGCTGATCGAGACGCCGATCATCGACGGGCAGTTCGATTCGAAAGAAGAAGCGGATGGCGCACGCGCGATGTTCAAGCAAATCACGCCGCTCGGCCGCATTGGCCGCGCCGATGAAATGGCCGCGGCGGCGCTGTTTCTTGCGTCGGACGAGAGCAGCTATAGCACGGGCATCGACCTGATCGCGGATGGCGGCATCACGCAGCTATAAACTGCGCGGTATGCCCGGCGTCTTGCTTCGCCGTATGCGTTAGGGCGTGTCGAAACGTCGGAGGAAAGGGACCGTGGACCGTATAGATGTCATGCGACTTTTTATCCGCGTTGCCGACACCGGCAATTTTTCGAAGGCCGCGCGCGCCGCCGGCATCAGCCAGCCGACGGCCAGCAAAACCATCGCCGGCCTCGAAGCGCGGCTCGGCGCACAACTCTTGCGCCGCAGCTCGCGAGGCCTCAGTCTCACCGATGCGGGGCAGAGCTTCTACGAAGGCGCAGTCGAGATCGTCGAGAATGTCGATGAGGTCGAATCGCGCGTTGGCAACGGTGAAGCGTCGCCGTCCGGCGTGGTGCGCGTTGCCTTGTCGCCGGCATTCGGCCGCATGCGCATTCTTCCGCACATGGCGCAGTTCAGCGCGCGTTATCCCGATGTCTGCATCGAATTCACGGTGGCGCAGCGCTATATCAATCTGATCGAAGAGGGGATCGATGTCGCCATACGCATCGGTCCGCTCAACGACTCCACGCAGATCGCACGACGCATCGGCAGCACCGAATATCTCACCGTGACGTCCCCCGCGTATGCCGATCGCGCGGGCATACCGCAGACGGTGGACGATCTGGCCGATCACGATTGCATCGCGCTCATGTCCCGCGACGTTCCGCGTGCATGGCCGTTTCTCGGGCCTGCCGGGCCGATAGAACATATCCCGCAAGGACCCGTGAGGAGCAACGACGCCGAGTATGTCCGTGCCGCGGTGATCGCGGGGCTAGGCATCGGGCATAACGCGAGCTGGCTGTATGCGCGCGATGTCGATGAAGGCAGGCTCGTCGCGCTTCTCGAACCTTATCGGCCTGCGGCGTTTCCAATTCATGCAGTCTGGCCCGGAAGCCGCCGGCTGCCGGGCAGAACGCGCGTGTTCATCGAATTTCTGGCGGAGCTGTTTGCCGCCGATCCTCTTCTCATGATTCGCTGACTTCGCTCGCGAACGCACGCGGCGCGGCGGGCTTGTCGTCATCTATTCGACGGCTGCATACGTCGTATGCTCCCGTGCCCTCTACCGCGCGCATCCATGCGGGACTATCTTGTCTTCAAGGCGTCGCGAATCATTGGCCGGCGCACAGTCATCGAAGGATGGCCGATTTCCAAGTTTCCTCAAGGAGTGAGAAATGGTTGATGCAAACGGACCGCACTATTTTGTGGCGTTTCAAACGCCGGGGCCCAAGTGGATTCAGGGCGTGAAATACAACGAGCAGCCCGACTTCATGAAGCATGTGGCATATATGACCGAGATGCAGGAACGGGGTTTGACCGTGCTGAGCGGTCCCTTCATGGAGAAGGCGGGTGGTCTTTCCGGCGTGCTTGCAGACGGCGGGATGACGATTTTCAAAGCAGGCGATCGAGCGGAAGCAGAAAAAATCGCGACGGACGATCCGACGGTTCAATCGGGGATGCTCAACGTCGAAGTCAAGATGCTTTGGGTTCCGTTCCACGACTAAGAGCACGATGCCGGCGAAGCGAGCGCAAGCCGGCTTTTCTCACGCATGCCGCTTGTCGATTTTTTTAGCGCAGACTCGGATATGGAAAGCCTCGTTTAGAAAATGTGTAAGGAGATTTTTTTCGATCCATGCCGAAACATGGCCCGGCGATGGTCGACAAATTTTCCGGACACATTGCCCGATAAAAGACCGGATGGCGCGATCGACAATGTTAGTTAGTGAATAGCGCAATCGCGACGGCAGCGCGATGCGGCGCGTCATGGCCGCAAGCGGCTCGAACTCGGTTTAGCTAATGCAATCGCGCGGGGACAGTTGCCGCCGGACCTCGACACCGAACGCGCATCGAGCGTAGTGCACGCGTTTCTCGGCGGCGTGCCGCGCGACTGGTTGATGGATCAGGATTCGATCGCATTGCCGCGCGATGTCGATTATCTCACCGACGTTTGCATCGGCATGTTGCGATATTCGGCTTCGTTGCGAAGGGCGCGGGAGTGTTGAGCGTCGTCTGCGTCATATCGCCTGCGCTGCGACGTCCCCGAGCAAGGGATAATCGTTATATCCGGTTTCGTCGTCGCGATAGATCGTGTCTGCATCCACTTCGTTGAGCGGCGCGTCGAGTCGAAAGCGTTCGACCAGATCCGGGTTCGCCATGAAGTGACGGCCGAATGCAGCGGCATCGCCTTCACCGCGTTCGATCGCGCGCTCGGCACTCTCCTTCGTCAGCCCTTCGTTGAGAATATACGCACCCTTGAAGATGCGCCGCACGTCACGTCCGATGCGCTCGTCGCCGCGATCGAGCGATTCGCGCGCAAAGATGAAGCCGATATGCCGTGCGTTGAGTTGCTCCGCCACGTAGGTGAACAGCGCGCGCGGATTGGAGTCATGCATCGAGTACGAACTCGACATCAGGTTCAGGTGCACGCCGACGCGATCGGCGGGCCAGACCGTGAGCAATGCATCGACCGCTTCGAGCAGAAAGCGCGCGCGGTTCTCGATACTGCCGCCATACCGGTCGTTGCGCAGGTTCGATCCATCGTGCAGGAACTGATCGAACAGATAGCCGTTGGCCGCATGAAGCTCGACGCCATCGAAACCGGCGCGCTGCGCGTTCTCGGCGCCACGGCGAAAATCTTCGACGATGCCGGGGATTTCCTCCGTTTCCAGCGCACGCGGAACCGCATAGGGACGCATGGGCCGAACACGGTTGACGTGACCCTGCGGCGCGATGGCGCTCGGTGCAACCGGTGGCTGTCCGTCATGGTAGACGGGGTCCGACACGCGGCCCACATGCCAGAGTTGCGACACGATTTTGCCGCCCGCTTCGTGCACCCCGGACACGACCCGCGTCCATCCTTCGATTTGCTTCTCGCTCCAGATGCCCGGGGTATTGGGATAACCGACGCCCTGAGGCGTCACCGAAGTGGCCTCGGTGATGATGAGGCCGGCCGTAGCACGCAACGCATAGTGGCGGGCGTTGAGCGGGCCCGGCGCGCGTTCGTCGAATGCACGCATGCGCGTGAGCGGCGCCATGACAATGCGGTTACGCAATGTGATCCCGCCGATCTGGACGGGCGTGAAGAGTGTCGACATTTGAAAATCCTCGTCTCGATGTTGAGTTCTTGAACCGCGTGCATTCGTCTGAAGCATTCATGAAGCGTCACGCACGCACTTGATGTAACAACATTAGTTACAGCGCATGCTAGTAGATGTCGAAGGCGCGAACAATGCGGCGTTTGAAATGCTTTATTGTCGAAACGGCAAGTGAGAGAGCGGTGCGGCGTAGAGATGATGTCGTTTGACGCGTGTCGATGTAACCAATATAGTTATGACTGGAATTCGAGGGCATGACGATATGGGCGCCAACAGCCGGCTGACCGTGGCAACTCACATACTGACGTGGATGGCGCTCGTTGCGCGCAGAGAGTCCGATCCGGTCACGTCTGATCGCATCGCGGCGAGTGTCAACACCAATCCCGTCGTTATCCGCCGCATGCTCGGATATCTCGCGAAGGCGGGTCTGGTCGAAAGCTATCGCGGTGTGAATGCGGGTTGGCGCCTTGCCAAAGATGCGGGCGAGATTACGCTGCTCGACATATTCGATGCACTCGAAGAGGGCCCGCAATTCGCCCTCCACGCGTCCAGACCCAGTCAGCGATGTCCCGTAGGCCGAGGCATAGGATTGCCGCTGAGCCGTGTGTATGCATCGATCGACGAAGCCGCACGCGCGACGCTCGCCGAAGAAACCATCGAATCGATTCTGGCCGAGACGGTGGCATCGCGTAGGCAGAGTTGAGCGGGGCGTTTATGCAGGAAGCGGACGCTGCGTGATAGGCTGCGGCTTTTGGGCGAGGGCCGTGAGCGGATCATTCTGCTTCGCGCTCACGCTGCAAACTTCCGGCGAAAAGGAACTATCGAGCTTTGATCAAGGCGATTTTGTGGGACATGGACGGCACGCTGGCGGAAAGCGAGTCGCTTCATTTGCAGACGTTGCTTGAGGCGCTTGCGCATCATGGCGTGACGGCGGGCGAAGAGATGCATCCGCTCGTCTTCGGCAAGACGGGCCGCGAAGTACACGCATTGTGTTGCGAGCGTTTCGGCTTGTCGGTCGACTTCGCGAGCTGGTCTGCGTTTCGCGCGCGCGCTTATTTGCAGGGCGCAACCAAGCTCGTGGCGCGTCCGGGTGCGCTCGAAGTGTATCGCGCGGCGAAAGCGGCGGGCATCACGCAGGCAATCGTGTCGAATGCCTCGCGGATGTTGCTCGAAGCGAATCTGCGCGCGCTCGGTATCGAAGAGCCATCGCTCGTGACCATCAGCGTCAATGATGTGCGCCATGGCAAGCCGAACCCGGAGCCTTACGAGCGCGCCGCGTGGCTCTTGCGTCTCGACCCGGAAGAAGTGATTGCGGTGGAAGACAGCCCGACCGGCGCGCGTGCGGCCATCGCCGCGCAAATGCGCGTTCTCGCGTGGCCCGTCGACGATAATGACGCCGCACTCTTTCCCGCAGAAGCGCAGCTCGTGCGCTCGGCGCATGAACTGGCATTGGCGCTGGGGCTTGGGCCGGAGTGATTGGAGCGCTTGCGATAGCCTCTTAGCGACGCATCGCGCTAACGCCGCTGCGACCCGAACATCCGCTTCAACGCGCGCGCAAGCTCCTTCACGACTGGATCGCCGAGCGGACGATGCAACAGCGCGATCTCCATGCTTTCGATCGGAGGCAGCCCGCTTTTTTGCGTCAACACGACGTGATCCGGCGTGACCGCGCGCGCCGGAATCAGGCTGATACCCAGACCATCGGCGACGGCCGCCTGAATGCCGCTCAGACTCGAACTGATGAAGCTCAAACGCCAGCGCCGTCCGATGCTTTCGATCGCATGGGTCATGTCGTCGCGATAGAGGCCGCGCGGCGGAAACGCGACGAGAGGAACGGGATCGAGCCGGAAACAGGGATTCTTCGCGCAGTCGATCCACCGCAACTGCTCTGGCCAGCTCGCGACGGCCTCGCGGCTGCTGCGGCGCTGCTTGACGAGGACCAGATCGAGTTCGCCGCGATCGTAGCTGTTGCTCAAGTCGCGGCTCAGTCCGCTCGTCACTTCGAGCTTGACCTGCGGATGCTCGCGATTGAACGCCGCCAACATATGCGTCGTGGTGCCGCCGACGAAGTCTTCCGGCACGCCAAGACGCACAGTCAAGCCGACGTTCGCGCCCGATAGCGCCTCGCTCATTTCGTCGTTGAGCGCGAGCATGCGGCGCGCGTAAGCGAGCAGGGTCTCTCCGGCATCGGTCGGACGAACATCGCCGCTGCCGCGTTCGAGCAGCTTGTGTCCCGCCATGTCCTCCAGACGCCGGACCTTCTGACTCACCGTGGACTGCGTCGAATGAAGCCGGGCCGAAGCAGCGGTAAAGGTTCCGCAGTCGGCCACCATCACGATGGCTTTCAGCAGATCGAGGTCGAATAGCGGAGTCCGCGCTTTGGCAAGGTGTTTCATCGCACCATTTATTTTTTTAAGCCGCCGACGCTAAAGCTTATTAACGCGGTGCGTTGAGCGTCAACTTGACATGGCGGTTCACGTCTTTGTACAGCAGATAGCGGAAGCGATCCGGTCCACCCGCATAGCAGGCCTGCGGACAGAAGGCGCGCAGCCACATGAAGTCACCGGCTTCGACCTCGACCCAATCCTGATTGAGACGATAAACCGCCTTGCCTTCGAGCACGTACAAGCCATGTTCCATCACATGCGTTTCCGCGAACGGGATGACGCCGCCCGGCTGGAACGTGACGATGTTGACGTGCATGTCGTGACGCATGTCGGCGGGATCGACGAAGCGCGTCGTGACCCAGCGTCCTTCGGTGCCGGGCATGGGAATCGGCTCGATATCGTGCTCGTTCGTGACGAAGGCTTCGGGAAGCGGCACGCCATCCACGGCTTCGAAATGCTTGCGGATCCAGTGGAAGCGGGCGGTATCGGCGTGACGGTTACGCAATTGCCAGTTCGTTCCCGGCGGAATGAACGCATAGCCGCCGGACTTCAGAACGTGCACGGTGCCTTGCAGCGTCACTTCGATTTCGCCTTCGACGACGAAGAGCACGCCTTCGGCATTCGGATCTTGTTCCGGTTGCTCGCTGCCGCCGCCCGACGCCACTTCCATGATGTATTGCGAGAACGTTTCGGCAAACCCGGATAGAGGACGCGCCAGCACCCACAGGCGCGTCTTGTCCCAGAACGGCAGATGACTGGTGACGATATCGCGCATCACGCCTTTGGGAATGACGGCATATGCTTCGGTGAACATTGCGCGATCGGTCAGCAGTTCGGTCTGTGCCGGATGGCCGCCGTGCGGCGCATAGTAAGTGTTGCGTGACATGAAAGAGTCTCCGTTGGAATTCACGTCGTGGTTTGTGTAAAACGCGCTTGCCGGACGTGAGCGTAAAGCGGGACGAATCGCCCCGGAGTGGGTCACTAGCGAACGGTGGTGCGGTCCGCTAGTAGCTTCAGATTGATGAAGTCTGCGTCGCTGCGGCACTTTAGGCCATGATCGCTTATCCGGAGCGTAGCGGTACTTTTAGAACATATAAGAGACGCGCGACATTCACAAATTAAATGTTGGAATGCCCCCTATTTGTTTTATGAATGTTGGCCTGTCGACGTGCCACGTTTAACGGTCACATGTTTGATATACCCTGATGACTACCAGGCGGCGCGCAGCATGACGGACCGGCAAGCGCACGAACATCAACGATCAAGCGAGAAACCCGACCGATGACCATCTACGACGAAGACAAGATCGATTGCCACAACCATATCTTCGACCCCGTGCGCTTTCCGTATCGCGAGGACACCGTCTACAGGCCTTCGGGTCAGGAGATCGGGACGGCCGCGCAATTCCTGCGCGTGATGGATGCCAATGGCGTGCGTCACGCGCTGCTCGTCGGCCCTACGAGCGGTTATCGAACCGACAATCGTTGCATGCTCGACGCGATCCGCCATGCAGGCGGACGCTTCAAGGGCATCGCGGTCGTGGACAACGACGTGACTCATGCCGAGCTGCTCGGCCTGAAAGATGCCGGGGTAGTCGGCGTGGCGTTTAATCCCGCGATGGAAGGCGTCGAAGTCGTGACAGGCGCCAAAGCGCTACTCGACATGCTTGCAGACCTCGACCTGTTTGCGCAGATTCAGGTCGTCGACGATCAACTCGTTCGAATAACGCCGATGCTCGAAAGCGTGCGCACGCGGATTCTCATCGATCATTGCGGCCGGCCCGATGTCGCCGTCGGTCTGAATCAGCCGGGTTTTCAGGCGCTGTTGCGACTCGCGGACGGTGGCCGCACGACAGTCAAACTTTCCGGTTTGCAGAAGTTTTCGCAAGCCGATCATCCATACGATGACGCACAGGTCTTCGTGCGAGAACTCGTGCGAACGTTCGGTCCTGACGCTTGCGTATGGGGTTCGGACTGGCCGTTCCTTCGGGCAAGCTCGCGGCTCGACTACGGGCCGCTGCTGGAGTTGTTCGCGAGCGTGGTGCCCGATCCTGCCGAACGCAGGCGGATCTTGTGGGACACGCCGCGCAAGTTGTTTGGCTTTGGGTCTTTAGCAGCGAGGTAGACGAGACGCTCGAAATGGCCGAGCTGCATGACAGGCCCCGTTATCCCGTTTAGAAAGATGGCTATAAAGGCGCAATGATCAACTATGCTTTTATCCTGCACGCTGTGGTTTCCACTGACGGGTCATCGCCTGGCGCTGAGTCCCGGGTCACCTATCCAGCCCAAGGAGCATCGTTATGAACAATGCCGCTTCGAATGCTAAGTCCGCGTTGAGCTTATCGAAGTCCGCTTTTCCTGTTACCTATCATCGAACCGCGGAAATCGAGGGACTCAAGATTTTTTATCGGGAGGCCGGGCCGGCGGACGCGCCTGTGGTTCTGCTGTTGCACGGATTTCCGACGTCGTCGCACATGTTCAGGCACCTGATTCCCGCACTCGCCGATCGTTACCACGTGATTGCGCCGGATTATCCCGGCTATGGTCAAAGCGACATGCCGGATCGCGCGGAATTTGCCTATACGTTCGATCGGTTCAGCGAACTCGTAGACGGCCTTCTCGATCAACTCGGCGTGAGACGGTACGCCATGTATGTCATGGACTATGGTGCCCCCGTTGGCTGGAGACTTGCTCTCAAGCATCCGGACCGCGTGACGGGCTTTATCGTGCAAAACGGGAATGCTTACGACGAAGGCCTTAAGGCGTTCTGGGACCCTATCAAAACCTATTGGGCCGACGGCTCGGATGCAAGCCGGAAAGCGTTGCTTTCGCTACTCACGCTAGAGACGACGATTTTTCAATACACAGACGGCATGTCCGATCGCACTCGCATATCGCCGGACAACTGGGTCCACGATCAAGCCTTGCTCGATCGTCCGGGCAACAATGACATCCAGCTCGACCTGTTCTATGACTATAGAACCAATCTGCCGCTATACCCGCGATTGCAGGCGTATTTCCGCGAGTTCAAACCGCCGATGCTGATCGTGTGGGGCAAGAACGACTTCATCTTTCCGGCGGACGGCGCATATCCGTACAAGAACGATCTGCCTGATGTCGAGACCCATCTGCTCGATACGGGTCATTTTGCGCTGGAAGACAAGGCGGATGAGATGGTGCCGCTGATACGCGATTTCCTTGCGCGCAACGTGGATTCCGAACCTCGGTCGAGCGACGCAGCGCCATAAATCTAAGGGCGACGTGTGCGAGCGGAGACTGACGCTTAGGGGCTTTCAAGCCGGCCTATCTGGAATATGTCGTGAACACGAAATCTGCGTTAGATGGCAATTTTGCATGGCAAGCAAAGCAGCTATTAACGATCTTCACGCTCGGATTGGCCTTACCGTTCTCGAACTGTCCGTAACCCCATCCGCCCGTATTCGCGTAACGCTTGGAGTCTTTTACCTCGATCTGAACGTTAGTCGGCGCTCCGGCGACGAAGGACTGTTCGCGGCCGAAAATAGCGTTGTTCCGTTCCGACGATACATACTCGTAGGCCAGTCGCACGATGATGGAGCCGTCCGGAAAGGGCAGCTTCCCTTCCTTGAGGGCTTTCATTGCAATGTCGTTTCCGAGGATGCCGCGGATATCGTTGTTGTTGCCCGCTTCATGCGCCACGCTGATGAATTGCCAATCGCGGTAGCCTGCGGGCAAGGTCACGCCAAAAACCGGCGAGGCGTTTTCTTCTGCTTCGGTCGATAGCGCAATGGAACCGGACAGCGACGTCGATATCAACGCCAGGACGATCAATGTCCGAGTCATCTAAGAGCCTCCGAATCGTATGCGCACCGCTTAAGCCAAATTTGAAGCTAGCTGTGCGACTTATCGTTGTCAAGCTAAGACCGCGGCGCGCGGCAATGCCAGCGCGCCTGCGGCTTGCACATCTAACTCATCGCACCATCAATCGGTCTTGCGCGGCGGAACCTTGGCGAGCAGGATGTTGAGGCCTTCGGAGATCAACGGGTGCGAAATGATTGCGTCACGCACTGCTGTATAAGGCAGGTTGCCAAGCATGGCCATCTGCACTGCTGTCACGACATCGCCCGCGTTCGTGCCCAGCATCGTGAAGCCGAGAATGCGGTCCGAATGTGCATCGATCAGGATCTTCATGAAGCCGTTCGTGGCCCCGTTCGTGCGGGCGCGCGGTATCGCCGCCATCGGCAGTTTGGCGACGCGGACCGCAATACCCTGCGCCTTCGCTTCCGCTTCATTCAGTCCGATCCGGCCGAGTTCCGGCTCGATAAAGAGCGCGTACGGAATCACCCGTCCGGTTGTCGTCTTCGAGCCGCCGGCAAGTTGCGACTTCAACACGCGATAGTCGTCGAACGAAGCGTGCGTGAACATGGGCGTACCCGCCACTTCGCCGATCGCCCACGTGTTCTGCGCCGTGGTGGCAAGCCGTTCGTCGACCTTGATGAATCCGCGCGCATCGACTTCCACGCCGGCTGCATCCAGACCGAGCGTCTTGGTGACGGGTGTGCGTCCTGTGGCGACGAGTACGTGGCTGCCCGACACGATGTCGCCGTTATCGAGTTCGATCTTTACGGCTTGCCCCGATGTGCCCGTCACCTTGACCGGCTTCACGCCTACGCGAACGTCGATGCCTTCTTCCTTCAACGAAGCTTCGATCAGCGACGTGACGTCTTCATCCTCACGCATCGCGACGCGCGGTGCTTCCTGAATCAGCGTAACCGGCGCGCCGAGCCGATGAAACGCCTGCGCCATTTCGAGGCCGATATAACCACCCCCGATCACGATTAGATGATCGGGCGTCACGTCGAGTTGCAGCGCTTCGACGTGCGTCAACGGTGCAGCCGCCCGCAAACCGGGGACATCCGGAATGGCAGCCGTCGTACCGGTGTTGATGAACACATGTTCGCCTTCCAGTTGTCGCTCGGAACCATCGTTCATCCGGACATGAATGCGTCGCGGGCCGATGAAATGGCCTGTGCCCAACAGCAACTCGAAACCCGAATCGACGAAGGCTTTCATGTTGATGTCGACCATGCCCTCGACGACCGCCTGTACGTTACGCCTGACCTGCGCCATATCCGGTTTGGCCGTCTTGCTGACGTGGGCGACCCGCGCCTGTTGAATCAGCGTCTTGGTGGGAATACACGCGACATTGATACACGAGCCGCCGATCATTCCACGTTCGATCAACGCAACCCGGCGACCCGCGTTGGCCAGTTCCATGGCAAGCGTCTTGCCGCCTTTTCCGCCGCCAAGAAAAACATACTCATAGTGCTCGACGTCCGACATTTTGAGCCTCCTGTTTGCTATCGACCGTGTTTGCATCGTCGGCGCCGGCTGTGAGCGACTACGACGACTGCTGTTGAATCAAGTCTAGCGGTGGCAAACCCGAAAGCACATGCTCGATCGGCTCACAAACAAGCTCAAGCGGCTCAATCGGCTCAATCGGCTCAATCGGCTCAAGCGGCTCAATGATTTCGTCTGACAAGACTCTGCACAGGGTGGGCGGCGTATTGCGTTGTGTGAATCGGGCTGTCTTTATCGCTTCAATTCGAAGATGCTGTCGATCTCAACCGGGATGCCCATCGGCAAGGTATGCACGCCGAGTGCGCTTCGAGCCGGAAGCTTGTCTGGTCCAAACAATGTCAGCAGGAGATCGCTGGCGCCATTGGCTACTTGCGGATGCTGAATGAACGACTGTTCCGCGCGCACGTAGACGGTCAACCGGCTGCATCGCTCGATGTTGTCGAGCCCGCATGCCTGATCGACGCAGGCGAGGATCATGAGCATCGTCAGATGGGCAGCGTGCCGGGCCTGCTCGAGCGACATATCGCCGCCGACGATGCCGACGATCGGCTTGCCATCCTCGAAGGGCCCCAGACCGGAGACATAGACCTGATTCCCCGCAATAGAGACCGTTCGATACGAGCCGAGCGGGTTGATGGGCGGCGGCAGTTTGAGCCCGGCTTGGGCAAGTCGTTCGGATACGTTCATGTTCGGCTCTGAGTGACGTGACGAACCGTAGAGTAACGCAGTCAATTTTTTGGCGTAGCGGTAGCCCGGGCTTGCGGGCTACCGCCATCCACTACCGCGCGGCCCGCTCAGGCAAACGGGACAGCAACGGCCCGAGACCTTCGGCAACGGTCAAATGAGAGATCACGGCATCGCGGAGCTTCGGATACGGAAGCTGCGCGATCATCGCCGTTTGAATCGACGCCAGCACTTCTCCCGCTTCCGAGCCGATCATCGTGAAGCCGAGGATGCGGTCGTCATCCGCGCCAACGAGCACTTTCATGAAGCCCTGCTTTTCGTCCGTCGCTTCCGTGCGCAGCACATTGCTCATCGGTAGCGTCGCAACGCGCACGGCAATGCCCTCGCGCCGCGCATCGGTCTCGCTCAGTCCGACGCGTGCGAGCGGCGGATCGGTGAACAGCGTGTAGGGAATCAGCCGCTCGCCGGTGCTGCGATGTCCGCCCGCCATGTTGTCGCGCACGATCCTGAAGTCATCGACAGAAACATGCGTGAATTGCGGGCTTCCCGCGACTTCACCGATCGCCCAGACATCGCGCGCCGATGTTTGCAGCCGATCGTTCACGCGAATATAGCCGCGCTCATCCAGTTCGATGCCGGCCTGCTCCAGGCCGATATCGGCGGTGTTCGGAATGCGCCCGGCCGCGACCAGAATGTCGCTGCCTTCCACGGTCTCCTCGCCCGAAGGCGTGCGCACGACAACGCGTATCTGCGTGCCCGAATGCCCTTCGACGCGGATCGTCTGCGCGTCCAGCACGACGTCGATCTCTTCCGCTCGAACGATGCGCAGCATCTCGTCGCCGACGTCGGCATCTTCGCGGGCCATCAGCCGCGCACCGCGCTCGATGAGCGTCACGCGGCTGCCGAAGCGCCGATACGCCTGCGCCATCTCCACACCGATATAACCGCCGCCGAGCACGATCAGATGCGCTGGCGCGCGTTCGAGATCCAGCGCGCCGATATGCGTCAGCGGGTTGGCCGCGCGCAGGCCCGGCACGTCCGGAATCGCGGCGTGCGTGCCGACGTTGACCACAACCTGATTGCCGCCAAGCGTGCGGGCGCCGCCGTCATTGAGCTGCACCTCGATGGTCTTCGGCCCGACGAAGCGCCCGACGCCCATGATCAGCTCGGCGCCGCTCGATGCATACGCCTGCACGTGAAATGCGGCTTCCCGTTCCACCATGCCGTGCTTGCGAGCACGAACCTTCGCCATATCCACGGCGACATCGCCCGTCGCTACGCCGAAATCAGCGGCATGCCGCGTCAGATGCGCGACGCGCGCGCTCCAGATTTCGTTCTTGCTGGGCAGACACGCGACGGCGGGACACGAGCCGCCCACCCACTGCCGCTCGACCACGGCGACGCGCTGCCCCGCGCGCGCCAAATGCCACGCCAGAAGCTTCCCGCCCTGCCCACTGCCGAGAATCAACTTATCGAACTGTTCGATCTGAGACATGACCTTCTCCAATCAGCTAACGGATGAATCGATATGGAGCGGACGAATCCGCTCCCGGGCGTGTGCATCACTCGACGGGCGGAAAGTCGACGTCGGTGTCGTTGATGCGATTGAACGTGTTGGTGAAGATCGTCATGGCGATTGCCAGCGAAATCTCCGCGAGTTGCGTATCGCTATAGCCCGCCGCGCGAATGGCGGCGAGTGCGTCGGCGCCGATCGTGCCGCGCGTCGTCTGCAGGGTCCGCACGAAATGGATCAGCGCGTCGCGCCTGGCGTCGCCGGTCGGCTGGCCGGCACGAATCTGCCTGAGCACTTCGGGCGACAGACCGGTCATCTTGCCCAGCATCACGTGCGCGGCGACGCAGTAGTCGCAACCCGTCTGCTCGCTGATCAGCAGCTTGATGGTTTCCAGATCCTGCTTGCTGACACTGCTGGACGCCAGCGCGCCTTCCGCGTCGAGTGCGGCGTTCAACGTCGCGGGCGCGAGATGGCCGAGCGCCGCGAACAGGTTCGGCACGCTGCCGCCCGCGATCTTGCGAACGCGTGCGTAGACCTCGGCGGTGTCGCCGGTGGCGTGAGCGATGGCGGGAATGGCGATACGGCTCATGGTGGACCTCGTTCGGTGGTGGTTAGGAGCCTCCACTTTAGGTGGGTCGGATGAGCTTGTTGAGTCGCTAAATTATCAATATCATGCTCAAAAGTTTCATCGTGTCATTCGAGGTGAACATGTCGATGTCGATCGATTGGCTGAGCCGCCTGCTCGGCATGATGACCGTGCGCGGTCGGCTCGAGCTTCGGTGCTCATACGGCGCGCCGTGGGAAGTGATCTACGCGGATTCGGATGCGGGCGAAATGCCGTATCACATCGTGCTCGGCGGATCGGCCGTGCTGGAGACGCCCGATGGCGGCCAGCCGCAACACCTGAGTGCCGGAGACATCGTGATGCTCGCGCACGGTTCGGCGCATACGCTTCGCGACGGCAGCGGCGCGCGGCCGAAGCCTGCGCGGCAACGCGCGGCGCTGAATCTGGTCATCAGCGAAAACAAGGGCACCGGTGAACGGCTGGACATGCTGTGCGGACGGATCATCCTGGCGCCGCCGCATGATCGCTTCGTGCGGTCGTATCTGCCTTCACGGCTCGTCGTGCGTACTTCGGCAGGCAAGGGCAGCGGACAAGGCGCGGCGCTGGAACAGTTGAATGGTCTCGTCGCGCTGATGCGCACGGAATCGATCGCCGACAATCTCGGCGGCTACGCGATGATGAACGCGCTATCGGCGGCGTTGTTCGCGCTGGCTTTACGCGCGAGCACCGAGTCCGACGAAGCGCCCGCCGGTCTGCTGACGCTCGCGGGACATGCGCGTTTGTCGCCCGCGCTCACGGCGATCTTCAACGAGCCGGCGCGCGACTGGACGCTGCCCGAACTGGCCAGCCTATGCAGCATGTCGCGCGCGACGTTGATCCGTCAATTTCAGAGCAAGGTGGGACGCTCGCCCTTCGATCTCTTGACCAGCGTCCGCATGGCGCTCGCGGCGAACGAGCTAAAGCGGCCGGGCGTATCGACCGAAGTCGTAGCCGAGACCGTCGGCTATCAATCGGTGGCGGCCTTCAGGCGCGCGTTCACTCAGCACTTCGGCATGACGCCGGCGGACTGGCGGCGCTCGCAAGTGGAGGCGCCGCAGACCGAAGCCGCGGGCTGAGGTTAAACGTGCCGCGAACGATCACGATCGTGGGCTCGGATGGTCTGCGATCGCCGCTGGATGCAGCACGCTCACTCGCGCGTTCAGGCGGAAAGCTGCATCGCGAGTTCTTCGTGCTTGATGCTTGCAATGGGTTGCAGGATCGAGCTATCGAATTGCCTCGGTTCGCGTCAGCTCGCGAGGATCATCGGCAGATCGAGGTTCGCGAGCGCGCCGCGTCCGACTGTCACGATATCCGCGCCCGCTCCGAGCACCTGGGCGATACGCTCGGCGGAGTGCAGGCTTCCGTTCGCGATCAGCGATCATGTCTAAGATTGGTGTGTGCGCTCAGAAACTGGTCGAGCCGATAACCATTCGCGCCGTGAATCTCCACACCGCTGAATCCGGCGATATTCACCGCGCGCTGCGCCGCCTGCACGAAGCCCTGAATCGCGTCGTCGATTTCGGCCTCGGTCATCTGCATGGGTTCGGGATACGGACCATCGCCGTAATAGAACGACGCGGCCATCAACGCTTAGCTAGGTATGATTCCACCCGCGTAAATAACTTCAAATCCACGTGTCTCACGGATCGTCGAGCCGACTCGAATCAGGATCATCATGTCATCGAACGCCAAACATAAGGCCGGGTTACCGGGTAAGCAAGATCTCGAAGCGATGTCGATCTTCCGTTACGAACTGCGAAAGTTCCTGCGCGTATCGGAGGAAATCTGCAACGCAGCCGGAATCACGACGCTTCAGTATCAGTTGCTGCTGCACGTGCGCGGCTTCCCCGAGCGACGATGGGCCACCGTAGGCGAGCTTGCAGAGCGACTACAGGCCGCGCCCAATGGCACCGCCGCTCTGGTGTCGCGTTGCGAGACGGCGGGGCTCGTCGCGCGCAAAGCCGACAAGACCGATCGACGGCAGGTGCAGGTGCATCTGACCGCGAAAGGGGAGCGATGCCTGTTCGAACTCGCGGCCGAACACAAGGCTCACTATGGATCGTTCGGCTGGGTGTTCGGCGCAAAAGAGGAATGAGCGGCGGGCTTTGAAATCCGGCTGAATCGGAGGCCAGAACGAAATTATGTCACAATGTGCCTTAATTTCGTTTTGGCCTTTTCCGATGCGCATTCCTGGATTCATTAGCCGACGCACGTTTCTGCGCGGCAGGCGGCTGTGGCTGCACTACGGGGTCTTTTGGCTCGGCGCAGTCGCGACCGGACTCGTCGCGGTGTTTTATGCGCGGCTGATCGACTTCGGATACGACACCTTTCTGCGCGCGACCGCCATCTACTGGTGGTTGCCGCTGCTGCTCACGCCGGCGATTGCCGCCCTCTGCGTCTGGCTGACGCGCCGTTTCTTTCCGGGCTCCGAAGGTAGTGGAATTCCGCAAGTCATCGCGATGCTGCACGACGGGAGAGAACTCGGCCCGCGGCTCCTGACCATCCGTATTCTCTTCGGCAAGATCGCGGTGTCGTTCCTGTCCATTCTCGGAGGGTTCACCATCGGGCGCGAGGGACCGACCATCCATGTGGGCGCGGCCCTCATGTTCAGCTTGCGCCGTTTCTATCCCGCCCGTCTGCGCAACATTCGCGGCGGCGTGGTGGAGCGTAATCTGGCGCTCGCGGGTGCGGCGGCCGGGCTCTCGGCGGCCTTCAACGCGCCGCTCGCTGGCGTGGTATTCGCCATCGAAGAACTTACGCGCAGCTTCGAGCAGCGCACAAGCGGCGTGCTGATCACGGCGATCATCTTCGCGGGCATCGTTTCGCTTGCGCTGCAGGGCAACTACGTCTACTTCGGCACGATCGACCTCACCGGACGCTTCCCGGATTCGCTCGCGCTTGCCGTGCTCCTGCTAGGCGTGGCGACGGGAGTCGCAGGCGGGATCTTCTGCTGGCTGCTGCTGAACACGCAACGCTGGATGCCGGATCGCGTCGTGAACTGGCGCAAGTCGCATCCGGTGGGGTTCGGTGCGGCATGCGGCCTCTTCATCGCCGTTATCGGCGTCGCCGCCGGCGGTCATACGTTCGGCAGCGGTTACGCGGAAGCGCGCGGCATGCTCGAAGGAAGTTCGCAACTCGGTGCCGCCTATCCGCTGCTAAAAATGGCGTCGATGGTGGGTTCCTATCTTCCGGGCGCACCGGGCGGGCTCTTCGCGCCGTCTCTCGCGATTGGCGCGGGCATCGGCAATGCGCTTCACCTCGTCTTCGGCGGAATGCAGTTGCCGATGCTGATCGCGCTCGGCATGGTCGGGTATCTCGCCGCCGTCACGCAGAGCCCGATCACGGCATTCGTGATCGTCATCGAGATGATCAACGGGCACGCGCTCGTGCTGTCGTTGATGGCCACCGCGGTGATTTCCAGTCAGGTGTCGAAGCTGTTCGCGCCGCCGTTATACGAAGCGCTCGCGCAGAAGTACAAGTCTGCGTGATCGGGTCGAGCACACGAGGAAGAGCAAGGCCGGCGCCGCGTCAACGCTCGGGTCGAACAGGGGCAGAGCAATGAACAAGATCGGTCACTGGATTTCGAAAGTAATCGGTACGCTACGCAGAGAGCGCCTGCTGATAGGCTTGATTGCGCTGGCCTTGATCGCGAGCGCCGGGCTCGTCGTCGAAAGCAAGCTGAAGATGGTGTATGAGAAAGACGGGTTGAAGATCTGTCTTGTTTGCTCGGACGCCAGAACCGCGCGAACGTCTGATTCGGCGCAACGCTCACCGCGTAGCACGACGCCGATGCACGCGTAAGCTGCATTGCGGACCTGTCCGGTCTGCACATCCATCACCGCGACCATCGCGTCGTTTCTCCTGTTTTCCTGTAGGCCTTCGTGTCCTTCGGCACGATGCGACGCGCTAACGCCGCGCGGGATCTTCATCGCGATTCGCGATGGTGCCGTTCCAAAAGACCACGAACGAGCCGTCTCGTTTGGTACATGATGCTTGCAAACCACAGCCGATTGCGAGAGCGTGTACCCGCGCTCACCGCCATCGACAGACTGACGGAGCGAGACGAAGCAATGCAATCTGACCACGCGCAGGATGGTCCGCGGACGCTTTACGACAAGATCTGGGACAGTCATCGCGTCATGTCGCGCGAGGATGGACAGGACTTGCTGTTCATCGACCGGCATTTCATTCACGACGTCACCGCGCAATCGTTCGACCTGATGCGCCAGCGCGGGCTCAAGCCTCGTTCCCCCGAGCGCATCTTCGGCACGGCGGACCATTACGTGGCGAGCGCGGCAAACGACATCGCAGCCGTAGCCGATCCCGAGCGGCGCGCCATGATCGAAGCGCTGCAACATGACACCGCCGAGTCGCGCATCACCTTGTTCGGCATGGACGATCCGCGACGCGGCATCGTGCATGTGGTCGGACCCGAACAGGGGTTGAGCCTGCCCGGCATGACCGTCGTCTGCGCCGACAGCCACACTTCGACGCACGGCGCTCTCGGCGCACTGGCATTCGGCATCGGCGCGACCGAAGTGGTTCACGTCTTGGCCACGCAGTGTCTGTGGCAGCGCAAGTCGAAAAACATGCGCATCGTTCTCGATGGAACGCCCGGTCCGGGCGTCACCGCGAAAGACCTGATTCTCGCCGTGATCGCGCGGATAGGCGTGGCGGGCGCTGCGGGCCACGTGATCGAATATGCCGGTTCCGCGATCGCCGGTCTGTCGATGGAAGGCCGCTTGACGCTGTGCAACATGACGATCGAAGCGGGCGCTCGCGCGGGCATGATCGCGCCGGACGACACCACGTTCGCCTATCTCGCGGGGCGTCCCTACGCGGGCGAGGGCGAACAATGGGACCGCGCGATGACGCGTTGGCGCGCCTTGTTCACCGACCCGGGCGCGACGTTCGATAAGGAGATCCGCATCGACGTAGCCGAAATCGCGCCGATGGTGACGTGGGGCACGACGCCGGAATACGCCTGCAGCATCGACCGCCGCGTGCCCGATCCCGCCATGCAGCCCGATCCCGATCTGCGCGCCGCGATGTCGCGTGCGCTCGACTACATGGGACTCTCCGCGGACGAAGCGCTTGAAGGCGTGGCGATCGACCGGGTATTCATCGGCTCCTGCACCAACGGGCGTATCGAGGACATGCGCAGCGCGGCCGAAGTGGCGCGCGGCCGCCATGTCGCGGCGGGCGTCGAGGCGTGGGTGGTGCCCGGCTCGCAGCAGGTGCGCAAGCAGGCCGAAAACGAAGGGCTGGACCGCGTGTTCATGGACGCCGGTTTTCAGTGGCGCTTTCCCGGCTGTTCGATGTGCCTCGCCACCAACGGCGATATCGCCGCGCCCGGCCAACGCTGCGCCTCCACGTCGAACCGTAATTTCGTCGGCCGTCAGGGCCCCGGCGTGCGCACGCACCTGATGAGTCCGGCGATGGCCGCCGCGGCTGCGGTCACCGGCCGCCTGACCGACGTGCGCCGCCTGCTGAGAACCTGATACGAGGAGCCTGAGATGGAAAGCCTGACGCATCTCGATTCAGTCGCGGCGCCGATCGTCGCCATCAACTGCGATACCGACCAGATCCTGCCGGCGCGCTACCTGCAAAAGCCTCGCTCCGACGACTTCGGCCAGTTTCTGTTTCGCGCGCTGCGCTTCGGACCAGAAGGCGCGGAGCGGCCGGACTTCGTGCTCAACCGGACGCCTTATCGCGAGTCGCGCATCGTCGTCGCCAACCATAACTTCGGTTGCGGTTCCTCGCGCGAGCATGCGGTCTGGGCGCTGTACGACTACGGTTTCCGTGCGGCCATCGCTCCGAGTTTCGGCGACATCTTTTTCATCAACTGCCTGAAGAACGGATTGCTGCCGATCGTGTTGCCCGAGGCCGTGGTCCTGCCGCTGCTGGAGACGCTGTCGGCCCGTCCCGGCAGCCGTATCGCCATTGACTTGCCCGCACAGACCGTGACCTTGCCCGACGGTTCCTCTCATGCCTTCGACATGGAGCCCTTCGCGAAAGACTGTCTGATGCGCGGCATGGACGAGATCGACTACACGCTGTCGCATCGAGACCGCATCGATGCATTCGAGCGCAATCGTGTGGATGCCTTTTGACGACGCGCGCTTCCTGAAAACGACCAAGGAGAAGGACAGATGAAGATTGCAGTCATGCCCGGTGATGGTATCGGTCCCGAAGTGGTGGCGCAGGCGCTCAAGGTGCTGCAAGTCGTGGCGCCTCATGCCGAGACGAAGGAGGCCGACATCGGCGAGGCCGGCATTCGGGCGCATGGCGTGCCGCTGCCCGAGCCCACGCTCGAACTGGCGCGCAAGGCCGATGCCATTTTGTTCGGCGCGGTAGGCGTGGCCGATGAAGCCGCGATTCCCCGCGATCAACGTCCCGGAACCGGCTTGCTGCAATTGCGCGAAGCGTTGACGCTCTACGCCAACTTTCGCCCGGCCTATATGTTTCCGGAGCTGATCGGCGCGTCGACTCTGCGGCCCGAAGTGGTCGACGGGCTGGATATCGTGATCGTGCGCGAGTTGAACGGCGACGCCTATTTCGGCCAGCCGCGCGGCTTCGAAACGAATCAGGCGGGCGAGCGCGTGGGCTTCAACACCATGCGTTATGCCGAATCCGAAGTCGAGCGGGTCGCGCATGCCGCGTTCCGGGCCGCGCGCCGCCGTCATCGCAAGCTGTGCTCGGTGGACAAGGCCAATGTGCTGGAGGCGAGCCAGTTGTGGCGCGAAGTGGTCACACGCGTCGGGCAGGATTACCCCGATGTCGAACTGAGCCATCTCTTTGTGGACGCCGCCGCGATGATGCTGATGCGCCGGCCCAAGCAGTTCGATGTGATCGTCACCGGAAACCTGTTCGGCGATATTCTCTCCGACGCCGCCGCCATGCTGACCGGTTCGATCGGCATGCTGCCCTCGGCCTCGCTGGGCTACGACCGCAAGGGGCTGTACGAACCGGTGCACGGCTCGGCGCCGGATATCGCCGGACAGGACGTGGCCAATCCGCTCGCCGCCATCCTCTCGCTCGCGATGATGTTGCGCGAGAGCTTCGAGATGGAGGACGCCGCGAGCCGCGTCGAACGCGCTGTACGGGCGGTGCTGGCGGCAGGCTACCGCACCGCCGACATCCGTCAGGAGGGCACGCAAGGCTTAGGCACCCGTGACATGGGCGATGCGGTCGTGGAGGCGTTGCACAAGCAGGCGGCCTGATCGGGATCGCGTCGGGCGGACCGGAGCCGGCGTCCGCGCAGGCAGAGAAGCGCGACATCCGGTCGTCCACTGGCAGTTCGTCGTACCAGAATATCCCTAGAAAGGGAGGAGACAATCATGAAGCTGAAACTTGCCATCGCGCTGTGTGCAGCGTTCGAGCTTGCTTTCGGGTCCGCCGCGGCCATGGCCAAAGACGTGCCGGAAAAGCCCGAGTTGCACATCGCCGCGGCGTCGGTGGGCATCACGTATCTGCCCATGCTGGTTGCGAAGACGCGCGGCTACTTCAAGGACGAAGGGCTCGACGTGAGCATTGCCGCCTTCTCCGGCGGCTCGAAGACGCTGGAAGCGCTCTTGGGCGGCAGCTCCGACATGGTGGCGGGCGCTTACTCGAACACCATCACCATGGCGACGAAAGGGCAGCATCTGGTCGTGGTGGCGGCGCAGGTCATCTGTCCCGGATGGATCTTCGGTGTGTCCCAGAAACGTCAGGCCGAAGTCAAATCGACCAAGGATCTGAAGGGCATGCGCATCGGGGTGAGCGCGCCGGGTTCGAGCACGCACATGGCCCTCAACTACATTCTGCATAAGGCGGGACTGCAGTCGTCCGACGTGTCGATCATCGGTGTGGGACAGGCAGCCGGGGCCGTGGCGGCGGTGCGGGCAGGGCAGATCGATGCGCTGATCGTCAATGATCCGAGCGCCACGATCCTCGTCAAGGACGGTAGCCTCAAGCCGCTGGAGAACATGCGCACGGCCGACGGCAACGTCAAGGTGTTCGGCTCCGACTATCCCGAATCGAGCCTGTTCGCGACGCAGGACTTCGTCAACAAGAACCCGAAGACGGTGCAGGCGGTGGCCAATGCAATCGTGCGGGCCGAGAAGTGGATCGCCAAGGCGACGCCCCAGCAGGTCGCGGACAATGTGCCGCCCGAGTTCCTCGGCGACAACAAGGCGCTCTACGCCGAGGCCTTCACGAACAGCCGCCGCTGCATCGCGCAGAACGGCGAGATCACGGCCAAGGGCGCGCAGACCGTGCGCGACGTGCTGGCGGCTTTCGATCCGACCGTGGCTTCGGCCAACATCGACCTTGCCGCGACCTATGACAATCGCTTCGTAAAGAAGGCGGCGGAGATCCAGCCATGAGCACCGCGACCTGCAGCATCCCGCTCGAGCGCGCGCAGACCGGGCCGCGCGAAGCCCTGCGCTTCGACAACGTGACGTGCACCTTTGCGGGCAACGGCAAACACGCGCAAACCTACACCGCCGTGTCCGGAGGCAATCTGACGATCGGCGACGGTGAGTTCGTCTCGATCGTCGGGCCTACGGGCTGCGGCAAGTCCACGCTGCTGAACGTGGCGGCCGGGCTCACGCGGCCCTCGTCGGGCAGCCTGAGCGTGTTCGGCGAGAAACTGACGAACGGTCTGAACAGGCAGGCGGCGTATCTGTTCCAGGTCGATGCGCTGATGCCCTGGAAGACGACCGAAGAAAACATCGCGATGGGTTTGATCTTCCGCGGCACGCCGCGCGAAGAGGCATTGAGCGTGGCGCAGCAATGGCTCGTGCGCGTGGGTCTGGACGGCCACGGCAAGAAGTACCCGCATCAATTGTCCGGCGGGATGCGCAAACGCGCGGGCCTTGCGCAGGCGCTGGCGCTCAATCCTCGCATCATCCTGATGGACGAGCCGTTCAGCGCGCTCGATATTCAGACCCGGCATCTGATGGAAAACGAGCTGCTGCAACTGTGGTCGTACGACCGCAAATCCGTGATGTTCGTGACGCACGATCTGGAGGAGGCCATCTCGTTGTCGGACCGCGTCATCGTGCTGTCGGCGGGGCCGGGGACGCGGCCTATCGCCGAGTTCGAAATCGACCTGGAGCGTCCGCGCGAAATGTCGGAAATCCGCATGACGCAGCGATTCCTGCAACTGCACACCCAGATCTGGGACGTGCTTCGAGGCGAGGTACTGAAAAGCTATGCGCGCAACCGTGTTTGACCCGAACAATCGCTTCACGGTGTTGATCACCCGGCTGGCCATCCTGTTCGGCGTCCTATTCCTGTGGTGGCTCGGCACCGGCCAGAAATGGCTGTCGCCCTTTTTCTTCGGCGATCCGCTCGGCGTGGCGCGGCGCATCGTCGACTGGTTCGTGACGGGCTCGGTGTATCGCCATCTCTATACGACGCTGATCGAAACCATGCTGGCGTTCGCGATCGGCACGGCGTCCGGTCTCGCGTGCGGTCTGTGGCTGGCGCTCAATCCGTTTCTGGCGGTGGTGTTCGATCCGTTCATCAAGGCCATGAATTCGATGCCGCGCCTGATCTTCGCACCGATCTTCGCGCTCTGGTTCGGCCTCGGCATCTGGTCCAAGGTGGCGCTGGGGGTGACGCTGGTCTTTTTCGTGGTGTTCTTCAACGTGTTTCAGGGCGTACGCGAGGTCAGCCCGACGGTGTTGTCCAACACCCGCATGCTGGGCGCCAATTCGCGCCAGCTTTTGCGGCATGTGTATCTGCCGTCGGCGACGAGCTGGGTCTTCTCCAGCCTGCATAACGCGATCGGCATCGCCTTCGTCGGCAGCGTGGTGGGCGAGTACCTGGGCTCGGAGAAGGGCGTCGGTTATCTGATTCTGCTGGCCGAGGGCGTGTTCGACATCAACTCGGTGATCGCGGGCATTCTGGTGCTGACCGTATTCGCGCTGCTGCTCGATACGGCGGTGTCGATGGTCGAGGATCACTTGCTGCGCTGGCGCCCTGTCGCCGGACAGACGGTGGCGGCGAGCGCCTGAGCGTACGCGCTGCCCCCGATAAGCTCACTTTGAGGACATCATCTTGCAGATCAACGCGATCAATCTGAAGGACCGCGTCGCCGTCGTGACGGGCGGCGCGCAAGGAATCGGCCTCGCGGTCGGCCGCCGGCTGCTGGCCTCCGGCGCGCGACTGGCGGTCTGGGACATCAATCCCGCAGCCATGGAGCAGGCCCGAGCCGAACTGGACGGGCACGACGTCCACTTCGAGCGGGTCGACATTGCCGACTACGCCAGCGTGGAAGCCGCCGTTGCGGGAACGCTGAAGGCGGCAGGGCGCATCGACATTTTGATCAACAACGCGGCTATCGTCGGTCCTAACGCGACGTTGATCGATTATCCGATCGACGTGTGGAAACAGGTGATCGATGTCGATGTCAACGGCACGTTCCACTGCTGCCGCGCGGTGGTGCCGGGCATGATCGGCCAGAAATACGGCCGTATCGTCAATCTGGCTTCGGTTGCCGGCAAGGAAGGCAATCCGAATGCGGCGGCCTACAGTTCGGCCAAGGCGGCCGTCATTGCCATGACCAAGTCGCTCGGCAAGGAACTGGCGAGTCACGACATCGCCGTGAACTGCGTGACGCCTGCCGTGGCGCGCACGCCCGGCGCGATGGAACAGTCGCCCGAGCACATCAAATACATGTTGGGCAAGATTCCGCGCGGTCGTTTCCTCGAACTCGACGAAGCCGCCGCCATGATCGCCTGGCTTGCCAGCGAAGAAAATTCATTCACCACCGGCGCGGTTTTCGACCTGTCCGGCGGCCGCGCAACCTACTGAGACGAGCACGCACATGAAGTTGTTACGCTACGGTCCGCCCGGCCAGGAGAAGCCGGGCCTCCTCGATGCCGATGGCAACCTGCGGGACCTGTCGGGCCACGTGACCGACATCGCCGGCAACGTTCTGCTGCCCGAAAGCCTGGCGCGCCTGAAGGCGCTCGATCATGCATCGTTGCCGCAGGTAGCGGGCAATCCGCGTCTGGGCGCGTGCGTGAACGGCACGGGCAAGTTCATCTGCATCGGGCTGAATTACTCGGACCATGCCGCCGAGACCGGGGCCACGGTGCCGCCGGAGCCCATCATCTTCATGAAGGCTACGAGTGCGATCGTCGGGCCGAACGACACGATCGAGATTCCGCGCGACGCGCTCAAGACGGACTGGGAAGTGGAACTGGGCGTCGTCATCGGCAAGACGGCGAAGTACGTCACCGAGGACAACGCGATGGATCACGTCGCGGGCTATTGCGTCATCAACGACGTCTCCGAGCGCGCGTTCCAGGCCGACCGTCAGGGGCAGTGGACCAAAGGCAAGTCGGCCGACACCTTCGGTCCGACCGGCCCGTGGCTTGTGACGGCGGACGAGGTGCCCGATCCGCAGAAACTGCCGATGTGGCTGGAGGTCAACGGTCACCGCTATCAGAACGGCAGCACCGTCACGATGGTGTACGGCGTGCGCTATCTCGTCGCCTACCTGTCGCAGTTCATGTCGTTGCAGCCCGGCGACATCATTTCGACGGGCACGCCGCCGGGCGTCGGACTGGGGCAGAAGCCGCCCGTTTATCTGAAGCCGGGCGATGTCGTGACGCTCGGCATCGAAGGACTGGGCGAGCAGCGCCAGAACGTCGTGCAAGGCTGACGAACCCGCGCGGCGCCCGCCGGACAACAAGGACAGGAGACAAACCATTGTGAGAGCACTCTGGCGTCGGATGGTGCCGGTGCTGGCCGCCTGCGCGGTCGGCGTGAGCGTGTCGAATGCAGGCGCCGCGCCCGCGCCCGTGCCCGTGCCCGAGAAGCCCAAACTTCATCTGGCTGCGGCGGGCGTGGGCTTCCCGTATCTGCCTTTCGTCATTGCGGACAGCCGGGGCTATTTCAAAGAGGCCGGGCTGGAGGTCGAGATCGGCGTGTTCAGCGGCGGCGCGAAGGCGTTGCAGGCGTTGATGGGCGGCAGCGCGGATATCGTCGCGGGCGCTTATTCCAACACCATCACGATGGCCGCCAAAGGCCAGCAACTGGTCTCGTTCGTGACGCTGGCGTCGTGTCCCGGCTGGGTGTTCGGCGTGACCCGCGCGAGCCACGGCAAGGTCAAGACGTATGCCGATCTCAAGGGCATGCGGATCGGCGTGAGTTCGCCCGGATCGAGCTTTCACATGGGCGTGAATTATCTGTTGAGCAAGTCCGGTCTGAAGCCGGGCGATGTATCGATCATCGGCGTCGGCTCGTCTGCCGGCGCGATTGCGGCGGCGCGCAGCGGACAGATCGACGCGTTGATGAGCAACGACCCGGTCGCCACCGTGCTGCAGACGAGCGGCGATCTCTTCCCGCTCGCGGTGATGCGCGATCCGGCGGGCACGCGCGCGACGCTGGGCGGCGATTATCCGGAAGCGGCCATCTACACGACCCGCGAGTTCGCCGCCAAGAATCCGAATACCGTGCAGGCGGTGACGAACGCGATCCTTGCGGCCGAGCACTGGATGGCGCACGCAACGCCCGAGCAGGTGGCCGCGGCTGTGCCGCCGCAATACGCGCTGGCCGAGAAGGATGTCTTCGCGCGCGCCTACGGCAACATGCAGAGCTGCATTTCGCGTGACGGGTTGATGACGGACGCCGCGGCGCATACCGTGCACGATGTGCTGGCGGCCTTCGATCCGGACATCGGCCGGGCGCCGATCGACCTGAAAGCCACTTACGACAATCGCTTCGTCGAGAACGCCGGCAAGCATTGACCAGCGAGGGGAGCAACGATGGAGAACGGCATCCGCATTCTGGCCGAAGGCCTGATGTTTCCCGAAGGGCCGGTCGCGATGCCCGATGGCTCGGTCGTGCTGGTCGAGATCGAGCGCGAGACCCTCAGCCGCGTGACCGCCGACGGCAAGGTGAGCGTCGTCGCGGAGGTGGGCGGCGGGCCGAACGGGCTGGCCGTGGGGCCGGACGGCGCCTTCTACATCTGCAACAACGGCGGCTTTCTGTTCCGTACCGTGGCCGGGCTGAATCGCACCCGACCGGGCATCCACCCGTGTTACACCAGCGGCCGCATCGAGCGCTTCGATCCGCGTACCGGCGCGCTGACGACGCTCTACGACCGTTGCGGCGATTACCCGCTGTGCGGGCCCAACGACATCGTGTTCGATCACGACGGCGGCTTCTACTTCACCGACTTCGGCAAGAACCGCCTGCGCGATCGCGATCACGCGGGACTCTATTACGCACGCGCCGACGGCTCGATGATCGTCGAAGTGGCTTATCCGCTCACCACGGCCAACGGCGTGGGCCTGTCGCCGGACGACAGTGTCGTCTACGTGGCGGAGACCGAGACCGCGCGCTTGTGGGCGTTCGATCTGGAGGCGCCGGGCCGGGCGCGTAAGCATCCTTATCCGTCGCCGCACGGCGGACGTCTCGTGTGCGGCTTGCCCGGTTATCAGCGTTTCGACAGCCTGGCCGTGGATGCGGCGGGCAATATCTGCGTGGCCACGCTCGTTACAGGCTGCATCACGGTGGTCGCGCCCTCCGGCGACATGCTGCGGCAGGTAATGGTGCCGGACGGCATGGTGACCAACATCTGCTTCGGCGGCGCTGACATGAAGACCGCGTACGTCACGCTGTCGGGCACGGGGCGTCTCGGAACCATGCCGTGGCCGCAGCCCGGATTGAAGCTGCCTTACTCGTGACGGTCGGGCGCCGGTTGCGCACTCTGGCTTGCGAGCAGGTGCTTGAGAAACAGTTGCACCGGCGCGGGAAGCGATTCGGCTTCGCGTACGCAGATTTTCCAGTGACGCTCGGCCCAGACTTCGTCGAGCTCCACGGCGACCAGCGGTCCCGAGCTGACGTAGCGCTCGGCATGATGCTCGGGCACCAGCCCGATGCCCAGGCGCGCCTCCACCATGCTGCGCACCGGCTCGAAGCCGTTGACCCGGATCGACAGCTTGAGCGGATGATCGAGGTCGGCCGCCGCACGCAGAACCAGCGAATTCAGATAGCTGCCCGCTTGCGGCCCCACGAGCGGGTATTCGGCCATTTCGCGAAATTTCACGCGGCCGGCGCGGCTGAGCGGGTGATCGGTCGGCATGATCACGACCAGCCGGTCGCTGCGGTAGGGAAAGACCTGTAGGCCGGTGGTCACGGTCGTGCCGCCGAACACGCCAATATCGGCCGTGTTTTCGGCGACGGCGCGGACCACCGCGGGGCTGAGGCTTTCCTGCAGGTCGATGCGCAGCCCCGGATGCAGCGCCAGGAATTCCCGGATGTCGTTGGCGATGTACTGGACGATCGTCGAGAGGCTGGCATGAAGACGGATCTGCCCGCGCACGCCCTCGGCGTGATCGAGCAGTTCGTTTTCCATCTGCTGGATATCGCGCAGCAGCACGCGGGCGTGTTGCAGGAGCGCCGCGGCCGCGGCCGTCAGTTCCAGCCCCTTGTTGCTGCGCATGAAGAGGGCGGTCTTGAGCGTGTCCTCGAGATGCGACATGCGCTTGCTGAGCGCCGAAGGCGCAATATTCTCGGCCTCCGCCGCGCGCGCAATGCTGCCCTGCTCGCAGACGGCGACGAACAATTTCAGCGACTGCAGATCGAAACGCATTGACTCTCCGAGAAGCCGTCTCCCAACGGCCTTCCTTGTTTCGGTGCAGAGAGTATGCACGTGGGCGGTTGCAGTTGCAAAGCCGTGTCGGCCCCAACCCCGCGCCGGAAAAGCCGCTGTGCCGAGTTGCGATATCGGCAGGATTCGTGCTCGGGCGTACCCGTGCGGTTCACCGATCCGAAGCCATTTCACTCCACGGCACGAATACATCGGAGAGCTTGACCGCCTTCAGCGACTTCCGCGCCTGCTTCGCGACGTCCGCCCTGACGCCGACGAGCACGTCATGCACGCTGCAATGATCCGACCAGGCGGAAAACGGATTGTCGATATGAAAGAACGACGAGTCCGTATCGCCGGCGGCTACGTAGATATCGAACAGCGTGATTTGCGTGGGCTTTCGATTCAGCATCACGCCGCCGGCACCGCCTCTGACCGACTTCAACAGCTCGGCCTTCACGAGCAGCGAGACGAGTTGGCGGGCGCGCGCCGCATGCGTATCGACCCACTTCGCGATGGTCGCCGTCGACAATTGTTGCGGTGCATGCGCCGCGACGAACGACATGATGTAGCAGCAGGTCACGAATTTGGTCGACTTCATGAGACACGATGCGTTTAAAGGGTTGTCGAAATGACGTGTTCGAGTTCGCGACATTCAGCGCCGCTGCAAGAAACGTGCGAACGCGTCCTTCGCTGCCGGCGCGGTGACGGTCTCGTACATCGATTGCTGTTCGGACGAAAACTGACGCATCATCCATTGCTCGATACCTTCCTTCATCAGCCGCTTGGTTCTTTGCACGACGTCGGCAGGCAGCTTTGCGAGCGCACGCGCCCGCTCGTATGCCGTGTCGCGCAACGTGCCGGCATCCACGACGGCATTGACGAGACCCCAGGAGGCCGCTTGTTCGGCGGATATGCGGCTACCGCAAAGCAGCAGGTCAGCCGCTCTCACGCGGCCGACGAGCAACGGAAGGAGAAAGCTTGCCGCGCCTTCCGGCGTGATGCCGAGACTCGTGAACGGCATGGCGAAGAATGAACGCGGCGTTGCAAACACGAAATCCGCGTGCAGCAGCATGGTCGTACCGATTCCGATGGCGGGGCCGTCGACTGCGGCGATGACCGGCTGCCGGACGTTCATGAGCGCGCGGAAAAAGCGCCAGACGGGCGCATCGTCCGTGACTGGGGGGAAGGCGACGAAGTCCTGAATGTCGTTACCCGCGGTGAATATTCCGTCACCGCCCATCACGATGATCGCTTCGACTTCGTCCGATGCGTCCGCGTCCTGCAATGCTTGCGCAAGCTGAGCGTACATCTCGCTCGTGATCGCGTTCTTCGAAGCCGGGCGATCGATTCGCAATTCGAGCACGCTGCCGTGCATCTCCGACTGAACGTAGCTGGACATAAGAGCCTCGCTGTTCGCCGCCGCAGTATCTCCACCACGGCCGGCGTTTGTATGTAATGGTTATCGTAACTATAACTTCAAGAACGCCGGTTGCCAACGTCGGCGATACCTTCTGCGCGGAGCGATCGATCCAGCCGAGGCTTATTTGATGGTGTATCCGCCGTCGGCGGAGAGCACCTGTCCCGTGACGAACGACGCCCGGTCGGACAGCAGAAACAACGCAGCCTGCGCGATTTCGATTGCCTCGCCCGTGCGTCCGATCGGGTGAGCGGCGGCGAGCGGATGCACGGCGTAGCCTTTCGCGTCGTCCAGTTTGAACGAACCTTCCGTCATCGGCGTGCGGGTGAGACCCGGCGATACGATGTTGACGCGTACGCCTTTATCGGCCGATTCGAGCGCAGCAGCCTTGGCGAGTGCCTCAAGGCCGCCTTTGCTTGCGCTATAAAGGGATTCGCCCGGAATGAACACTTGCGCAAGGACCGACGACGTAAAGACGATAGAGCCGCTGCCCTGCTCGTACATGACCGGCAACTGCGCCTTCAGACAATTGAAGCCGCCCTTCAGATTGACGTCGATGACTTCATTCCACGTGTCTTCGTCCTGATCGATCAACATGCGATGCCCGTCCGATATGCCGAAGTTATTGAACGCGCAATCGACACGGCCATAAAGCGCGACGACCGTGTCCATCATCGTGTTCACGCTCGATGCAACCGCGACATCTACTTCGAGAAAGAGTGCTTCCTTACCGGCTTTCGTGATCGCATCGACAACGGCTTCGCCTTCGGCACGACGCCGTCCTGTCACAACCACTTTCGCTCCTTCATCGGCGAATAGCCTGGCGGCTTCGGCGCCGATTCCCGATGTGCCACCGACGATGAGTGCGACCTTGTCTTGCAGCAGATTCATGATGTTCCTCTTGAGGAAAAAGTTGAGTCGTTCAGCTTAGTCAAAAGAAATAGCTGCTTCAAACAATTCCTGTTCGAACAACGCATCGTGATCGGTACAAGCGCCGTGAATGTCGCGCGAGCGCCCGCGCAACAACGTGTTCGCGGCAAACGTACTTCGCGCGAACACGCCAAAGAATCAAACATGAATGCGATCGCACACGTCGATATGTTTCGAAATAGAACAGTGCAGTCGTTCGGCACACGAGCGCGAAATTGCACAGAGCAAAAACGTTCTATCGGATGACGCATGCCATTCGCATACTGCAGCGATGCATTGAACGGATCTCTTTACAGCAGAGAAATCATGAACAGACTGGAATTGATTGCGGCCGTATTCTCGCCGTTCGGAGCGGATGGCGAACTTGCGCTGGACGCGGTGAATCGTCAGGTCGATCGTCTCGTCAACGATGGCGTGGACGGCGCATTTGTGTGCGGTACGACGGGCGAGGGCAGTTCGCTCGACACGTCGGAGCGCAAGCGGCTGGCCGCGTATTGGAGAGAGAAAGCAGCAGGCAAGCTGAAGGTCATGGTGCACGTAGGCCATACCAGTTTGCGCGAGGCGGCCGATCTCGCCGCGCATGCGCAGTCGATTGGTGCAGATGCTGTGGCCGCCGTCGTGCCGTATTTCCTCAAGCCGTCGAATGCCGACGATGCCGTTGCGTGTCTTCAGCACATTGCTCGAGCGGCTCCGAATATCGGTCTGTATTACTACCATATCCCGATGCTGACGAACTTCGACGTGCCGGCCTCGGAGATCGTCGTGCGTGCGCAGCAGCGCATTCCCAACTTCGCCGGCGTGAAGTTCACCGACGACAATCTCTCCGAACTCGCGCGCGTGCACCATCAGTTAAGCGCACAAGGAAAGGTCTACTTCGGCCGCGACGATCTGTTGCTGAAGGCGCTGCAAATCGGCGTGCGCGGTGCCGTGGGCATGAGCTACAACTTTTCCGGAAAGTACTTCCACCGCATGTTCGACGCCTATACGCGCGAACGCGAGATCGAAGCCGAAGACATGCAAGGCGACGTGAGCAATCTGCTCAAGCTCGCAATGCCGTATGGACTGACCAACGTGTTGAAAGCCATAAGCGTGCTGGCCGGTGTGGACTGCGGTCCTTCGCGCATGCCGCTCAAAACAATCCACCTGCTTGAGCTCGACTCGATCATGAAAGACCGGGCGATGAAGGCCGCCGTCGAGCGGCTGATGTCCTGAGCGTTGGACCATTCCTCATTATTTCAATTCATTCTTGGAGCCTGAAGTGAGCGACCTCGCCATTCCTACAGACCACGAAGTATTTCAAATCAAGCCCGGCAAACGCACGGGATTACCGGTGATGATCGGTGTACATTCGACGGCGCTTGGCCCGGCAATCGGCGGCTTGCGGATCAAGACTTACGACGACAGTGCTGCGGGCATCGCGGATGTATTGCGCCTTTCTCAGGCGATGACCTTGAAGGCAGCCGCGATCGACAACGGCAGTGGCGGCGGCAAGACAGTCGTTCCTTTACCGAAGGACTTCATGCTGACGCCGCAGATCAAGGAAGCGATTCTGCTCGATGTAGCCGATCACGTGCATGAGCTTGGCGGCATCTATCACGTTGCGCCGGACGTCGGCACGGGCCCGCTCGATATCGACGTGATTCGCCGTCGCACACCGTTCGCAGGCGGCTATTCGAAGGAAGCGGGCGGTGCGGGCGGCACGACCTACGGCACGTACATCGGTCTCGATACGGCGATCCGCGCGGCGGTCCGGCGCGTGCTGAACACAACGTCGATGAAGGGCGCGCGCGTGAGCATCGTCGGGTTGGGCGGCATCGGTACGCTGATCGCGCGCGACTACGCGGCGGAGGGCGCGGTGCTGACAGTGTCGGACATCGATCTGTCGCGCAGGGATTTTGCGGAGGAAATCGGCGCGAAGTGGGTCACGCCGGAAGACGCGCTGCTCGCCGATTGCGACGTACTTGCGCCATGCGCGCTCGGCGGCTTGCTCACCCACTGCAAGGTGCCGACGCTATCGGCGAAGATCATCTGCGGCGCCGCGAACAATCAGCTCGCAACCGATGATGTCGCCGATGCGTTGAAGGCGCGCGGCATCGTCTATGTTCCGGACTTCATCGCGAATGCGGGCGGTCTGATGTACGCGTCGGGTATCGAGTTTCATCATCGCTCCGAGGCCGGCTCGGAGACGCATACACGCGAAGGCATCGCCCGCAATGTCGATATCGTTCTGAGCGAAGCGGAGCGTTCGGTGTTATCGACGCATTCCATCGCGATCGATCTCGCGCTCGCGCGTCTCGACGCCGCAAGCAAGCCCGTCTGACGTCGCACGTTCGAAGCGCCGCCGTATGCGAGGCAAGCGCGATCGACATACGATCAGCGTGCGGCGGACCTTCTCGTGAGATGGCCTGGCGTAAAGCCGAAACAACTCTTGAACTGGCGACCGAAGTGGCTGTGATCGGCAAAGCCTGCGAGCAACGCGACGCGGCTGATGTCTTCGCCTGCGTACAACATCGATTTGGCTTGCGCAATGCGCAGCACGAGCTGATAGCGATGCGGCGGCAGGCCATACGCCTGACTGAAACGCCGGCAGAAATGCGCGGGCGAAAGCGACGCGTGGCGTGCGAGTTCGTTCAGGGGAATCGCTTCGTAGAGATTCGCCTTCAGATGTGCAAGCGCAGCGTCGAGGCGACGTTCATATCGTTGCGCGTAGAAAGCCTCTGAATCAGCGGGCGCGGATGCGTGACGAATCAAAATTTGATCGACGACATGCACGAACGTATGGTCTAGCGACGAAGACGGATGGCCGCCCGCGCGCTCGCTCTCGATTGCCGCGAACACGAACGCCGCCATCAGATCGACTAACCACGGATCGGTCACACCGGTGGCAGGCAAATCTACTTCGTGAAGGCCGAGCGCGTCGGCACGCTCGCGCAAATGGTTGTCGCTGACGTAGAGCATCACGTATTGGCAGGGCTTTTCGCCGACCGCACAGCCCGCATGCGGCCGATACGGCGGCATCAAAATCAACTGCCCTGCCTCGATGACGTTGCGATCAGGCTCGATCGCATTGTTCTGCGCGCCGGACAATACCGCGCCGAACGACCACGTCTCATGCAGATGCGGCGCGAAACGGTGCGTGCCAAAACTCGCGTGCATGACTTCCACGCCTGCACGCAAATGCGAACCGGCGGTGAAGTGCACGAAGTCAGTGGTCGAACCGTTATTCGAAGGCATCGTTGAGGTCGCGGGTATTCGTCGAAGTATCGGGCGATCGCGTGGCAAATGATAGAACGTTTTTGTCGGATAGCGCGCAAACGAGGGTGCGCAAAATCGTTCTATCGATCGCGGAAATGGCTTTGCATACTCGATTCATCGGGAGATGGAGGTCATACATGAGCAGTGGGAGCGACGGTCTGTCGACGTTGTTCGGCACGGAACTGCGCAAGATCCGCGCGCGCGAACGATTCTTGCAAGACGGAGAGCGTCCTTCGGGCCTGGTCAGCGAGCCGATCATTCAATCGTGGGAGCGTTGCCTGAGCAGGGGCCGTTCGATGCACGAATTCGTCGTGCCGACGCTCTTGCCGAAGCACGCATTGAAGCACACGTTGCGGCGCAGCCGGAGAATCCTCGATGCAGCCGAGCCGGACTTGCTCAAGCTCGATGCCGCGCTCACGCATACCGGCTGCTCAGTGTCGCTCCTCGATCCGGCGGGCGTCGTCATTCACGCGAGTTCCGGGCACTCGATATCGGGCGATCTCGCGCGGCAATGGTGTCGCGTCGGCGTCGATCTTTCGGAGCAGGCGATAGGCACGAGCGCGCCCGGTATCGTGATGCAAAGCGGATGCGCGGCGCAGGTCGATTGTGCCGAGCATTACTTCGCCGGGCATGCATCGATGCGTTGCGCGGCCGCGCCTGTCCTGGACTGGCATGGCGGGTTCGCAGGTTTGTTGAACATTGCGGTCGAGTCCCGAACGTTCGGTTTCGACGCGAAGGAAGTCGTCACGATGCATGCCGCATCGATCGAGCACCGCTTGCTGCGCATGCAACCGGCGGGATATTGGCTCATCGAGTTTCACATCGCAACGGACATGATCGGCTCCGGTTCCGCGGGGCTGGCAGGGGTTCGGCCAGACGGCCGCGTTGCATGGATCAACGGCGTCGGCGCACGCTTGCTGGGCGTCTCGCGCGCGCCGAATCGCGATGTCGAGTCAATGTTCGGACTCACATTCGACGTGCTGAGCAGACACGATGAAACCATGCTGCATCGTTTGCCGAACGGTCTGACCGTTTGCCTGTCGATATCCGGATCGCCCGCGCACGGGTCCATGCAGACGCACATCGCCGTGTCACGCGATGACCGTCTCGCCGATCAACACCACCGGCTCATCCTCGAAACGCTTGCGGCCCACGACGGCAACATCTCGCGGGCTGCCCGCAGGCTCGGCGTATCACGCGGCACGATCTATCGCGCGATGGGCATGAGCGCGTCACGTTAGTACGTATTCAGCAAGCGCTCGATCAGCTTCGTCAGCGCATCGGGGGAAGGAATTTCCGCACCCGTCCATGCGTTGAAAGCGACGCCTTGCCATACGGAAAACAGCGCAAAACTCAGCACATCCGGCTCGCGCGCGTTCATGCCGATACACAGCTTCGTCAAATGTTCGCGAAGGCTGATCGACTCGTTATCGAGCAAGTGGGCGATGGCATCGTCGCGTCGGGTGCATTGCGTCTGCATCGCCTGAATGCTGCCGATCAAGCCCGGAGACAAGCGCGCGAAGACGTGCAGGATCTGACTGCGCGCATCGCCGGGTTGAGCCTCGCACGCTTCATCGAACATAGTGCGCAATACGTTGCAATGACGCAAAACGTATTCCAGTAGCAGCGCTTGCCTCGAACCAAAGAGTCGATACACCGCCACTTTGTGCAATCCGGCCTTGCACGCAATCTCATCGACGGAAACCTGGTCGATGCCTTTATCGCGACTCAACGCATGAACCGCATCGAGCAACGCCGCTCGCGATGCAGCACTGGACATGCGTGTACGGCGCGGCACGTCGATCAAAATTCAGCGACGGCTTCAAGAAAGCAAACGCAACCGATTCTTCGAGGCTTAGAAGCGATGAGGGTATTCACGGGTGGGTGTCTCCTTGCAATTAGGTGTGGACACACGTATCGTAGTTCCACCGCTTCAGATTTGCAAATCGGTAATAGCACGAAGCCCGGCGCAAGGCCGCAGCGACACAGCACTCAGACGGAGCAGCGATGAACAGGACATCGAAGAAGGTGGCGGTCATAGCAGGGGTCGGAGAGGGACTGGGACAGGCGATCGCACGGCGTTTCGCGCCGGACTATCACGTCGTCATGTTTGCCCGCGATCTGGAGAAGTTGCAGGGCTACGCCGCGCAGTTGCGCGAGGCGGGAGGCGAAGCCACCGGCATGAAGGTGGACTTGCGCGTGGAGCGGGAAATCGTCGAGGCGCTCGCGACGATCGAGCAGGAGATCGGGCCGATCGAGGTGGCGGTGTATAACGCGGGCGCGCAGCATCGCAAGCCGTTGCTGGAGATCAGCGGCGACGCCTTCGAGAAAGTCTGGCGGCTGGGGGCATTCGGCGCGTTCGTGTTCGGACGCGAGGCGGTGCGGCACATGGAGCCGCGCGGCAAGGGCACGATTCTTTTCACGGGCGCGACATCATCGCTGCGCGGCGGGGCGAACTTCGGTGCGTTCGCGGCGGCGAAATTCGCGACCCGCGCGGTGATTCAGAGCATTGCGCGCGAGTTCGGACCGAAGGGCATTCACGCGGCGACCGTGATCATCGATGGCGCGGTGAACATGCCGGCGATCCATCGGCTGTTTCCGGATCTGGCCAAAAGCATGCCGCCCGACGGCATGTTGTCGACCGATGAAGTGGCTGAAACGTATTACCAGATTCATCGGCAGCATCGCAGCGCGTGGACGCTCGAAGCGGATCTGCGGCCTTATAGCGAGAAGTTCTGACAGCGCGGAATTCCGCCGACGTGCTCAGGTGGCCGGCGCTGGATGCGTGCGGCCTGTTCGAATGCCTCTCTGGTGAATCACGATGAATGTTTTGATTGTGCATGCGCACCCGGAAGCCGCTTCTTTTACGACGGCCATGCGCGATGCGGCCGCCGACGCGCTGACGGAATCCGGACACGACGTGCGAGTGTCCGATCTGTACGAAATGAAGTTCAACCCGGTGGCGAGCCCGAACGACTTTCTCGGTCGCGCCAACGAAGACTATCTCGTCTACGCACTCGAACAACGCCATGCCGATGCGAACGGCCTGCTCGCGCCCGATATCAAGGCGGAACTCGACAAGGTCGTGTGGGCCGATCTGATCATTTTCAATTTCCCGATCTACTGGTTTTCCATGCCCGCCATCATGAAGGGATGGCTCGATCGCGTGTTCGTATCGGGCCGTTGCTATGGCGGCATGCGCTTCTACGATCGCGGCGGATTGAAGGGCAAGAAGGCGCTCGTCTCGCTGACGCTGGGCGGGCAGCCGCATATGTTCGATGCAAACGGCGTGCATGGTCCGCTTCCTGATCTGCTGAAGCATCTGTTGCGCGGCACGCTCGGCTATCTCGGCTTCGACGTGTTGCCGCCTTTCATCGGCTGGCACGTGCCGTACATCAGCCAGCAAGAGCGCACCGCGCTCCTCGATGCGTATCGCGAGCGGCTGCTGACGCTCGAGTCGCAGCAACCGCTGGCGTTCCCAAGTCTCGAAGACTTCGACGAGCTGTTGCGGCCGAAAGCGCACGGCACGGCATGAGTGACGAATCGACCGGGAAGCAGGCACCACGTTCCTTTCACGTATCCGTGAGACCAACATGACGAAGCAGCGTTTCCTGTTGAGCATGCTCGCACTCGCGAGCCCTGCGGTCTTCGCGCAATCGTCCGTGACGCTTTACGGCATTATCGATACCGGAGTCGAATATGTCTCGCATGCCAATGCAAATGGCGACCACGTCATTCGCATGCCCGGCGTGACGGGCGAGCTTCCGTCGCGCTGGGGCTTGCGTGGACGCGAGGACCTTGGCGGCGGCTATGCGGCCCAGTTCGTTCTGGAAAGCGGCTTCAACGTGCGCGGCGGCGATCTGGGGCAGGGCGGACGACTCTTCGGGCGGCAGGCGTGGGTCGGTTTGAGCAGCCCATACGGCACGCTCATGTTCGGCCGCCAGTATTCGATGACCTACCTCATCGACAGCGACGCCGACATTCTCGGGCCGAACATCTACGGTATCGCATCGCTCGATGCCTACGTGCCGAATGCACGGAGTGACAACACCGTCGGCTACAAGGGCATGTGGAAAGGCTTCACGCTCGGCGCGACCTATTCTTTCGGACGCGATTCCGCGGGCACCGGCAACTCGCCCGGCCAGGGCACGTGCGCGGGATCGGCGCCGGGGCAGTTCACGCAATGCCGTCAGATTTCCACGATGCTGCGCTACGACTCCGACGTGTTCGGTCTCGCCGCCGCCTACGACGAACAGCGCGGCGGCCCGAATGCGGCGGCCAGCTTCTTCAATGGCAACACGCCGATTCCGATCACCAATCCAGGCGATAAGGACGTGCGCTTGCAAGCCAATGGCTGGGTCAAGGTGCAGGGCGCGCGAATCGGCGCGGGCTGGATCGGACGCAATGTCGTGACGAGTTCCGTCACCGTGCCGGGAGCGCATTCGAATCTGTTCTATCTGGGCGTGTCGTATC